>NZ_JAFNOK010000007.1:0-137634 GCF_026536305.1 Gilliamella sp. B3892
TCAGGTGTGTAAGTGTAGTGATACATTGAGCTAACTGATACTAATGAACCGAGAGTCTTAACCTTACAACTCGGAGTTGTTTTGGATTACGTGAAGTTGAAAGAGTAAGAACTCATCGAAAGGTGATGAAAGATTGATAAAACAGTTTGTTCCGGATTGAGCGATTGATGCAGACATGCGATAATGCGCATCAATTGAAGAAAGAGAAGACAGAATATGTCTGGCGGTAATAGCGCGGTGGTCCCACCTGACCCCATGCCGAACTCAGAAGTGAAACGCCGTAGTGCCGATGGTAGTGTGGGTATTACCCATGTGAGAGTAGGGTGCCGCCAGACTTTTAAATTAGAGCGAAAGCCCAGCAGAAATGCTGGGCTTTTTTGCTATTTGTTGTTGCCAATCTGAATATGAATAGATTATTAATTTGATTACATAAAAACATTGGATAATCAATTAGTCATCACTTTTTTCCCAAATTATCGTTCACATTAACTTGTGGTTTCCCGCATAATTAACATTTAATTGGATATTTCCCATTTATTCAATTATTCAATTATTCAATTATTCAATTATTCAATTATTCAATTATTCAATTAATCAATTACCTAATTAACCAATACCCAATTATCCTATTTCTATTTTTTTATATCTCAAATATAGTTCATTTAAATTAAGACAAATCTATGTCATGCTTATGATAACTACCAATAAGACGAATGGCTGTAAAAGTAAACTACTAACTATTCATTGTTGCACATTTAAGATCTTGTCAGTATATAGTATTAGATCTGTCATTAAATAAACTCACATTCAAAAGTGTATTTATTTGGGTTAGCTAAAGTGATTACCGGCACAAAGAGAAAGGCATATTATTGGAACAATAAGGCATGGGCTTTTGATATTGATAAATATGTCTTAGAGGCAATTTATGAACTTACTTTAATGAGAGTTTATAAAGATTTGGTTCTGATAACGGTGAGTGTATAAGATCATCATTGAAAAACCGTCAGCTAGAGAAAAATTTGAAAGAATAGAGAGAATATATTTATTTTGGTTAACTAAAGTGATTACAGGCACAAAGAGAAAGGCATATTATTGGAACAATAAGGCATGAGCTTTAAATGTTGATAAATATGTTTTAGAGGGTATCTACCTACTTACTTTCATGAGAGTTTATAAGGTTTAGTTTTGATAACGGTGAGCGTATAAGATCGCCATTGAAACTACGTCAGCTAGAGAAAAATTTAAAGGAATAGAGAGTAGCAAGCAATATTTCCGGTAGAAATATTGCTTATTATATGAAGGATTAACCTAATAGTAAGGCATCGTCGGTAACTTTCTCACCACGGGTTTTTTCAAACATTTCAAGCAAGTCTGTGACCGTTAATTTACTTCTTTCTTCTCCTGATACATCAAGTACAACCTGTCCTTGATGAAGCATTACTGTTCTGTTTCCATACTCTAAAGCTTGTTTCATTGAATGGGTAACCATCATTGTGGTTAATTGATTTTGACCAACAATTTCATTAGTTAGTTCTAAAACAAACTGTGCCGTTTTAGGATCAAGGGCGGCAGTATGTTCATCAAGTAACAGTAATTTTGAAGGCTGTAAAGTCGACATCAGCAAGCTGACCGCTTGTCTTTGACCGCCAGAAAGCAAACCCATCATATCGGACAGGCGATTTTCAAGTCCTAAGTTCAAAGTAGCTAGCTTGTCTTTAAAAATTGCACGAAGTTTACCATTTAATGCCGGGATTAATCTAAATCTATGACCACGGTTATAAGCAATGGCTAGATTTTCTTCTATAGTTAAGTTCTCACAAGTACCGACCATAGGATCTTGAAAAACTCGGGCAACCATACCCGCTCTTTTCCAAGCTGGGCAACGGGTAACATCCTGATCATTGATAATAATATGTCCTGAATCAGCAAATAAATCACCACTTATAACATTAAGTAACGAGCTTTTACCTGCACCATTACTACCAATAATAGTAACAAATTCACCTTTACGGACGTTAAGATTTAATCCTCGTAAAACATGATTTTCAATCGGTGTTCCTTGATTAAAAGTTAATTGTATATCGCTAACCTTAATCATGTTAACTTCCTCTTTTCTTTGAACGTTTTTGCAACTGCTTAGGTAACACCAGCGCAAGGACAACTAAAATTGCTGTAATAAGATTTAAATCTTCCGTTCCAACGCCAATATCTTGTAAGAATTGATTGCTAAGGGCAAAGGCAATAAATAAACGATATAAAATAGAGCCAAAAATAACCGCTAGCATCACTGCCCATATACGTTTGGTTGGAAAGATACTTTCACCAATAATAATCGAAGCAAGGCCTATCACAATTGTTCCAACACCTATAGTAATATCGGCACCACCTTGAGTTTGAACAAATAAAGAGCCGCCTAATGCGATTAGGCCATTGGATATTGCCATGCCAAGAATTGTGATACTGCCGGTTGGAATTCCTTGCGATTTTGCCATTCGTGGATTTGTACCGGTCGCCCTTAATGCTAAACCTTTTTGAGTATTTAAAAATAGATTCAGTAATACCCAAAATACCACAACAAAAGCAAGTACCATTAAAGGTTGTACGATGTATTGATTACTATAATCTTCCGCAATAAATGGCGAGAATATTGTTTTAGCATCCAGTAACGAAAGATTTGGTGAGCCTGCTAATCTAGGTGTTTCACCCATAACATATGGACCAATACCTAAGATCCGCAGATTGATCGAATAAAGCCCAATCATCACTATAATACTTGAAAGTAATTGTAAAATATTGAGTTTAACGTACAGTAAACCTGTCATCGCACCCGCTAAACAGCCAGCAAGCATACCAAGCAAGGTTGCAATCCATGGATCGATACCAACATAGATACATAATCCACAAACTGCGCCCCCTAGCGGAAAGCTTGCATCAGCGGTTAAATCGGGAAAATCAAGTAAACGGAAGGAGATAAATACACCTAAACTCACAAGGGCATAAATAAGTCCAATTCCAATTGAGCCTAATAAAAATTCAAAAGACATGAAAAGATCCATTAAAAGTAACCGCCAAAATTGGCGGTTTAGTTAATAAGAATAAACAGTTATTTTTCAATAATATTTTCTGCTGATTTTAACACCTCTTCTGACAATGTGATTCCTTGTCGTTCAGCAGCTTTTTTATTAATTGTTAATTGTGTGATATTCCCCACTTGCGGCGGAATATCACCGGGTTTTTCACCATTTAGTATTCGAATAACAATTCTACCAGCTTGACGGCCAAGATCATAATAGCTCATACCTAAAGCGGCAATAGCACCACGCTCTGCTGATTCAGGGTTTGAGGCAATAAGAGGGATTTTGCTTTCGTTAGCAACTTTAGCCAAAGCTTCATAGGCAGAAACCACATTGTTATCGGTGGTAGTATAGATCAAATCGACTTTACCTTTCAAACTTCTGGCTGCAGTAGAAATATCTGAAGTGCGTTGTGCCGGGGCGGCTATGATTTTCATTCCACGTTTTTCTAACGCTATTTGAAGCTCTTTTAAAATGATTGTTGAATTCACTTCGCTAGGGCTATAGACATAGCCAATATTTTTCGCATCGGGTTTAATTTTCAACATCAGATCAATTTGTGAATCGAGTGAAAGCGCATCAGATACGCCCGTTACATTTGTTTTTGATGCTTCCCAACTGGTTGTTAATTTAGCGGCAACTGGATCGGTAACGGCGGTAAACACAATTGGGATAAGTTTTGTTGTGGCAACTAACGCTTGCGAACTTGGTGTTGCGATGCCAACAATCACATCCGGTTTACTTGCCGCAAACTGCTTGGCAATTTGAGCAGCATTAGCACTACTACCTTGTGCACTTAAAAACTGCAATTTAAGATTTTTACCCGCAATATAACCGTTGTCTTTTAACTCATCTTCAACACCTTTTCGCACATTATCTAATGCCGGGTGTTCAACAATAGCGGTGATAGCTACATTTTTTTGCTCATCATTTGTTTCTGCGGAAGATGAGAAAGCCATAATGGATAAGCTTAATAACATACAAAATTTTATAATCGTATTACGCATAAGGTGCTCCTGTAAGAATTTTTTTACAATTAAGCGATTAATAGATTTACTATAAAGCAAAAACAGATAATTTTCTAGAAAAAAAGAACAGTAATGGTGTAAATAATTTATTACACACTATGAGTGGGGGATAGCAAAAACGCAATCTATTATTGGTAGATTAAATAACACCAATTTAAGCGCATCATCAACTTTATGGGATAAGTTAAGATTAGTGAAGTGAATCAGGGGTGACTATAAGTTATACTTTGCTCAGTTTCGTGAGCAAAGTATAAAAGATATTGATAATGTTCGCGCCTGGTTATCGCTTCGTTATCAATTAGTTATCGCCAATGACTTTATAAGCCGACTCGATAATTTGGGGAGAAAGCGTGATCCCTTGTTTTTTCGCCGCTTGGGTATTTATAACAAGGCGTAATGCTTCACCAATTTCTGGTTTGATATCGCCAGCTTTTTCGCCTTTCAAAATCCGCACAACAAGTTTCCCGGATTGACGCCCAACATCATAATAACTCATGCCGTATGCCGCAACGGCACCACGCTCAATCGCATCGGGGAAAGATGCTAACAATGGAATTTTATTTTCATTAGCGAATTTTACTAAAGAATCATAAGCAGAAACCACATTATTATCAGTGGTCGTATAGATAAGATCAACTTTACCTTTTAGGGTATTTGCAGCAGTTGAAATATCGGCTGTTCGTTGTGCTGGCACGGCGACTAAAGCGATATTGTGTTTAGTTAACTCAGCTTGTAAATTTTTTAATACGACAGTGGAGTTAATTTCGTTTGGGCTATAAATATACCCAACTGATTTAACGTTAGGGACAATTTTTTTCATGAAATCGACCTGTGGCACAATTTCTTGATAATCCGACACGCCCGTAATATTGGTGCCACTTGGTTGCCAATCTTTTATTAATTTTGCCGCTATCGGGTCGGTGATCCCGGCAAAAACAACCGGAATTTGTTTCGTTGCCGCCGCAGTAGCTTGAGCACTTGGCGTTGCGATTGCGACAATTACATCGGGTTTAGCTGCAACAAATTGTCTGGCTATTTGGGCTGCGGTAGCGCTACTTCCTTGCGCACTTTTATATTGCACTTTTAGATCTTGGTCTAATTTAAAGCCACTTTCTACTAATTCGTCTTTAACGCCATCACGAATCTGATCTAACGAAGGGTGTTCAACAATCGCCGTTATAGCGACATTTTTAACCGTATTGGCCGAACTGAAAAATGGCGCAATGATTAACATAACAAACAATAAAAAATAACGTTTCATAGATTACACTCATAAACTAGTACAGTGGTTCTAATTCTAGTCTTATTATTTGCAAATGTTAAGTTGTATTTTATTTTTATTTACTTTGTACTTAATTAAGATAACTGGGTCGTCTAACGATTATTTGTCGATCAGCTATCATCGGATGTTGAATAACCAAATACAATTGGCAAACATCTAATCGCTGACTAATGTTTAATAGCAATAATATAAAGCAATCAACGATTAGTTACCAAAAATAAACGGATTGATCCCACTTTTAGCAAATCCTTCTTCTTCGGTTTTTATATCTAAAATTAATGAAGCGATATCATCAGCAATCACTTCTAAATGTGGGTCTTTATCTTGATCAAAGATTTTCAGATAGCTTTGACAAGCATGACAACATTCCGTTTTAATGGCGGCTAATGTATTATCCAGTGAAAAATATTCTATATGTTGTAAATCATCACAACTGGTACATTTTACTCGCGGTACATACCACTCACTTTCACACAAACTACAATGTAAGTAACGTAAACCATTATTACCGCCAATTTGAATAACACTTGCCACCGGCATACTATTACAAACAGGACATAACCAACTGTTATCGGTATTTTCCGCAACCGCTTTACCTTTAATTTGGCTAGCTAACTGGCAATAGTAAAGCGAAAGCGCCGACCAAATAAATATCGATTCATTACCTTCTACCTTATTGAGCTTACCATTGAGTAAATAAAGCGCTTTTTGCTGTAGTTGCTCAGCACTATTTTTAAGCAGTGACTCAATGACCAATGTAATTTGCGGGGTTGTGTCGGAAATGGCTTGTAACAATTGATTTAAATATTTTTGCCACACATCGCTTAATGGTAAATTTTTTAAACTTAATGGTGGATTATCGTTATTTAACGGGATTGATTGGTGAAGCTCAACTGGTTGTTGTTTTACTAAATTAGCTTGTTGCTGGGCTATTTGAAGACAGAAATTTAAATAATCACTAAATGGGCTTTTTCGGGCTAATGCTTGTAAACGTTTGACTCGATGAGTATAAAGCGTTTTTGCAGAAGGATAAAAAACTAACGGGATTTGTTTAATAACTGAATTGAAATTGTGTTGTTCGAGTTGTGCTTGTGGAACAATTTTTATACTCATTATTGCTTACCTGTAATTGATATATTAACCATGATTTATTGTCAATTAAGAAACTTCCGCCGACAGGTATCAGCGGATAGTTTTAATTATATTTCAGCCGGTTTTTGATCACTTTGCGCTGCCTGCTCAGTTTTGCTGTCTGAATTTTCTTTCAGTTCTTGTTGATAAAGCTGTTGCATTTCCTCCTCATACCATGCTGAGTGATTTTTACGTGCCCATGCTCTTGATACATAACCTGTAATCATCCCTTTGATCGAGCCTTTAACCCAAATAGCCATATAAGCGTGACCGATAGCAAGTAGAATTAAAGCGATTGCGGCAAGTGAATGGAAAAATATCGCAATACGGACAATATAAACCGGGAAATAATCTGAAACGTATCTACGCCACATGATCATACCGGTAATAAACAAGACCGAAATTAAGCCCATAATGCACCAGAATAAAAACTTTTGCCCAATATTGTATTTGCCTATCGGAATACCTTCTTCTTTACCCATAATGACGCTTTTGAAGTTTTTAATCCAAATAATATCGTTTTTATTGGGGATGTTATGATGAGCCAGTTTTAAAAACATTAACATCAACAGTACAAAAACAACACAACCAATAATTGGATGTAATGCCCTAACTAATTGTGGTGTTCCGAGCACTAAGCTAAATAGTTTAATCGACGGAAAAAACAAAGATAAACCTGAAAGCGCAGTTAAAATAAACAAGCACACCATACACCAGTGGCAAAAGCGAACAATAAGCGGTGTTCTTAATATCATTCCTTTTTTATTCATGGTGATTCTCCTGTTGTGATGAATCGATATTATTTTTTCGACCCAAAATAGGTAGGCCTAAACGTTTTCTTGCTTGTTGATCGGCTTGTTTTTCGTGTTCAATATCATCTTCATCTACTTCAATTGCACCGACACCCATATAATGGAATAGTAATCCACCAAATGTAGCAACAAAGGCCGCAGCCGAAATCGGCTTCCAGACACCTTTCCAAAATTTAACAACGTCACTGATATGCGGATCTTTGGGTAAACCGTGATAAAGTTCTGGCTGATCAGCATGATGTAACACATACATAACATGCGTACCACCCACACCTTGAGGATCATAAAGCCCGGCATGCTCAAACCCACGTTTTTTCAGATCTTCAATACGATGCTCAGCATGGCGAATCATATCTTGCTTAGTACCAAAATGAATGGCGCCGGTTGGGCAGGTTTTGACACACGCCGGCTCTTGACCCACTGAAACCCGATCGACACATAACGTACATTTATAGGAGTGATTATCTTCTTTACTGACTCTTGGAATGTTAAATGGACAACCGGCCATACAGTAGCCACAGCCAATACAGTGTTCTGACTGAAAATCAACGATACCGTTGGCATATTGTATAATTGCCCCTTCTGAAGGGCAGGCTTTTAAACAGCCCGGATCGGAACAGTGCATACAACCATCTTTGCGTATTAACCATTCGAATTTACCATTTACTTCTACTTCCGAATAGCGCATAACCGTCCACGCTTTGGGTGCTAAATCAGCGGGATTATCATACACACCAACGGTATGACCAACTTCAGCGCGTAAATCATTCCATTCGCTACACGCAACTTGGCAGGCTTTACAGCCGATGCAAGTTGTGACATCGATTAATTTGGCTACCTCTTGCTGGTAGTCCCGAGCTCGTGGCGCCGGTGTTAAAGCATTGGTTGCTGAGCGGCGAATAATATCTTGAGTTTGTAATGACATAACTAAATCTTCCTCCCTATGCCGCTGTGGTAACTTTTTCGATATTGACTAAAAACGATTTATACTCAGGCGTTTGTGAATTAGCATCACCTAAGTGCGGTGTTAACTCATTGACCAAAAATCCTTTTTTCGTCTGGCCGGTAAATCCCCATACAATAGGAATGCCAATAGTTTCGATCTCTTTACCGTCAACTGTTAAAGTTGGCAGGCGTTTAGTGACAACTGCTTTAGCCTTGATATAGCCTCGATATGAAGTGACTTTAACCATATCGCCCAGTTTTATGCCTTTTTTACTTGCTAAATTCTCGCTAAGCTCAATAAATTGCTCTGGTTGCGTAATTGAGGCTAGCCTTGCATGTTGAGTCCAAAAATGGAAGTGTTCAGTAATACTGTAAGTGGTGCCGACATAAGGGAAATCATTGGCGCTACCTAAGCGAGCTAAATCTTCTTTAAATACTCTCGCAACCGGACTACTGACTTGTTTTGGATGCATAGGGTTATTTGAAATTGGTGTTTCAAACGGTTCATAATGCTCCGGGAAAGGTCCGTCAACTAACCGATTTAAGCAAAATAATCCGCCTAAACCGTCGTTATTCATAATAAATGCGCCAGCGCCTGAACTCGGTGGTAATGTAGCGGTAAAATCGGCGACATCATTACCCACCCAACTTGAGCCATTCCATTTAACTAATACCCGTTTAGGATCCCATGGATTACCATTCTCATCAGCAGAAGCACGGTTGTACAGTACTCGGCGATTCATTGGCCAAGCCCACGCCCAGCCGGCATGCACACCTTTACCGGACGGATCGCTAGGATCTCGCCGCGCCATTTGGTTGCCTTGTTCAGTCCATGAGCCACAGAAAATCCAAATACCTGAAGAGGTGGTACCGTCGGCTTTTAATTGAGCAAATCCGCTCAATAATTGTCCTTTTTTCAGTACCACATTGCCATTAGCATCAGTGAGATCGGCTAGCGCTCGACCATTACACTCTTTGGCTAACTCTTCGGCTGCTGGTCCTTCTGGATCTTGATAATCCCAGGTTAGATTATCGATAGCTTCATGATAAGCTCCACCTTCAAGGGCATATAGCTCTTTAATTCTTAAATAGATACGAGCAATGATTTCCGGATCGTAAAGGGATTCATATGGAGGCCTTGCCGCCGCCCAGTGCCATTGTAACAAGCGTGAAGAGTTAACGATTGTGCCGTTCTCTTCGGCAAAACAGTTCGAAGGTAGCCTAAAGACTTCAGTTTGGATTTTGCTAGAATCAACATCGTTAGACTCACCATGATTTTTCCAAAATTCGGCTGTTTCGGTTGGTAGCGGGTCTATGCTCACTAAAAATTTTAAATTAGATAACCCTTCACGAATGCTGTTTTTATCCGGTAAAGCTGCAAGTGGATTAAAGCCTTGGCAGATAAAACCATTAGCTTGGCCGTCACGCATCATTTTACTAAATCGCAACATGTCGTAAGTTTGATCCCACTTAGGTAGCCAATCAAATCCCCAATTATTCTCTTTTGTGGCTTTATCGCCATACATGGATTTCATAAAGCTGATAAAGAATTTAGGATAATTCCCCCAAAAATTGACCTCGTTGGGACCAAGCGGTTTTGGGGTTTTTTCATCTAAATACTGCTCAAGTGAAACTTGCGATTCTTTTGGTAAATCAAGATAAGCTGGCAGGCGATTGGATAGCAAGCCCACATCGGTTAAACCTTGAATGTTAGAGTGTCCACGCAAGGCATTAATGCCTCCGCCCATAACGCCAATATTACCTAAAATCAGTTGAATCATTGCCGCTGTGCGGATAATTTGGGTGCCATAAGTGTGTTGTGTCCAACCTAACGCATATAAAAATGTCGCAGCTCTATCATTGGTTTTGGTGCTAGCTAAAGAACGACAAACGTGTAAAAAATTGTCAATCGGGCTACCGGTTATTTGATTAACCATTTCCGGCGTATAGCGGCTGACATGTTTTTTAAGCAGATTCCAAACACAACGCGGATGGCTAAGGGTTTTATCTCTTAAGGCGTAGCCATTGCCATCTTTTTGGTAAGCCCAACTGGTCTGATCATACTGACGATTAGCCGCATCATAACCACTAAATAGTCCGGAAGCTTCATCAAAATTAAAATCATCCCGAACTAGTAAGCTGGCATTACTATGGGTGACTAAATATTCAAAATTAACTTCGTTATGCGTGATCAGATAATTAATCACCCCAAGTAAAAAAGCAATATCAGAGCCGGAACGAATGGGGACATAATGGTCAGCTACCGAAGCTGTTCGATGAAACCGTGGATCAATAGCAATCAGTTCGGCGCCATTTGAAATTTTTGCTTCAATAGCCCATTTAAAGCCAACCGGGTGCGCTTCAGCCGCATTACCGCCCATAACAATAACCACATTGGCATTTTTAATATCATTCCAATTGTTGGTCATGGCGCCACGACCATAGGTTGCCGCTAAGCTTGATACCGAAGGACCATGGCAGACCCTAGCTTGCGTTTCAAGGCTTAACATACCCAGTGAACGGGCAATTTTAAACGCTAACCAACCTGTTTCATTACTGGCTGCTGAGGTTACCGCCCAACCAGTTGTTGTCCAGCGATTAACGGTGGTACCTTGTTTATTTTTCTCGATAAAATTTTTGTCTCGGTCAGCTTTCATTAAGCGAGCGATACGGTCTATTGCGTCATCCCAACTAATGCGTTGCCACTTATCAGAGCCTGGCGCTCGATATTCCGGATATTTAACCCGTTGCTCGCTTTTAATATAATCAAGCACACCAGCACCTTTCGGACAAAGAGAACCTCGACTCACCGGATGATCAGGATCGCCTTCAATATGAAAAATCGAAGACTCGGCATTTTTAGCACCATCCCCACGACTATAGAGCAACATGCCACATCCTACCGAACAATAGGTGCAGTTATTGCGTGTTTCTTTTGATTTTAATAGTTTATATTGGCGAGTTTGTGCAAGCGCTACATTGGGCGCAAATCCCAACGTAGCAACCGTTGTTCCTGCCATGCCACCAGCACAGATCTTAAAGAACTGTCTACGGTTAAATAGCATATGAACTCCTTAAAAAGCTGACATTACATTATTAAATTTATTATGTTGGAAGCAGTAAAAAACATCCCTATTAATTGTAATGATAATATTTAATTGACCGGAAATAAAGGGAAAAACAAGTACAAAAATGTAAAGTTTTGACATATGTCAAATAAATGGGGCTGAATTAATAAAAAAAATAGAAATCTGTTGAATAATCTCGATTATTCATGCAAAAAATTAAGATTTAAGCTGTGTTTTAGTGTAAAAAAATGAAGTATTGTATTATTGTCTTGCTCATGGGAAGTTCATGAGCAAGATTATCCAAAATAGGCGTTAATTTATCTACTTATCAAGTGGATTAATTTCATCAATCGTTTGCATCACTCGGGCGGTGATAAGGGGTTTAAGAATGTTATTCATTGCCTCAATTTTCGGCAAGTTAGCATCGCCTTTATCATCTAAGTAACCCTGTTCTCGCATTGAACTGACCAATGCTGAAAAAACGCCTTTATCGAAAAATTCAGGTGCATTAATACCATGTAAAACTGATAATCTTTCAGCAATAAGGCGTGCTTCTTTCTCTAGCGTGCCTCGGCTAATGCTTGGATCTTTTTGCAGTAACGAAAAAGCAATAACGTAACGCTGTAATGTATCTTTAGAAGATGAAGAGAGTAATTGCAATCCCGACATTTTTAAATAATTCAATGTTAATTTATCCGGAGAATAACTGATCAAATTCAACTCAGCATAAGCGTCAATGATCTGATGAACATATTGAGTTAATTGCTCATCGTTATGATAAAGAAACAGTTCCGATTTAATTAACGGGAACAGCAATTTCACTTGCTCAACAACCTCTTGTGATGAGATTCGATTATGCTTTAACAAAATTCTGGCAACAATGGCCGGAATAATTAACAAATGTTGAATATTGTTGCGGTAATACGTCATTAAAATGGCTTGTTCGGCTGTAAGCCCAACAATTTCACCCGCTTCATCGGTTGTGATGACAAATTTACCCATTTGTTTAGCATGCTCGAATAACTCTTCGGGCGTCTGATCGGGAATGGTTATCAAATCCGAATAAGGAATGCTTTTAAATAGTTTAATCAAATAACTGATATGCTCAAGCAATCTCACTTTAGTTAGCGCTCGTTGATCGGCTGCTAATAAGATCGAGCAACATAAGTTCATCGCATTAATTGCCGCTGATGAGTTAATGCGCTCCATAATCTCTTTAGCTAACAAATTGGTTGTTGGTGTCAGCCAGTTTGGGCGCACTGTGCCGGTTGGTTCGATAGCATCTCGCCATTGCGGAACTTGTTGCGTTAAAAATTGGTTTAAAGGTATAGGGTGGCCAAAATTGACATAACCATAACCCAATTTTTTCAGTTTTAAAAAGGCTTTAATGGTGCGCCATAAACTCTCTTTCTTTTTTTGAGCGCCACGCAGTTCATTGGCATAAGTGGCAACTTCTAAAACATGCTCGTAGCCGATATAGACCGGAACAATAGTGATCGGCCTTGCATCGCCACGCAAAAGTGTTTGAACGGTCATCATTAACATACCCGTTTTCGGATCGAGCAATCGACCGGTACGTGAACGGCCCCCCTCGATAAAGTATTCAACCGCATAACCACGGATAAATAGTTCAGCAAGATATTCCCGAAAAACAGAAGTATAAAGTTTATTGCCTCGAAACGAACGGCGAATAAAAAATGCCCCTAATCGTCTAAAAATCGGACCTGCAGGCCAGAAATTTAGATTAATACCAGCGGCAATATGTGGTGGCACTAATCCTTGACGATACAGAACATAGGATAATAACAGGTAATCCATATGGCTTCGATGACAAGGTGCGTAGACAATTTCATGACCATTTTGAGCCAGTTCTCGCACCGGGTCAGCATTGGTAACTTTTAAGCCTTGATAGAGCCTATTCCATGCCCAAGTCAGTACAAAATCGGTGATACGCAGCATTCGGTAAGAAAAGTTAGCGGCAATCTCATTTAACATCGCTAACGCATTTCTTTGCGCTTTCTCTTGACTGATATTTTTACTTTTCGCTTCTTCTTCGATCGCTTCAGCTAATCCCGGTTTTTTAAGTAAACCGTTGAGCATCTCTTGTCTGACCGGCAATTTAGGTCCGACTGAAGCCATTCTCTGTTTAGCAAAGTGAATGCGGGCAACACGAGCCAATTTATGAGCTAATACCGAAATATCTTGCTGCTTATCATTCTGTAAAGCTTTAAACGATACTGTACGGGAAAAACGGGTATAGCAGTCTCGACCTGATACAATGATTTTATATAATTTATAAGTTGCACCAAGCACTTGCAACGTAGGTTTCTTTTTACCTTCTTTATCCGGGCTACGTCCAAACATAACCGAAACCGGTAACATTTGGATATCCAGATCTTCATTTTGCTGATGCGCCGAAATATAGTCTTTTAAAATATCGATAGACATATTTTGCAGCTGGTTAGAAGCAAAAAAGCCAGGACCTTTATCAATATAGATAAAAGCCGGCACAATTTTGCCATTAATATCGATGCCTTTTAATGGATCAGGTAAATCATAACGTAAACACAGCGAACGAACGACCATTAAATCGATCTGAGAGTTATAAGGTAGTACATATAAGATAGGTCTATTGGTATCCAAATCTAATTCAGTAATTGGATCGGTCGGAATCGGTTTGCTTTTGACAAAAAGCTTAACCGGGATCTGAATTAGTGACAAATAGATTTTAGTCCACCAAGGAAACATAAAGATAAACCTCTTAATTTACTGCTAATGATATACTTAAATAACTTAAGGTTAATTCGCCAACCCGATATGAAATGAGCGTTTAAGCCATAAAAAATTATTAGCTCTCATTATTTTCAATCAGAGAGCCTAATTAAGTATATACTTGTTAAAGTTCAACCGTAAGCAAATTTGCACAATCTTTCAGCTATGTGCGTTCAACTGCTTGAAAATTCGGTTATCATAACAGCGTATTATAAAGGTTTATTGATATCAACTCCACGTACTTTGTTGGCTTTGATTCTTTCTAAGCGTTGAATTAAGGTGATCACATCTCGTCCTTCACGCATTCCGTCAATAAGTTTGCGAGCCTGCTTATTATCACCAATTTTATGAAAAATATAGTTATGTGCTTTGGCGTGCTCAATAAATGCAGCGCTATAAGTATTTTCACTTTGCATACCCAGACAAACAAAACCGTAATCGAAAGGTAGTTTAAATTGGTTGCCGTCTTTATCGCTTACCAAAAAGTAATCGTCGGCAACTTCTAATAAAGTCGTTGATAAATGAACATTTACTCCATTGTGATTAAGCATTGTCATCATGGAAATTCGACCAATATAATCTAAATCTTCTGCCATAGCAGATTTCATTTCGACAATCGAAACATCTTTAGCCTTGTTTTCTGAGAAATATTCCACTACATCCAAACCGACGGCGCCACCACCAATCACCACCACTTTTTTATTAGGAATATCGGTAAATTGTGAAAAATCTTGCATAATATCGAAGATCGAAAACACCTTACGATTATTCGATTGCAGTTGAGCTTGCAAGCCTTTAATTGGTGGCAAAAGGGGCTTTGAACCGGTAGCACTCACCACTAAGTCTGGCTTAAGACTTTCGATAACTTCTGGTGTTGCTGTCGTATTTAGCTTAATGGTCAGATTTTTTAATTTTTTTGCCCGATTAATTAAAAATTTAGGTAAATCGGCAATGCGTGCTTTATAAGGAAAGCGTGAAATCATCATTGAAAGTCCACCTAAAAAAGGTTTTTCCTCAAATAAAGTGACTTTACAGCCAACTTCAGCTGCGCTGCATGCTGCTTCAAGACCTGCCGTTCCGCCGCCAATAACCACAACATTAATTGGTGTTGAAATTTGATAACGTTTGTAGTCTTCGTAGCTAATAATATCGGGATTAACCGTGCAGCGAATCGGTTTAGAACGAGCGATACGATGATCGGCACAACCAATATTGCACGAGATACATTTTCTTAACGTATCAAGTTCATTATTTTGCACTTTTTCAACCCAATAAGGCTCTGCAATCAACCCACGACCCAACACCACAAAATCAGCGGTGCCTTCTTCAATGGTTTTAGCAATAATTGCCGGATCGCGAAAATTACCCGATGCAATTGTTGGTTTATTAAATTTATCACGCACGGCTTTAGCCATATAAGCACGCCAGCCGTCCGGTAAGTTCATCTGATCGATTTGAAATTGAATCGTATCATTTTGTGCTGCTGACACATCAAACACATCCACCCCGTCAGCAAGGTATTGAAGAATTTCTAACGTATCATCTAAACTATTGCCGCCGTCGACAAAATCAACTGCACTAATGCGTAATAAAATTGGGAAATGTGGTCCAACTTTTGTGCGGATCTCATCAATAACCATTCGAATAAGGCGAGAGCGATTTTCTGCGCTGCCACCAAATTCATCGGTACGCCGATTATAGATTGGTGATAAAAATTGACTCAGCAAATAAGAGTGCCCACCATGAATTTCAACGGCATCAAAGCCTGCCCGCTGAGCACGTTGAGCGGCAAGCCCGTATTGTTTAACAATTTCATTAAGCTCTTCAACCGTTGCCGGTCTTGGCACATTACCGCCGGTTTTAGACGGAATATTGGACGATGAAATCGGTTGTAAACCATTTAAACGACCGGGATAGGCTGATGCGCCGGCATGATTAATTTGCACGGCAACCGATGCGCCATGTTTATGCATCCGCTCGGTAAATTTAAACAGGCCGGGGATATACTGATCATTATCGATTCTCAGTTGGGTTGTGCCATTGGTACCATAGGGAAAATCAACACAGACATTTTCAAGGATAATAAGCCCAGTCCCGCCTTTTGCTCGTTGTTCGTAGTACTGAATATGGTCTTCAACCATTTCCCCGTTAAGGGTGGCGAAGTTGGTGCCAATAGGCGGCATAACAATCCGGTTACGAATAGTTGTTCTGTTAATCACGAACGGTTCAAATATAGCTGAAAGATTAGGCATATTTGGCTCCTTTTTATTAAATAATTTTCTTAATATCCGTTAAATATTTTTTGGGTTTTAAAAAATTATTGATGAAAAATTTTATATATATATTTTATTAATTTTATTAAATCGATTCATTTTATCTATAAATCACTTAAAACGATAATGGCTCGCATCTGTTGCTCGATGCGAGCCATGTGAAATAACTAACTTAGTTAATTAAATTTTTTTGTTATATAACACTCTCTACCGACTAATTTGTCATTGAGAAACGTTTTAAATGCTAAAAAATGCGCTGTGTTTTGATGATGCTCTAACGCTTGCCTGCTCGCCCATGTTTCAGTAAAGATAAACGTATTAGAATCGCTCAAATCAATGCCCAGATCATAGGCAACACAACCTGATTCTTTTCTGCTAAGCGCAATTATTTGCTCGGCCGCTTGGCGGTATGCTTCAACAAAAGCCGGTTTAACGTGATGTATTGCGATGATTGACAATTCACTCATCGAAGCTCCCTATATTCTTTCGTTTGTTATCATTGATTATGAGTTAACTTTTAATATTCATGACCGCTAATATAAGCTATCTTGACAATAGCTATTTGCCGTTGCGGTTTACTATTTTTTATTCGCATTAAGTGCTGCATGCTGTTCAATGGCAAATTGACGACGCCCACCCGGACGAGGCACTAAATCGCCTAACATCACTTCATACCCACCGTCGACAACTAGCTCAGTTCCGTTAGAGTAATCCGAACGTTTACTGGCTAAATATAAAACGGCGTTGGCAATATCAATGGTTTCACCAATACGTCGGCTGGCTATCATACGTGTTCGCCCCTGTTCAACTTCTTTATCTTCATAGAATTTTCTTGATAACGGCGTTTTGACAAAGCACGGGCATACTGCATTACTGCGAATACCAAATTGCCCCCATTCTGCAGCAAACTGTTTAGATAGCATTGATACCCCGGCTTTAGTTGGACTATAAGCGCCACTGTATGTTTCGGGTGTATGAGAAGCAACGGTTGAGATATGCACCATACGCCCCGATTTTTGCTCAATCATCAAGCGCCCAAAGCGTTGTGACATTAAAAAATAACCGGTTAAATTAATATTGACTGTCGTTTTCCATTCATCAAGTGGCAAATCCTCAATGGGACAAAAACGCAAAATAGCCGCGGTGTTAACCAGCACATCACAGCGACCGAATACTTGTTTTACTTTGGCAACAGCGGCATCAACCTGTTCTTCAATTGTGGTGTTACACGCAATACCGATCGCTTGTATTCCATACTGCTTTGTGAGCTCTTTGGCAAATTGTTGGCATTTGGCTTCATCTAAATCGATCAATACCAAATTTGCTTTTTGTTTAGCAAATTCACGGCATATTTCTAACCCCATACCGCCCATAGCGCCAGTGACGACACAGACATCATTTTCTAACCCTAACCAACTTTGGCTCATAAAAAACTCCTATTTCGTAAACTTGTTAACGACCGCTAAGTAAACGGTTTTTGCTTGTTATTTATTGCTTATTATTGTTTAAACAGTGTTGCGATAATAATTTAGCTAAATATTTAATTATTTATTGCGCGATTAATTTAACTATCTATTTAGCTATCTATTTAACTACCTATCTATTTAACGACCTATTTATTTAACTGCGACTTCGATACAACACATCTAAAATATAACGTAACTCTTTGACATCAAGTTGCCCGGGGGCCGAAGCATTTTTTGCCGCACCAAATGTCATTGCTGAACCAAATGTTGTGCCAGCTATACGGCTAACTGCGCCTAACCCTGCCATTGACATGGTGATAATTGGCTGGGTTGCATACTTTTCGTTCATTTCAGTGGTGGCGGCAAGTAGCGTTAACACATCATCTGTCGATTTTGGCATCACTGCAATTTTCGGAATATCTGCCCCTAAGTCCTGCATTTTTCGTAATCGAGCGACAATATCGCTTTGTGCCGGGGTTTTTTCAAAGTCGTGATTAGAGCTGACCACAAAGACATGATGTTGGTGTGCAACGTCAATAATCTCTTTGACATACTCATCACCAATAAACACTTCAACATCGATCAGATCGACAAGTCCACTGCTGGCCATTTCTTTGTTTAACCGGATATAATCGCTAAGTGGCCATGGTTTTACCCCGCCTTCGTTTGCTGTTCGGAAGGTAAAGAGTATCGGCTTATTGGGGAGTAATTGTCCGATTTGTTTAGCAACTGCTTTTACTGCATCAATATCATCGACTTGGCTGAAGTGATCAACACGCCACTCAAGGACATCAAAATCAATAGATTGCAAAAATTTAATTTCATCGAGCAGTTCTGCTTCGGTTTTACCCACTACAGGTACGATAATTTTCGGTGCGCCGGTACCGATTTCAAGCTGTTTAATAGTAACTGTTTTCATTTTCAATCCTGTTTGCCAAAAGTTAGGTTAATAATCAATAATGCCACATAGCTTATTTCAAATAAGACAATAGCATAGATTAATCTGATAACTTACCTTTAATTATCTGCTTAATCTAAAAGCCGGTTAAAGCGTATGATAAATCAGTTAAAAGTAAGTTATTAGCCTGCGTAATTATTAATCATTAAATCCCATTTTTTCTTTTACATAGTCGATTGGCGCATCTTCACCCGTCCAAATTTTAATTTGCGCAGCGCCTTGCCATAGCATCATACCAATACCATTTAATGTTTTGCAGCCTTGCTTTTCGGCGATTTCAAGTAATTTGGTTTTTCGTGGACTATAAATACAGTCAGTCACCACCAGATCCGGTCTTAACATGGTTGGATCGGTAATTAAACTTTGACCTTCTAATGGTTTCATACCGACACCGGTTGCGTTACAAAGCACTTGACTTGTGGCGATCGCCTGGCGAAGTTGCTCCGTATCGGCAAGGTCGGTGACAGATACTTTACATTGCGTATTTTCATTTAATTTTTTAGCAACCGCTTCGATTTTGGCGTAGCACTCATCTTTCTGATTAAAGATTGCAATCTCTTTCACACCGTCAAGTGCTGCTTGTACCACAATCGCCGTTGCCGCGCCACCGGCACCTAAAATGGTCATTTTTTTGCCTATCACATCAACACCGGCTTCTTTAAGCATGCGCATATACCCAATGCCGTCGGTGTTGTAACCGGTAAGTACGCCGTTATCATTAGAGATCGTATTGCAAGCGCCACTCATTTCAACTGCCGGGGTTAATTTATCAAGATATTGGCAGACCAATTGTTTATTTGGCATCGATACTGCACTACCACGTAGCCCTAAAGCACGAAGCCCTTTTATTGCATCGGGTAACTTTTCTTGATCAACTTCGAAGGCTAAATAGACATAAGGGATATCAAGCTTAGCATAGAGGGTATTTTGCATTTGTGGCGATAAGCTATGACGAATTGGGTAGGCCATTAAACCAATCAATAAAAAATGACCGTCGATATTATTTCTCATTAAAATTCTCCACTACTGACTTTGCTTTTTAGCAAAGGGTACACATTTACGATTGTTCTGCTACACGTTTTAATAATGCACGTGCATCTTCAATATACATTTTAGCGCGTTCAATCGGTGATTTGGATAACGCTAACTCATCGTTACAGCACTCAATTGAAATTGGCATTTCCGGTAACGCTTTTAACAGTGACACAAGGTCAATACCACCTCGACCCGGTGACAGGCGATAGTTACGAGCTTGATAGAGTAATCCTTCTATATCTTTTGGTTTCTCTTTGGTGCCGTCACACAGTTGCATATACCGCCAACAATCTTTAGGTACTTTTTTCAAATCATCCAAAGTATTTGCCCCACGATCAAAGTGTAGCGGATCGATAATCATTCCTTGATTGTTTTGATTGGCTGTTTTGAGTAATTCAATACCGGCATTTACTGTTGGAATATCAGTCCATGGCATCGGCTCAATATTTATTGCAATGCCAAGTGGTGCGGCAATTTCACACAGCTGAGCAAAATTATCGGCCAGGCGATTTTGATCCGGATCATTGCCCGCCAGCAGTACCTGACTAGCACCCAATCGGGCACCTGTTTCAAGTACCGGTAAAAAGTTGATTACACGGGTATCGGGTTTTAAGCGAAAAATCTCAATATCTAAGACTTTAATGCCGGTCTCTTTTAACCGACGTTCAATTTCGCGCACCATTGGCGTGTCACCAACAGTTGCATAAACGGGTTCGGTTGGGGTAGCGGGAATAAGCCGTAAACCAACATGAGTATAACCGGCTTCGGCAGCAACCAAAACTTGATTGGCTGGTGAAACATCTAAGACAGTTAACGCTGCCAATCCTATTGGACGGTTAGACATATCTTTCTCCTTAAACAAAAATCAATTCATTAAAACATAAATTGTGTAAATTTTTAGATCAGCCATATTGGTATTTATTATTATATTTCTATAAATAAGTTGATTTCTATTAAAAATTTCTATTGTTTAAAATATCGATTAATTGGGCGATTAGCAAGGTAAAAAAAAGATTTTTTGGCAAAATGCGATCTACATCAACAAATGAATAATCAAATAATTAAATCTAAATTGCGAAAAATTCAATCAACATATTGATTTTATTTTTTTATTTAATTTTTTGACGGGTTGTTTTTTATTTAAACGCAAAGCGATGATTTTTTAAATAGGCAAGGGCTGGCGGTTAAGTCGGCATGATCAATTGCACTTTGGTTGGCTATCGCCTAGAATAACTTATTTTACTGAGCTACGAAGAATCCATTTTATGCATACCATTCTTGAATTTTTATCTTCAATCAATGCTGTCGTCGTTGCTGTTATTTTAATGTTAGTGCTGTCACTATGCCGTGTGCATGTGGTAATTAGTTTAATTATCGGCGCATTTGCCGGCGGCCTGTTTAGTCACTTAACTTTAAAAGAAACAATCGATGCTTTTAATACCGGCATCAGTAATGGCGCCAACATTGCACTTTCTTATGCCATGTTAGGTGCATTTGCTGTTGCGATATCCAAATCAGGGTTACCTGAATTATTAGCGGACAAAGCGATAAAACAGCTAACATCGAGCAGTGCAAAAACCCGAATTAAGTGGACATTAATTGTCATTATTGGATTAGTGAGTATTTCCTCGCAAAATATTATTCCGATCCATATCGCCTTTATTCCGCTGTTAATTCCGCCACTGTTATATGTCATGTCGAGACTACAATTAGACCGACGTATGATTGCCTGTATCATGACATTCGGTCTGATTACCCCTTATATGTTTTTACCGGTCGGGTTTGGTAATATCTTTTTAAATCAAATATTGTTAAAAAATATTATCTCATCAGGTATGGATGTGAGCCATGTCAATGTTATGCATGCAATGGCAATTCCGGCTTTAGGTATGTTTTGTGGTTTATTATGGGCAATTTTTGTCAGTTACCGTAAACCACGTGAATATAAAATTATTCGTGAAGAGACAAACCTTGATGCGCTTAACAACGTGAATAAACGTTCAGTTATCGTCTCTTTATTGGCTATTGTACTCTCTTTCACCGTGCAACTTTATACCGGATCAATGATTTTAGGTGCTCTGATTGGTTTTATCTGCTTTATTGTCTCTGGCACCATAAAATGGGGTGAAGCTGACGGGGTATTTACTGACGGTATAAAAATGATGGCGATGATAGGTTTTGTGATGATTTCAGCACAAGGCTTTGCTGAAGTGTTAAAACAGACCCATGAAATTGAGCCACTGGTTATCAATAGCGCAGCGTTATTTGCCGGTAATAAAGTGGTGGCCTCATTTATGATGATGTTAGTGGGATTAGTGATAACACTGGGGATTGGTTCATCATTCTCAACCGTGCCGATTATTGCAGCCATTTATGTACCGCTTTGTGTGCAATTAGGTTTTTCACCGATTGCAACGGTCTGTTTAATTGGCGCATCGGGCGCAATTGGAGATGCCGGCTCACCGCCGTCAGATACCATTTTAGCTACATCGGCCGGGCTGAACAGTGACGGGCAACATGACCATATACGTGATAGTGTGATCCCAACATTTACCCATTTTAATATTCCGTTATTTATCGCCGGTTGGGTTGGGTCATTAATACTATAATTTATCAATGCGTTAAGGTTATTATTATTTATGATTAAAAAGTTACAACAAAATATTCGAGCGATTTGCGCACAGGCTATTTATAACGTGCTGGAAGACGGGCAGTCGCTAAGTAATGCCTTAACGTTTTTGCAACCTAAAATAGCCGACAAAGATCGTGCTTTAGTTCAAGAGATCTGTTTTGGCGTGATGCGAGTATTGCCGGAGCTTAACTTTTACATTCATCGTTTGATGAAAAAAGTCATGACCGGTAAAAATAGGGTTTTGCACTATTTATTACTTGTTGGAGTTTATCAAATTCTCTATACCCGAATTCCTGAACATGCTGCTGTTGGCGAGACAGTTAATGCGGTCAACGATCTCAAAAAATCGGCATTAAAAGGTTTGGTTAATGGGGTATTGCGTGAGTTTTTGCGCCAGCAAACAACATTAACCCAGCAATTGAGTAAAGAGAGCCAACAACAAGCCAGCCGAACATGGCATCCGACATGGCTATTAAATCGCCTTAAACAAGCTTATCCCGATGATTGGCAAGCCATTGTTGAAGCCAATAATCAAAAGCCACCCATGTGGCTACGGGTGAATTTGAATCACTATACTGCAACTGAGTATCAACAATTACTGGCTGATGCACAAATTCAATCCGCCGTTTTTGCCGATATACCTTCTGCTATTCGCTTATTATCACCGGTAAATGTCACTAACTTACCGGGTTTTGCTCAAGGTGCGGTAACGGTGCAAGACTTATCAGCGCAATATGCCGCTTACCTATTGGCACCACAAAATGACGAACAGATTTTAGATATGTGCGCCGCGCCGGGCGGTAAAACCACCCATATTTTAGAAGTGGCGCCAAAAGCTCACGTGCTAGCGGTTGACGTGGATGCCAGTCGAGCAAAACGCATTGATGAAAATTTAGCTCGCTTAAGACAACATGCCGAAGTGAAAGTTGGCGACGGTTTAACACCGGAAACATGGTGTAAAGGGCGACTTTTTGATCGTATCTTGCTTGATGCACCTTGCTCCGCTACCGGCGTAATTCGTCGTCATCCCGATATCAAATGGTTACGGCGAGATAGCGATATAGCGCAATTGACTGAACTGCAACATGCGATCTTAACCAATATTTGGCCTTATTTAAAAACAGGTGGCACTTTAGTCTATGCTACCTGCTCAATCCTCCCTGACGAGAATAGATTGCAGATTGAGCGTTTTTTACAAGAAAATAGTGATGCGAAATTGCAAGGCGAGGTTAAACAGTTTTTACCCACCGACAACGGCGGCGATGGGTTTTTCTACGCTATTTTAAGAAAAAGTAATTAGTGCATTTTAAAAAAGCTATGCACTATTAAAAAATGAATAAAGCATTAACGTTGCGCTACTGACTGTAATTTTCAATCAATTGAGCTAATTGCTGGCTATGTTGTAACGCTTTTGCTTTTATTGTCGTTTTTTCTCCCTCTATTACAGGCGACACGCCATATAAAATGGCAGGGGAAAGGTATTTCATTTGGGTGTAGAGTGCTGAAATTTTAACGGATTGAAGTAAATGATTCATTAATTCAGGGGGATATTTTTGAAAATTTTGCTCTGTTTGTCCTACAGTTAAACTTTGCAATAACTTTTTATCTTTTAATTTATCTCCTTTTGAACCATAAGCAAATTGGTAGGTTAATACCTCATCAAACCATATTTTAAGTATCGCTGGCATGTTGAACCAATACATAGGGTATTGTAGAACGATAAGATCATGTCTAAGTAAAGCAGCTTGTTCTTCTTGTACATTGATTTTGTAATCTGGGTAAAGTTGGTGAATATTACGAATTTCAATATCCTTAACTTTATCTTGTAATGTTTCAACAATCGTTTTATTGGCAATTGATTGTTCAATATTGGGATGACCTAAAATAATTAATGGCATAATTGTTCCTTTGTTTTTATACTATAAAAAATTTAGTTACTCTATTTAGTTTATTGACTAATATTTTTTCAGCAATATCTATCAAATTTGATAGTAGGAATGTGTATGCAAAGTCGTGAACATCGATCATCAATACGATATAAGAATAAAATTTATTATTGCCCAATAAGTTTAGCTATGGATTTAATCGGTGGAAAATGGAAAGGTGTTATCCTTTATTATTTGCTTTCTGGTGAAAAACGATTTAGTGAGTTAAAAATGGTGATCCCAGAAATCACTGATATGACGCTAAGCATCCAGCTTAAAAAGTTGGAAGAAGATCAACTTATTACTCGCCGTGTATATGGTGAAAAACCACCACTTAAAGTGTTATATAAATTAACCCCTTTGGGTGAAAAAATCGGTCCGGCACTTGAACAGCTGTGTTTGTGGGGATTAGCCGTTTAGTATTCTTTCGTCATTTCTAAACTAAACCAAAACAAACTAAAGGCAATGAATATTGATTAACAATGACATCAATTTTTTTGAAAAAAATTGATGAGCGGGGTGTTTTTAGTCCGAAATTTCAATTAATAACATCTTATAATCCTTACTTGGACAATTTTTGATAGATATGATAAATTCCAAATCTGTTTTGCGTTATTAAGATTTTTGTTATGGCTTACACATTAACCTATAATGATCTCCCCGAAAATATTCAATACTGGCAAGGTTTACCTTTATCTTTAAATGGCTGTGAAGTGGTACCGCTTGACTATAATGCCGGTAAAACAGGTTGGATTATTTATGGTAAAAAATTAAATAAAACGATTTTATCGAACTTCCAAAGACAATTGGCAATGCCAATGGTGATAGTGTCATCTTGGAAAGTGAAATCTTATCAAATTGTCCGTATTGCCGGTATGATCCCCAAAAAAGCGAAATCAATTTCGCTGGCATTAGGTATTGACGTTTCACCTATCGATAATTTGCCAACTTTAAACTCACCGGGCTTATTGGTTATGGATATGGATTCAACGGCAATTACCATTGAATGCATTGATGAACTGGCAAAACTGCATGGCGTTGGCGAGCAAGTTGCAGCCGTTACCGAACAAGCCATGCGAGGTGAGCTTGATTTTGCAACCAGTCTACGTAAACGAGTCGCAACCCTAAAAGGTGCACATCAAGATATCTTACAGCAAGTTAAACAGTCACTACCAATGACATCGGGATTAACCTATTTGGTTAAAGAGTTACATAAAAAAGGTTGGCATGTTGCCATTGCCTCTGGCGGTTTTACCTATTTTGCAGATCACCTAAAGCAGAAATTAAAGTTAGTTGATGCGTATGCCAATGAGTTAGAGATTAAAAACAATCGCTTAACCGGTAAAGTCATCGGTCAAATTGTCGATGCCAAATATAAGGCTCGCACTTTACAACAATTAGCCGCCTCATTAAATATTCCTATTGAACAAACCGTGGCAATTGGCGATGGTGCCAACGATTTAATGATGATTCGTATTGCTGGTCTTGGGGTTGCTTATCATGGCAAACCAAAAGTGGTAGAAAAGGCGAGAATTAGCATTAATTATGCAGATTTAACTGGATTATGGTGTATCTTATCGACAAGTTTATTAAGTGAAGGTTAGGAGAATAATTTGGCAAAAAGTGTTAAACGTGCGTATGTTTGTAATGATTGCGGGGCTGATTATCCACGTTGGCAAGGGCAATGTAGTGCTTGTCATGCTTGGAACACCATAACCGAAGTTAGGCTTGCAAGCTCATCATCACGTAATGAACGATTAACAGGCTATGCCGGCAGTGTCGCCGGGCAAGCAAAAATCCAAAAATTATCTGAAATTAGTTTAGAAGCACTACCGAGATTTTCAACCGGATTTTCTGAATTCGATCGGGTGCTCGGTGGCGGCGTAGTGCCGGGGAGTGCGATATTGATCGGCGGTAATCCCGGCGCCGGTAAAAGTACCTTATTATTGCAAACGATGAGTAAACTCTCAGCGCACATGAACACCCTTTATGTGACTGGTGAAGAGTCTTTACAACAAGTCGCAATGCGCGCCCACCGATTAGGTTTACCGACCGATAATATCAACATGCTGTCTGAAACCAGTATCGAGCAGATCTGTTTACTGGCCGATCAATCTCAACCAAAACTTATGGTGATTGATTCGATACAAGTGATGCATCTGTCTGATATTCAATCCTCGCCCGGTAGTGTTGCGCAAGTGCGGGAAACCGCCGCTTATTTAACTCGCTTTGCCAAAACCAAAGGTATTGCCATTATTATGGTCGGTCATGTGACTAAAGACGGTTCGCTTGCGGGGCCTAAAGTGCTGGAACACTGCATTGACTGCTCAATATTATTAGACGGTGATGCCGATTCAAGGTTTAGAACGCTGCGCAGCCATAAAAACCGTTTTGGTGCAGTGAATGAACTTGGCGTTTTTGCCATGACTGAACAAGGTTTGAAAGAGGTAAGTAACCCGTCAGCAATATTTTTAAGTCGGGGTGATGAAATGCTACCCGGTAGCTCCGTTATGGTGTTATGGGAAGGTACCCGTCCATTGCTGGTAGAGATTCAAGCGCTGGTTGATCACTCCATGTATGGCAACCCAAGGCGAGTGACCGTGGGCTTAGATCAAAATCGCTTAGCGCTGTTGTTGGCGGTATTGCATCGACATGGTGGATTACAAATGGCCGATCAAGATATTTTTGTCAATGTGGTCGGAGGCGTAAAAGTGACAGAAACCAGCGCCGATTTAGCTTTAATCGCGGCCTTAGTTTCAAGTTTTCGCAATCGCCCGTTACCGCAAGATGTGGTCATTTTTGGCGAAATTGGTTTAGGTGGTGAAATCAGACCGGTACCTAGTGGACAAGAGCGAATTGCCGAAGCAGCTAAGCATGGCTTTAAAAAGGCGATCGTCCCTATAGCCAATATGCCCAAAAAGAGACCGGAAAATATGCAAGTTTTTGGTGTGAAAAAAGTATCTGAAGCGTTAGATATCTTAAATGATTTGTCATGATTTTAGCTACTTGCTAACTACTCTGCCGACATCTTTGCTGGCAGAGTAGTGATATCATTAAAGGATATAATTAACAGGACTAATAACAGATCTCATAACATGGCTGATAAGCGCTTCCACCCGGTAATTTCATCCGATCTTGTTTAACAAAACTGCGTAACAGATTATCCAACTGTTTCATCAGCTCACGATCCCCTTGCAACTTGTATGGACCATGTTCAGCAATTTGCTTCATGCCAAACTCTTTGACATTGCCGGCAACAATACCGGAAAAAGCACGGCGTAAGTCGGCGGCTAATAGCTCAACCGGTTGATCTTTATGTAAATTCAGCGCAGCCATATTTTCATGAATTGGCGTAAACGGATGCTGGAGTGATTCATCGATTTTCAGCAGCCAGTTAAATCCATAAGCATCGCCGGTTTTTAAGCGAGAAGATTTAACCTGTTTGACCCCTTCTTTCATAATCCGAGCGACCTTTTCCGGTGAATCAATCACAATTTGATAAAGTTGAGTCGCTTGCTCACCAAGGGTATTACGGATAAAGTCATCGATTGCCGTAAAATAATCTTCGCACTCTTTTGGACCGGTTAAAATAAGCGGTAAAGTTTGATTTTTATTGGCCGGATTTAACAAAATACCCAAAATATAAAGCAGCTCTTCAGCGGTGCCCGGACCGCCTGGAAAAATAACAATACCGTGCGCGATACGGACAAATGCTTCAAGCCGTTTTTCAATATCCGGCATAATAATAAGTTCATTTACCAGTGCATTAGGTGGCTCAGCGGCAATGATTGAAGGCTCTGTCATACCAATAAATCGACTTTCTTTATAACGTTGCTGAGCATGACCAACAGCAGCGCCTTTCATTGGGGCTTCCATAATGCCGGGTCCACAGCCAGTGCAGATATTAAGCTCACGTAGCCCTAACTGCATGCCGACTTGACGGGCATAATAGTATTCGTTTTCATTAATCGAATGCCCACCCCAACAAACAATAAGGTTAGGCTCTTCGCCAACATGTAGCGCATTGGCGTTACGCAAAATCGAAAACACAAGGTTGGTGATGTAATAGGAGAGGTCTTTTTCAAGTTTCACATTAGAAACTAACTGTTTTACCGCACTAATTTGGCTGTTTAAGAAAAGAATATCACGCAACACCGCAAAAAGATTTGCCTGTATTGAGCGAATAATTTTCTTATCGACAAAAGCGCTTTCCGGGGCATCAATAAGCTCTAATTTGACCCCACGCTCTTTACTAATAACATTGACTTCAAACGATTTAAATCTATCTAAAAGTTCTTTAGTACTATCGGTTTTACTGCCAGCATTAAGTGTCGCTAACGCACAATTTCTAAATAGCTGATAGAGTTCACTATTGGCTGATTTTTTTAAAATATCAACCTCAGCTTGTGCCAGCAAATCCATTGATCCAAAAGGGCTTACTTGGGTGATCATCACAACCTCCATTTGACGGTTTTATCGACAAGGAAATCATTATATACCGAAATAGAATGAATACTAAGCAAAGCTGCAAATAACCTAAAAATATAGGGTAATAGAGTGAATGAAAAAAATTTTCTAGTTATGAAATAAATAAACCCCCTATAATAAACAAAAAACGTAAAAAATTGTCATATTATTCAAACTACAAGGTATTAATCAAAGTTAGCGAGTTATCAATGAAAAAAGATTTTTATTTACTTAAAGGGACTGTCAGTAAGTTGAAGAAAGGAGAAAAGGACGATCAAACTCTGCTATTAATCTCATCCATTCTGGCTTTTTTTAGTTATTTATTCAAATCTCGCCCGTTGTTAAAGGGAAAATACTTCACCTGTTATGTGGGTAATCATGCGGTCGAAGGGCGAGTTAGCCGCATTGCTTTTGAAGAGGGTGACTATGTTGAAATGCTGGTCAAACCGCCACAAGACTACGATACTTATCAATGCTATGCCATTCGAATTCCAGCGCAACACATGTTGATTTTTCCCCGTTATATTGGCATGTCAACATGTGAATTTTTGAAAATAAACTTTATTTTAACTACCATTATGGTTGTGATTTGTTGTCTTGTATTTTTAATTATAAGCCTTTGCAATGATGCGTCATTGAGTTACCTGCTTAATGTAATTAAATATAGTTTTTGGGGGTGGATATTTAGCATTATTTTCATCTTCTTTGCGGCAGGTGGCGGGTACTCGTTTTTTGGTAATCAAGTTTTAGCTTCTTGGGGTTATCCAAAACCTTGGCGACATAGCGTTGCTGGCGAAACCATACGATTTAAAAAATTATATCGTGCAGGTGCCAGTGACATATTTAATGATCCGCAGACACCCGAATTTAAACCGTTAGCGCAATTTAAAGGCGAATGTGATTATTATTGTAAAACGCCAACATTACCTAACTGGCTACCAATTATTGACTAGATAGCATCAACGAATAACAAAGAAGGAATTTTATGAAATCTTGCACCACAACCTCGATTGCACATTATCAAATTATCACTGGTTATATCACGGATTTAGCTGTCTATTCATCACGAGAGACTTTTATTCAAGCCCGCCAATTAGCTGGGTGTGCGGATATTAATTTAAACTCAATCGGTTATCTCGCTGTGGTGTATAAAATCAATCAAATGATTGCTGCACAGGATTCAGCCGGCAAGGGCGATACGCCAAATATTGAACAATATTACCGATTTAAATTAGGTGATAAGCTAATTGAAGGGGTTTGTAGTCGTGTTGCTTTTGCTGACGGTGATTATGTTGAGGTAGTGGTTGACCCAATTGACGGTGGTAGCTATTTTGCCTATGCGCTACGTCGACCTGCTGATCATATAATATGGATGCATCCTTATGTTATAGAGGGTACAGAAGCGAGCGTTGAAAATCCTAAAACTCGCACATCACTGATTGTAAAGGTCTTGGAGCTGATCGGCATTTCAAGTTGTATTTGGGGCTTGATACAGCTCTATTTGCAAATCTCATTGGTACCGACATCGTATCTCTTTATTTTGGGGGTAATATTGTTGCTCCCTTTAAATATATTTTGTGGCAAAAAAAACAAGTCAACACAGGTTCACCGATCGCAGACAGGATTTATACCACTTTAGGCTATCATAATCCTAAGCAGTTTAATATTGAAAAAGAGCAAGCCTTATTCTTAAAGAAATTAGAGCAGTTAAGTGCAGATTATATAGCAAATTATCAAGGCCCATTAACCGAGGGTGAGGAAATAATAAAAGAATTTCTTGATCAATATAAAGATCAACAATCGCCTAGCGATACTGAAAGTGACAAATTAATTAATCAATACATAAAAATTGAACAAAATGGTATGCAGTGGGTCTATCTTTATCGTTGTGCGCCGACTATACCCAATTACATCACCGTTATTCATACTGAAAGTAATAATGATGAAATTGAATCCTCTAATCAATCATCGAATAGTGATAACAATTAATTGTCCGTAGTCAATAAATAGTGTCTATGCTAGACTTAAACAAACTCTGAAGCTTTTTCACCTAAGTGAGTTTGGATTTCATATGGTGGACTAGCCGCGGTATAGCGCAGAAATGGCTATGCTTCCCGATTTGGATAAGGTGTTTGTGATATGCAATTAATGGATAATTTTCAGCGTCGATTTCAATATCTACGCTTGTCGATTACCGAGCAGTGTAATTTTCAGTGTCAATACTGTTTGCCTGACGGTTATCGCCCCAACAAAGAACATCAGTTTTTATCGCTTAATGAGATCGGTAATGTTGTCTCAACATTTACCGAACTTGGCGTGCATAAAATTCGCTTAACTGGTGGCGAGCCGACCTTACGTCGTGATTTTATTGATATTCTATCGCTGATAGCCACATATCCGAGTGTGACTGAACTGGCAATAACCACCAATGGATCACGTTTATTAAAAAATGTTGCGCATTGGCAGCAAGCCGGTCTGAACGCCATTAATCTGAGTATTGATAGTTTTTCGCCACATGTGTTTAAGCTCATCACCGGGCAAGATAAATTAACTTCATTAATTTTAGGTGTTGAAAAAGCGTTAGAAGTCGGCATTAAAAAAGTTAAAATCAATACTGTATTGATGAAAAATCTTAACGATAACCTGTCTGATTACCTGATTTGGCTTAAAGATAGACCAGTTGAATTACGCTTTATTGAACTAATGGAAACTGCTGAAAGTCAGCCTTTTTTTCAACGTTATCACTTTTCCGGTCAAATGATTGAGCGGCAATTAATTGAGCAAGGTTGGCAATTACAACCCAAAGCGCCGTTATCCGGCCCGGCTAAGGTTTATGCGCATAGCGATTATCAGGGCAAGATCGGGCTGATTATGCCGTATTCAAAAGATTTTTGTAAAAGTTGTAACCGTTTGCGAGTCTCATCATTGGGTCAGTTGCATTACTGCCTATTTGGGCAAGCGGCGGTTGATTTGCGTGACCTATTGGTTAGTCCGGCGCAAAAAGCCCAACTTAAAGCTCGAATCCTCGCTTCATTAATGATCAAACCGGAAAAACATTTACTGCAAGAGCATCAGATCGGTATGTTACCAAATCTATCCTATATTGGCGGGTGATAGGCGATTTTGTTGTGGCACATCGGTTAACTGCCAGTGTTCAATCGCCCATTGCAGCAGTTCGGTTTGGCTGGCATCTCGCCAATCCGGCAAGATAGGTTGCCCTAAAAATTGTAGAGCTTGAACGGTTAACGCTGTTAAATTGTTTAAATCAATCGGTTTAGCGTGATTTTGCTTGGAAAGTTTATTTCCGTGATTATCCAACACGAGCGGTAAATGGCAGTAAGTTGGCACCGGATAGCCAAACAACTGATAAAGCGAAATTTGTTGAGCGGTAACCGGTAATAGATCCGCACCTCGCACAATTTCGCTAATGCCTTGATAATGATCATCTAACACCACAACCAAATTATAGGCAAATAGCCCGTCTTTTCGATGAATAATAAAATCTTCCTTTGCCTTAGCTGGCTCAACTGTTTGTAAACCTTGAATTTTATCTTCAAACTGAAAAATCGGATGATGTTGTGCTAAGCGAATCGCTAAAGGTTGCCCCTGACCAATGGTTAAATATCGCTGGCGACAATAATTATCATAAATACCATTTTCAAGTTGGTGAATGCGCGCACGGGTGCAGTTGCAATAATAAGCTTGCTGCTTAGCTAACAGTGAATGCAGTATATCTAAATAGCGCTCGCTACAAGCTGATTGATACAATACGCTGTCATCCCAATGTAAGCCAACGGCTTCAAGTGTTTTTAATATAAGGGATGATGCCCCTTTCGCCTCACGGGGCGGGTCGATATCTTCAATCCGAACTAACCATTTACCTTGGCAAGATTTGGCTTGAAGATAGCTACCCAGAGCCGTCACCAATGAACCAAAATGAAGTGGCCCTGAAGGCGACGGGGCAAAACGACCAATATAGCGTTTAGGCATATCGGATTAATGAAGATAATTTATTGATTAAATGGGAATTATATGCCCATTTGTTTTTCGCGGAGTTCTGCAAGCGTTTTACAGTCGATACATAAATCCGCTGTTGGTCTTGCTTCTAAACGACGAATACCGATTTCAATACCACAAGAGTCACAATAACCAAAATCATCGGATTCGATTTTCTTTAATGTTTTTTCAATCTTTTTGATAAGTTTTCGTTCTCTATCACGAGCACGTAATTCTAAACTGAACTCTTCTTCTTGTGTTGCCCGGTCAGCTGGATCTGGAAAATTAGCAGCCTCATCTTGCATGTGAGACACAGTTTTCCCCATTTCACCTTGAAGTTGTGAAAGCCATGCTTCTAAGATAAGTTTGAAATGTTTCAATTGCTTAGGATTCATATACTCCTCATCTTTTGCCTCTTTATAAGGCTCTAGCCCAGCAATTGAAAGTAGGCTAAGAGAAGATGTATTTAATTTTTGTTCCTTTTTCACAGCAATCCCCTTAAGTACAGATTATTTGCAAGCGCTAAACTATAGCAATAAATTAGCCTTTGGCAAATTTTTTTTAATATTTTTTTGCTGAAAAATAAATCAAAAACGACAACTATCTGTTATTAATAAAGATAATTACTTATTCCACTTTTTTATTCCATTTTCACAACATTTGGAAACTAAATCAGACAAGTTATCGTTATCAGGTAGAATAAGATCGGGTGCGATATCAAACAGCGGGTAAAGCACAAATTCTCGGTTTTTCATATGATAATGTGGGATAGTTAATCTTTCACTGTCGATGATTAAATCATCATAAAGTAAAATATCGAGATCTAACGTTCTTGCGCCCCAACGGTTATCTTTACGAACACGCCCTTGCGATTTTTCAATCGCTTGCAGTTGATCGAGTAATTCAATGGGTGATAGCGTGGTGGTCAGTTTGATAACTGCATTAAGATAATCATTTTGATCTTGCGGCCCTAAAGGTTTACTGCGATAAAAAGGCGACACCGCAGACACGCTGGAATTAGGTAACTGTTTTAACGCCGCAATAGCACGATTAGCTTGAGCAAAAGGATCATCAAGGTTGCTACCTAAAGCAATATAACAAATTGACATAATAACCGGTGACTTTATCAGATTATGATTAACGAAGGTCGAGCATTTTAACATAGAAAATCGTGATCAAACATATTTATCTAAACCGATTAAGTGATATGATTCATTAAACCTAGCCAAATAGCGTTTATTAAAAATATAAGCAGCCATTAACCCATGACGAGAACAGTCCATGAATTTAACTCAACAATTAGCGCAGATTATCGAACAGACACCAGTAATCAGTGATCGCATTGTTATCCGTCGAGCCATTGCTGGCGTTACTGACTATTTTGCCAGTAGCTTACAAGCGCATAATGATGCAGATGCGCAAAAATTGCTGGCGTGGTTAACCGATGAAGGCGGGCATCAACGAGCATGGCTGGTTGGTCGTAAGCAGTTAGCGACCGCTCGTCAAGCGGCGCTGTTTAATGGTTTTCAAGCGCACTGTCTGGATTATGATGATGTCCATGCCGATGTACGAGGTCACCCTTCAGCCGTCATTTTATCTGCACTATTTGCCAGTGTACGGTTAGATAAACCACCAACAAATATTGACGGTCGGCGCTTTTTAACCGCCTATGTGATCGGGATTGAAGTTATGGCATTGTTGGGAAAAAGTGTCAATCCCTACCATTATGAAAAAGGTTGGCATGCGACGGCCACTTTAGGCGGCATTGCCGCAACAGTCGCCATTTGCTACTTATATCAAGAACCTTTTTTAACCGAAGCTTTTGCTTTAGCAGCCACTCAAGCCGCCGGCATGCGCTTGTTAATGGGGACACCGATTAAGTTTTTACATGCCGGGCTAGCCGCTCAACAAGCATTGCAAACCGTTGAATGGTTAAGAGCGGGTTTGACTGCCGATCAAAATTTTTTAGATGAAAACCTCGGTTTTTTAGCTATTTATGGGCAGAATAATGAGCAATTGACCTTACAACAATGGGCAAAACCGTGGAAAATCGTTGAGCCTGGGCTATGGTTTAAAACCTACTCTTATTGTTCAGCGGCTGCTTACATTGCCGATGCCGGACAATTACTTTATCAGCAACAATTTAAGCCGGATAACATTGCCAACATTACCCTCTGTTTTGCGCCACCGAAAAGCGATGCGGCGTTAATTTACCAATCCCCGACAACCGGTGAGCAGGGGCGGTTTTCCGCAGAATATATTTTAGCCTTGACGCTGCTGGGTTATCCACTTGATTTTGAACGTTTTTCCCCTGAGCCGATTGCTGACAATATTGTGTCGTTAATGCAAAAAATGCAACGCCATTATCAAACGGTAAATACCTGTCATAAGCCCTCAAATCGCTATGTGGTTGTTGAAATCGAATTTTTGTCCGGCAATAAGCTTTCACAGCGGATTGATTTTCCAAAAGGATCACCACAAAATCCTTATACCAGTGAGCAGATGCGCTTAAAACTACTGCAAGCAGTCGGGGATGAGCAAAAAACCGATAATTTATTGGCCGATATTGAACAACTGGCAAATGGATTAAGTTTAGATCAATTTTTACAGCGCCATTGGTTGACGCTGTAATCAAGCTCGGTTTTTACCTCAGTTGGCGGTTAATTAACTGCGGTTAAACAGTTAACTAAATTTGAAAATCGATATCATCCGTTAATTGCCGTAAAAAGCGTTGGGTTAAGGCATTTTGGGGATTGTCGATAATTGATTTTGCTAAGCCTTCCTCAACAATAATGCCGTTAGCCATAAAGATAATCCGATCGGCCACATATTTAGCAAACTCCATTTCGTGCGTCACAATAATCATTGTGATATTTTCTTTAGCAAGTTGCAGCATCACTTGTAACACCTCGTGCACCCGCTCCGGATCGAGTGCGGAGGTTGGCTCATCAAATAACAACACTTTCGGTCTGACTGCCAGCGCTCTGGCGATAGCAATGCGTTGTTGTTGCCCGCCGGATAACGTGATCGGATATTGATTGGCATAATCAACCATGCCCACCCTTTCAAGTAACCACAGCCCTCGTTGCATCGCCTGTTTCTTATCCATTTTTTGGCCAACAATTAACGGATAAGTAATGTTTTCTAACGCCGTTTTATTTTTGAACAAGTTATAGTGTTGAAACACCATTGCCGACTGTTTACGCAATTCGGTCTCTTGCCTGTGATTATAGTGCTGACAATCAAGCGTCACCTCGCCAATTTGGATAATGCCGCTATCGGGTTTTTCTAATAAATTTAAGCAACGCAATAAGGTGGATTTTCCCGAACCTGACGGACCAATAATTGCCACCACTTCACCTTGTTTTACATTTAGGTTAATTTCTTTTAATACTGGATTATTGGCAAACCTTTTTGATAGCTCTGATACCTTAATCATAATCCGCCTCCTTTAACGATGATATGGCTTAGTCAGTTTTCGTTCTAACTGCTTTTGTAGCCAGGAATAAGCGACCACAGTAAGCCAATAGACAATACCCACCGCTAAATAGGTTTCAAAATAGAGAAAAGAGTTGGCCGTTAACATCTTCCCTGCGGCAAGTAACTCTTGCACACCGACAAAAAAAGCTACTGATGAATCTTTAAGTAACGAGATAAACATATTACCGGTATTGGGCAGGGCGTTAACCATTGCTTGTGGCAATATTATGCCTCGATAAACTTGAAAGATAGTTAAACCCGATGTCAACCCCGCCTCTTTCTGACCGATATCGACCGATGCCAAACCTGCCCGAAAGATTTCGGCTAAATAGGCTGAATATTTTAGGCTAAAGCAGATAATGGCCGCCGTAGTTGCGCCCATTTGCTTTAATACCGGAAAGATTTGCGGTAATCCGTAATAGATAATAAACAGTAACACGACCGACGGTATACCACGAAATAGCGAAATAAACAGCGAAAAAATCGCATCAACAATCATTATCTTGTTATTACGCAACAGGGCGATAGCCAATCCTAAAACAATGGCAAATGATATTGAGACTATCGCAATAAAAAGCGTGACCGGCAAATACGGTAATATCTGTCCAAACACGCCAAAAAAATAGTCTATATTAAAATTCATGAGGTAATATCTTCGCCAAAATATTTAATCGATAGATTTTTCAAGGTGCCATTAGCACGTAACTTTTCTAAAGCTTGATTAAATTTTTCACGCAGCGCCTGACCTTTCTCATCTTTACTAAATGGGAACGCCACTTGTTCGATAGTGATTGGATCACCGACTAATTTAAACGGTAAATTTTTGCGTTTGATTTCGGCCAGTAAAATCGGTTTAGAATTCACATAACCGTCAACACGCTGATATTCCGTATCATACATCGCTCCGTCCCTTGTTTCGTAAGTTTTAATGGTGATCTCATTATTCGGGAAGGCTTTTTTCAGATTGTTAATGTGATTTGACCCTAAAACGCCGGCAATAGTTTTGCCGTTAAAGTCGGGCAGAGTGTTAATGGTTTGATTATCTTTATGTGTCACAATTTGGCTACCATAAAAGCTGTAAGCATTGGAAAAATCATACTTAGCTTGACGGGCTGGTGTAATGGCAACGGCATTGGCAATGGTATCTAATCGCCCCGAATCAAACTGCCCCATTAAGCCACCAAATTCAGCAATCACCCATTCAACTTGATAGCCTAACTCGTTGGCAATGGCTTGTGTTACTTCCACATCAAAACCAACTAATTTATCATCCTGCTTATAACCATTAGGATAACTTTGACCGGTTGAACCGACTTTAATAACGGTCTTTTCGGGGGCTTGAGTTTTCGATTGGTTATCGCATGCCGTTAATAAGGTTAAGCTAGCGATTAACGCTGCTGAACATAGGGTTTTTATGGTTTGCATACTTTGGTACTCCTGTTTTGCCATTCGCTGTAGCTTTGATGATTAAATATTTTTTCAAAATAGATAGTGGTGTGATCAGCGGTTAAATCGGCTTGACCAATTTCATGGTAGCCTTTTTTAATATAAATCTGTGCTAACCATGGGTGATTTGCCGCTGTGCCGAGGGTGACGGCGGGTAACTTTAGCTGGTTAATTAAAATCTGCTTTTCAACAAATTCCCATAACGCATTGCCAAAACCTTGTCCTTTATAGTGCTGACAAGTTGCAAACCAACCTAAATGCGGTAACCCATAAGGCCCGGGATTATTGCCCCACGGAAAACGGATGCTTAATGTTGAAACTAATTGCCCCTGTTTTTCATAAACATAAACGGCATTTGAATCAATATGCCGGGCGATTTGTTCTGGCGTGACCGTTGCGGCAGCGAAATGGATCCCTAATTGCGTGGTAGCTTGATAGGCATCATGTAACAGCCGTTGATAAGCAGGAATATCGGCGTGGGTGATCAGGCGAACGCTCATGCTAATACTCCACTTTGCTCAGCATAATCGATAACCTGATCGACTTTTTCCGGTGCCAAACCAAGATAGTTAATTGGGTCGAGCCAGCTATCAAGTTCGGCTTCGCTAAATTCCTGATTTAAATTTGGATCGGCCAGTAACACGGTTTTAAACGGTTGATTTTGCTCAAACGCTCGCATCGCACATTGATAAACCAAATGATGTGCAGTCTGCTTGCCTAGCCGTTTACCTATTTCAAACATCACTTTTTCTGACAGCAGTAAGCCATTTTGTAGAGATAAATTGGCTAACATACGATCGGCATTGACTTTCAAACCTTTAAGCACCGCTAACGCTGTTTGTAATTGTGCTGAAATATAGAGGTTAATTTCTGGCAGGGCGATCCACTCCGCTCGCCAACTCATGGCGTCACGTTCATGTTCAACTTTCATCGATTCATGGATCAATGCCACACTTTTTAATAAAGGCGCAGTTAAACTGGCAAGGCCTTCTAAAGCTGCGGGATTGCGTTTATGAGGCATGGTGGTTGAACCGATTTTACCGTCAGAAAACGGCTCTTCCACTTCATTAATTTCAGTGCGCATTAAGTTATAAAACTCATTGCCAATTTTGCCTAAACTGCCGCTGATAAGTGCAATGACTGAGGCATATTCGGAAAAGCGATCACGTGCTGCTTGCCAGCCAATATTGGGGGTATTAAGTCCTAGTCGAGATAAAGCACGTTCTTCAACTTGCGATCCCAGTTTACCAATTGAGGCATAAGTACAAATTGCGCCACTGATATTCCCCACCAGCACCCGTTGTTTGATTTCGTTTAACCGCTGTAGATGACGGACAAACTCATCAAGCCAGACTGCCAGCTTAAAACCAAAGGTCGTCGGTAACGCTTGCATACCATGGGTGCGCCCAACCATTGGTAGATATTGATACTGTTTGGCTAAACGTTTTAACTCAAGAGCGACCAGCTTGGTATCACGTTCAATAATGGAAAAAGATTGTTTTAACTGCAACACCGTTGCGGTATCGACAATATCTTGAGTGGTTGCGCCATAATGGATAAACTGACCGGCTTGACCAACTTGCTGTTGAAGGGCGTTAATGGTAGACATTAACGAGTGCTTAGCTTTAGCCGCTTGTTCGGCAATTTCTTCAAGGGATAATTGAGCGGCATTGGCTTTACTCACAATGGTTTTTGCTACATCGACAGGAATAACACCTAATTCACCTTGCGCTTGTGCTAACGCAACTTCCACCTCAACTTGCTTTTCTAAGCGATTTTGTTCCGACCAAACCGCTCGCATTTCACTGGTGCCAAAGTTATTACCTAAAACTAAAAAATCTAAAATATGTGAAGCCACCCAACAATCCTCAATAATTCTTGTTATCCTTTTGCACAATTATTAATAATTATCGAGGTATCGTCTAATAACCAGTTTGCCTATGGATATAACTAAATGGAATATTCTAAACATTAACGAAGGGATCTGTTTAAAAAGCCAACTAATCCCTGGCGGAAAGCTTAAAAAAGTTAGTGTCCGTCAAAAATTTTCAGAAAATATAGGCGTTTAAGCAAAAAAACAAACCGCTGACATGAACTTTCAGAAAACACCCATGTTTCGGTAAAAAAACAAAAGTTTTAGATATTTCCAAAATATCCCAAAACCCATACCGTTACCTTTCCCAAAAGCAAACAAATGCACCAGACCGCACCTTCACAAAGCGCCGACAACTGAGCGAGGCGCTGCTTTGTCCGGAACAAATCAGCGCCGGTGCGTTAAGACCGAACGAAGGCGGAGGGCAGTCGAAGACCGCTTTGGGTGGTGCTGCGAGGGGGTTATTAGGGGGATTTCGCAAAAAATCCCCCTATTCGGACGCAGACACCAAAATGAAAATATCAACCAATTAACAGCGTCCGAAACTCGCAGATCAAAAACCTGCAACTTTCAAAGAAAGTATAAACCTTGTCAAAAAGTTTCAGAAAATATAGGCGTTTAAGCAAAAAACACAAATCACCGACAAGAACTTTCAGAAAATGTATACGTTTAAGTATAAAAACAAAATTTTAAGATATTGTTTAAAATATCCAAATTCCCATGCCGTTACCTTTCCCAAAAGCAAACAAGTGCACCAGATTGCACCTTCACAAAGCGCCGACAACTGAGAGAGGTTAGCACGCCAAACAGGGATGTTTGGCGGGGCGCTGCTTTGTCCGGAACAAATCAGCGCCGGTGCGTTAAGACCGAACGAAGGCGGAGGGCAGTCGAAGACCGCTTTGGGTGGTGCTGCGAGGGGGTATAGGGGGATTTCGCATAAAATCCCCCTATTCGGACGCAGACACCATAATGAAAATATCGACAGATTAACAGCGTCCGAAACCTGCGGACTAAAAACCCGCAATTTTTAAAGAAATAAAAACCTTGTCAAGAAGTTTCAGAAAACATAGGTGTTTAAGCAAAAAACACAAATCACCGACAAGAACTTTCAGAAAACATATACGTTTAAGTATAAAACCAGTATGGTTTTAAACTATAACGCCTCTTAAAGGATGTGATCTTCACGGCTTGATAACATCAAAATATTATCAAGCCACTGGCTACGGTTTATAATACATCAACGATCGATTCACAAAGTCTGGACATATTATCCAGCGTCATACCGGCAACATTAATACGTCCGGAATTTACAATGTAAATCCCATAATTATCACGTAATTTCAGTACTTGTTCTTCACTCAGTCCGCTAAAAGAAAACATACCGTTTTGTTTTGCAATAAAACTAAAGTCTTGATTGGCACCTTTATCTTGCAGTGTTTTGACAAACAGTTGTCGCATACGGTGTATACGTTGGCGCATGCTGGTTAATTCGTCGATCCACTCTTCTTTTAGTTCATCATTGTTTAAAATATAAGAGACAATTTTAGCGCCATGTGCCGGTGGATTAGAGTAATTGGCTCGAATAATTGTTTTAACTTGACTAAAGCTACGATCGGCAATTTCAGCATCAGCAGCAATTAAGGTAAATGCGCCAACCCGTTCATTGTAAAGTCCAAAGTTTTTCGAATATGAGCTGGCAATCAACAGTTCAGGATGATGATTGGCAAAAAGTCGTAATCCATAGACATCTTCTTCAATCCCTTGTCCAAATCCTTGATAAGCTAAATCAAATAGCGGTAGCCAGCCATTTTTTAGCGCTAGCTCAGAGATAGCTTGCCACTGCTCTGGTGTAGGGTCGATGCCGGTTGGATTATGGCAACAACCATGAAATAGTACCGCTTCACCAGCGGTGACAAGGTTTAAATCTTCCATTAATCCGGCAAAATCAAGTCCATGATTTTGTGCATCGTAATAACGGTATTCACGCACTTCAAGTCCGGCGGTTTGGAAAACACTGCGATGATTAGGCCATGAAGGGTTGCTTACCCAGATGCGTTTTACTTTTGTGCGGCGTGATAAAAAGTCCGCCATAATGCGTAAAGCGCCTGTTCCGCCGGGTGCCTGGGCGGTACGTGCTCGCTCCATTTCACTGCCGAAAAGCAGTTTTTGAGTTGCAAGGTTGAATAGAGGGACGCCATCAATAGGCAAATAACTTTTTGTTGTTTCTTCGTCTAATAATAGACGTTCTGCCTTTTTCACACTCTCTAAAATAGGTGTTTTGGTGGTTTCATCTTTATAAACCCCAACGCTAAGATTTATTTTGTTGGTACGTTCATCACTGTTGTAGAGATCCGCTAGTCCTAAAATGGGATCAGCTGGTGCTTGGAGTAAATATTCAAACATAATTCACCTATTTCCTTTAATGACTCTCAACGCATTATAAACACATTATTTTGTACTTTACAATTTCGTTAATGATGTTAAACCGATAAATAATTTTTAGGGGTCAACTTACGCTGCTGGCAAAACGGTTAACTTATTGAGAAAACAAGTTAAATTTTCTGCCAATGGGCGCACTTCACCGCTAATTAGGTCTTCAATTACCACTTCGCCAGTTAGGTTATTTAATGCCACAATTTCGGTACTTTCATCGGTAGCGGCAATAAATATTGTCGGTAATCGTCTTAATTTTTTTTGTTGCAATAAATGGGCGATTATATTTTGTTCAAGATTAGAGAAGTCATCATCATTCCACGCTTGGAGCAACACTAAATTTGTTTGTTCAAATTTTGCAGACATATTGCCGGCATATTGCGTGCCATAAAAAATATGGGCACTTTGTTGAAGGGTAATGCCGACCAGTTGTTCGGCAATAGCTAACGTTTTTGCCGGCTGTAGTAAAAAAGGTTGCCAGTAAACCGCTAGCTGCTCTGTTTTGATTATGCAAGGTGAAGGTATGGCATGCAACTCTTCACTTTTAGGGGCGTTGTCAAACTGCTTTATCCAGCGTGTGGTAAAATCAATTAAGGCTTTTTTTTCAGGAACACTCATTAACAATCTAAATCTCTTTTATTGCTATATTATTGTTGTATTATACTGATTGTGTTGCGATATACACGATAATCTTTCTCGCATCATGATAAAGTGCACCAAAATGTCAAGAAGTTTCAGAAAACATAGGTGTTTAAGCAAAAACACAACCCCTTGACAAGAACTTTCAGAAAATACCTATGTTTAAGTATAAAAACAAAAGTTTAAGATATTTCCAAAATATTCCCAAACCCTAATCCTTACCTTCCACAAAAGCAAACAAGTGCACCAGACCGCACCTTCACAAAGCGCCGACAACGGAGAGAGGTTAGCACGCCAAATAGGGATGTTTGGCGAGGCGCTGCTTTGTCCGGAACAAATCAGCACCGGTGCGTTAAGACCGAACGAAGGCGGAGGGCAGTCGAAGACCGCTTTGGGTGGTGCTGCGAGGGGGTTATTAGGGGGATTTCGCATAAAATCCCACTAATTCAGACGCAGACACCGTAATGAAAATATCAACCAATCAACAGCGTCCGAAACCTGCAAACCAAAAAACCGCAACTTTTAACGAAATAAAAACCTTGTCAAAAAGTTTCAGAAAACATAGGTGTTTAAGCAAAAATACAACCCCTTGACAAGAACTTTCAGAAAATACCCATGTTTAAGTATAAAAACAAAAGTTTAAGATATTTCCAAAATATTCCCAAACCCTAATCCTTATCTTCCACAAAAGCAAACAAGTGCACCAGACCGCACCTTCACAAAGCGCCGACAACTGAGAGAGGTTAGCACGCCAAACAGGGATGTTTGGCGAGGCGCTGCTTTGTCCGGAACAAATCAGCGCCGGTGCGTTAAGACCGAACGAAGGCGGAGGGCAGTCGAAGACCGCTTTGGGTGGTGCTGCGAGGGGGTTATTAGGGGGATTTCGCATAAAATCCCCCTAATTCGGACGCAGACACCATAATGAAAATATCAACCGATCAACAACGTCCGAAACCTGCAAACCAAAAAACCGCAACTTTTAACGAAATAAAAACCTTGTCAAAAAGTTTCAGAAAATATAGGTGTTTAAGCAAAAAACACAAAATCTTGACAAGAATTTTCAGAAAACACCTGTGTTTCAGTATAAAACTACCGATATAGAAAATATATTGTCAATATTATCAATAGTATCTTGGCAAAATTAAAAAAAGATTGGCTAACTGTCGATAAAATAGCAAGTTTAATTTACTTGCTATCCTTCGCTGAAACGTGAATAATAAGCGGGGATAATTTTATCCGTGTAATGCAGCAATGGCGTTAGACATTACAATTTATCAAAAAATAAAATAGCGTAAGTAGAATTATTATAATTAAATAATATGTTTATTTTAAACAATCATATAAAGATTTAATTGGTTTGCCAAAAGTCGCTTACAAACCGAAGTTTGCAAATTAATCATAGCAATAATATCAATAGTAATAAGTTTAATGGTGTTGACAAATTGCACCAATCTTTTGAATTAAAAGTTAGTTTTTGCAACCATTAGTTCTAAAGTGAAGTATCGTATTGATATTGTTTGCGTTATACAGGATTCACATAAAATAATAACAAAAATAACACAAATAAAATAATGAATGCCGTATACGAGAATATTTAGTCAGTAGCATTATTTATCATTGTTAAAATAAGCATTTATTAATAATAAAATCCTACCTACAATTAATTAAGATTAATTAAGAGTGTAGAATAATGAAAAGAATGCTGATCAACGCAACCCAGCAAGAAGAGCTGCGTGTTGCCCTTGTTGATGGCCAACGCTTGTATGATTTAGATATCGAAAGTCTTGGACATGAGCAAAAAAAAGCCAATATATACAAAGGTAAAATCACTAAAATCAATCCAAGTTTAGAAGCCGCTTTTGTCTCTTATGGTGGTGAGCGAGATGGTTTCCTACCGTTAAAAGAGATCGCTGAAAGTTATTTCCCGTCTAATATTTCTGGTCGTCGTAGTATTAAACATTTACAAGAAGGTCAGGAAGTTTTAATTCAAATTGAAAAAGAGATTCGAGGCAAAAAAGGGGCGGCATTAACAACCTATATTAGCCTTGCCGGTAGTTATCTTGTTTTAATGCCAAACGATCCACGTGCCGGCGGTGTATCACGCCGTATTGAAGGTGAAGATCGTGATGATTTAAAACGTATCATTGATGCCTTAGAAAAGCCAAAAGGTATGGGCGTTATCGCTAGAACAGCTGGTGTGGGCAAAAGTCAGGAAGAGTTACAACAAGATTTAAATGCACTGGTTACCTATTGGACAGCCATTCAAAACGAAGCTAAAAATCACCCGGCACCGAGTTTGATTCATAAAGAAAGTGATATTATCACCCGTGCATTTCGTGATTATTTACGTGATGATGTTGGTGATATTTTAATCGATAATCCGAAAGTGCTCGAAATTGCTAAAAAACGTTTAGTTGATTTAGGGCGGGTTGAGTATGTTAATCGTCTTAAATTGTATGACGGTGATGTGCCTTTATTTAACCATTTCCAAATTGAAGGGCAAATTGAATCGGCTTTCCAACGTGAAGTCAGGTTACCTTCTGGTGGTTCGATTGTGATTGATGCAACTGAAGCATTAACTGCAATTGATATTAACTCCGCTAAATCAATTCGGGGGAGTGATATTGAAGAGACCGCATTTAATACTAACTTAGAAGCGGCAGAAGAGATTGCCCGCCAGTTACGTTTACGTGACTTAGGTGGCTTAATTGTTATCGACTTTATCGATATGACGCCGGTACGTAATCAACGTGAAGTTGAAAACCGCTTAAAAGAGGCGATGAAAACCGATAGAGCAAGAATACAAACAACCCGTATTTCTCGCTTTGGTTTACTTGAGATGTCTCGCCAGCGATTAAGCCCGTCGTTACGTGAAGCAACGCATCATATTTGTCCTCGTTGTCAAGGTACAGGTACGGTACGTGATAACAACTCATTATCGCTCTCGATTCTTCGTTTAATTCAAGAAGAAGCGATGAAAGATAATACTGTTCAAATCGATGTGATTGTGCCGGTGCCGATCGCCAGTTACTTGCTGAACGAAAAAAGACGAGCCATTACCAATATTGAAAGAATGCATCCGGATGTCAAAATCGTCATTGCCGCTGATGAAGAAATGGAAACACCGCTTTATAAAGTGATCCGTAAGCGTACCGGCGAAGAAACTGATGTGTTAAGTTACAATCTACCGAAATTGATTCGTGAACTTGAAGACGAAGAAGAAGAGCAAGTTGCCGAAGTTGTGGTTGAACAAGCGGTCTTATCCGGTCCTAAAGTTGAAGCGTGTGGTACCGGCAAAGCGAATAACGAGCCGAAGGTTGAAAAATCGACCGGTTTATTTGGTGGTCTGTTTAGCAAAATTCGTAACCTGTTTGTTGCGAAAAAACCGGAGCCGGAACCAGAAGTTAAACCGAAACCGACCCGTAAACGTGATAACCAACGTTCGAATAATCGTCGACGTAACAACAAAAATAATCATACAGCGAACAATAGCAATAATGCCGCGAGCGATGAAGTAAAAGAGACAACTCGTAGCAATAATCGTCGCAGTAAACAAAATAATAATGCGAACAACAATGCTAATGCTAATAACAATGCCAATAACAATGTTAAAGCAGAAAAAACCGTTAATGAAGCGCCGCAACCGAAGGTTAAAGAGGTTAAACCAAGACGTCAGCAACGTGCATTAACCAAAAGTGTTCGGGTAAAAAATAGCGAAGCTGCCGCACCTGCTCAGCAAGAGCGTGTTGTTATTCCGTCGTTATTATTACCGGTAATTGTGCGTGATGAGACTCAAGCGGCCGCATCGGACGCTCAACCTAAACGCCAACGTCGTACATCCCGTCATTTACGTATGAATGGGCCACGTAATAAGCGTCGGTTGAAAAATAATGAGCTGAAAACCTCACCAATGCCATTACCATTTGCTGCGGCATCGTTAGAGTTGGCTTTGGGTCGGGTTGCTATTGACTACAGTCAAGTGGTCAGCCAAACTCAATCCAATACACCAACACGAGTTGTGATCCCTTCACTCTTATTACCGGTTATTGTTAAACCGGAAGATGAAGTGAGTAGCAATGGGGATGCTGTTGAGCAAACAGTTGAGGTAAGTGAAGCGGTTGCGCCGCAAACAACAAAAAGCGTTGTGGCAAGTGAGCAAAAGTCTGAGCAACAAGTACCGCAACAACTCGAACTGGTATCAGAGCCTGAGCAAGAAGCGGCAACTGAAACTAAAATTGAAACTGAGCAAACGACTGACACCACGCATTCATCAACCGGTAGCGCCTCTTCAGCAATGACCAAAGCGCCAGCGCCTGATTATGTTGTCAGTGAAGCAGAAATAAAATCACGACAAGAGTCAGATTATAATTATGCCGGTAAAGGGAATGCTGGTGGTTTAAGTGCTCAAGACCATGCTTATGCCGCCGCAGGCAAACCAATGGTATCGGATGACTAATCGATACTTCATCTAAAATAACGGTGATAATCTTCACCGTTATTTTATCAATCACTAAAGCGATAAAGATAAACAATGATTACCTATATATTTAAAAAAATAGTAACGTTTTTATTTATTATCTGCGTACTGGCTCAGATTAGCTTTTGTCTTGTCTATTTTGTTCCTCATTCCACCTTTCAAAATCTGAATTTTAGCGATGCCTATATAGCTTTTTTCAAGCAATTGCTACAAGGACAATTTAGATTGATGTCGGGTGAAACCGTGCCATTTTTACACACTTTATTAGCGACTTTTGAGCTGTGTATTTTGGCGTTAATCGTGGCGTTACTCATTGGTTTACCGCTCGGTATTTTATTGGGTCTTAGTAACATTAATTGGCTTAATAGTTCGATTCGGTTGAGCTGTCTGCTATTTTATTCTTGCCCGATAGTCATGCTGGTTGTGGTGGTGATGCACTTAATATCACCAAATTGGACGGTATTGATTAACTATAACGTATCGCCTTCGGTATCCGGCGTTTCTTTGTTGGATATTTTTACCTCATCAAGAACAGATAAGCTAAGTGCGATACTTGATCAACTACATTATCTGATGCTGCCAACAATTATACTTGCCATTCAGCCAAGTATTATGACAATTCAATTAATTAGCCAAAATGTCAAAAGTACCTCACGGCAAAATTATATTAAAATGGCGATTATTCGGGAACGTTCACCCTTTAGAGTGTTACGACGTCATTTATTACCTAATTCAATTCCGAACACGATACCGCAGTTGACCTATAACACCACGACACTGTTATTTTCAACTATGGTGATCGAAATTCTCTTTAATCGGGTTGGCTTAGGGCAGTGGGTGATGATAGCATATCGTCATCACAACTATTTTATTATCTCCATTGCTATTCTTGCTTGTGGGACAGTGATTAGTTTATTAACCCTATTAGGTGAAATAACCGCTGTTGCGATTTATCCACTGCGCCGTAAGGAGCATTATGTATAACTCAGCTAATATATTAAAAAACATTAGGTTATTTTTTAATAAGCTTCATAGTAATCTTTACTCGATTGTCGGCTTTTATGGCATATTAGCAATCACCTTTGTGGCAGTGTCGACTAAATGGTTTTTCCATGCCCATTTAAATCCAATTTATGTTGCTTCGTTACCGCCGGCATGGTGGGCAAATGGTGATATCAATCATATATTGGGCACCAATCATCAAGGGCAAGATATTTTTGATTATCTGCTAATCGGTTATCGCTCCACAATGTCCATGACTTTAAAAGCGGTGTTTTATGTGGTTGTAATTGGCGGGATAATTAATTATTTGATGTTTTTTGTCGCTTTTATACGGCCATTCATTCTTTTTATCTTTCGATTCTTTATGGTGGTACCGCCACTGCTGGGGGTCATTGTTGTCAGTTTATTGCTGGGAGATGATATTACCAACGTATTAATTATTATCGGTTTATCTTATGCACCACGCTTTATCTATAATATTCATCAGCGAGTGATAAAAGAGTGGAATAAGACATACATTACCGCCTATCGACTAGACGGCTTGTCACGTTTTACCATTTTAAATCACTATATTTTGCCAAATATTTTACCGCTTTATTTAACGGAAATTGTTTCACTGTTTGGGTCAATTATCTTAGCGATGACCACTATCACTTTTTTAGGCTTTGCCAATGACTATTCACGGCCTGATTTAGGGATGATGATGTATACCATGAAAGATATTATCGACACCAACTTTTTAGCATTTTTAGCGCCGGGATTGGCTGTTTCTGCTACAATTACACTGGTTTATTTATTCAATTATGGATTATATGGCCAACGAGCAGGGCAATAATTATGGCATTGTTAGATATTCGAAATTTAACCATAGAATTTATCACGCCTGACGGTCTGTTGCGAGCCATTGATCGGGTAAATTTAAAACTGTCTGAAGGTGAAATTCGTGGGCTAGTGGGTGAGTCTGGTTCGGGTAAAAGCCTGATTGCTAAAGCTATTTTAGGGGTCACCAATCATAATTGGAAAATTTCGGCCGATAGATTCTATTTTAATGACATTGATCTGCTTAAATTGACGCCAAAACAGCGTCGTAAAGTGATCAGTGCCAATATCTCAATGGTGTTCCAAGAGCCTCAGTCGTGCTTAGATCCTTCCATGAAAATCGGGCAACAATTAATTGAAGCGATTCCTCGTCGAACGTTTAAAGGACACTTTTGGCAACGCCTATTTTGGCGAAAAAATCGGGCGATCGAACTTTTACATCGGGTTGGGATTAAAGATCATAAAGAGATCTTAAAATCTTATCCGTTTGAACTAACCGAAGGCGAATGTCAAAAAGTCATGATAGCCATTGCACTGGCAAATCAGCCTAAATTACTGATTGCCGATGAGCCAACTAACGCAATGGAAGCCACAACCGAAGCCCAAATCTTTCGGTTATTGGCGAGTATGAATCAAAATATGGGGACCACCATTTTGCTCATTAGTCATGATCTACAAATGGTAACAAGGTGGACAGATCGCATTAATGTCCTTTATTGTGGTCAAACGGTAGAAGTTGCTGATAGTGAAGATCTGATCAAGTCGCCTTATCACCCCTATACTCAAGCTTTGATTTATGCGATCCCCGATTTTGGTAAATCAATGCCGCACAAAAGTCCGTTAAATACTTTGCCCGGTGTTATTCCTTCACTAGAACATTTACCGATCGGTTGTCGGTTGGGTCCTCGTTGTCCGTATGCGCAAAAAAAATGTATTCAAGCACCCGAACTTATTCCAATAAAAGATCATGCTGTTGCTTGCCACTTTCCTTTAAATATTGATGAGTAACCATAGATAGTAGGAAGATAACATGAATCCAATATTAAAAGTGCGTAACTTATCAAAGCGATTTAAGATCCCAAAAGGTCTGTTTGGGCATTTGTATATCGATGCTGTTAAACCGATATCCTTCTCATTAAACGAAGGCAAAACCTTAGCCATTATTGGGCAAAATGGCTCCGGTAAATCAACATTGGCTAAAATGTTGGTCGGTATGATTAAACCCGATAGCGGTGATATATGGATCGACGGTAGCAAAGTCGAGTATGGTGATTTCAGTTCCCGTTCTCAATTAATTCGTATGATCTTCCAACATGTTGAAAGCTCGTTCGATCCAAGACTACGCATTGGTCAATTGCTGGAAATACCGTTAAAGTGCAATACTCAGTATGATGCTTTTGAACGGGAAAAGATGATCAGTGACGTATTAAAACAAGTCGGACTATTGCCGGAACATGCTTCTTATTATCCGTCAGTCATGGCCGCCGGGCAAAAACAGCGTGTTGCACTGGCTCGGGCACTGATTTTAAAACCTAAGGTGATTATTCTCGACGAGGCGTTAGCCGCTTTAGATATCTCTATGCGTTCGCAGATTGTCAATTTAATGCTCTCACTGCAAGCTGAGCAAAATATCTCGTATGTGTATGTTACTCAGGATATCGGCATGATGAAACATATCAGCGACGAAATTTTAGTGATGCATAATGGCGATCTTGTCGAATCCGGTAATACCGCAGAAGTATTAGCCTCGCCATTAAGTGATATCACCCAAAAGCTGATCAATAGCTATTTTGGTGAAGCATTGACTGCCGATACCTGGCGTACCGATACACGGGCTTTTTAACCATATTTTTTAATCATTCTTTTTAACATGCACTTAAATACGTTATTTACTACGCTGTTTCACCGGTCAAATCATATCGTAATATAAGCATGATTAATCCGTGCGAATAATCATCAGTAATCATGACTATTTGTCTGATTTTGTTTGAAATATCTTATCGAATATATCTGATAAAATTCTCGACAAACTTGCTAAAACACATTATATTTAGCTATAAAGATTTCTAGACGTCTATTTTAGAGGTTTAAAATTATTTATTGTTTTTTAGGAGTTTTGTTATGCCAATATGTATTCCTGATTCATTACCTGCTGTTGATGTGCTTCGTAATGAAAATGTATTTGTGATGACGTCGTCTCGTGCCAATACCCAAGAAATTCGACCGCTTAAGCTCCTGTTCCTCAATTTAATGCCTAAGAAAATAGAGACCGAAAATCAATTTTTACGGTTACTGTCTAACTCTTCACTACAAGTCAATATCCAGTTATTACGTATCGATCAACGTGAATCAAAAAATACTCCGGTTGAACATTTAAATAGCTTTTATTGTGATTTTGATGATATTTGTCAGCAAAATTTTGACGGATTGATTATTACCGGTGCACCACTAGGTAAAGTCGCATTTTCTGATGTGGTTTACTGGCCTAAGCTTGCTCAAATTATCGCTTGGGCAAAAGAGCATGTGACCTCAACGATGTTTGTTTGTTGGGCGGTACAAGCGGCATTAAATGTGCTTTATGATTTGCCAAAATTCACCCGTAACCATAAATTATCGGGCGTGTATCAACACCAAATATTGCAACCTAATGCGATTTTAACCCGTGGTTTTGACGATGCTTTTTTAGCACCACATTCAAGGTATGCCGATTTTCCGATTGATAAAATTAAAAACTATACCGATTTAATGATTTTGGCCGAATCAGATATAGCCGGTCCTTACTTAATGGCAACCGCCGATAAACGAATGGCATTTGTCACCGGTCATCCGGAATATGACTCGTTTACCTTAGCCAATGAGTATTATCGGGATTTGAAAGCAGGAATAAATCCGGATATTCCTTATAACTATTTTCCGGAAAATAACCCCGATTTAACCCCCAAAGCAACATGGCGAAGCCATGCTTATTTACTCTTTAGCAACTGGCTTAACTACTATGTGTATCAATTGACACCGTTTGATTTAACCACTCGTAATTTGACGATTGATGATTAATAGTAATAAATGGACTTAAATGCATAAGTCCATTTGTGAAATGATAATTAAATATTATGAGTGATATTTTAGTAAACAACGAAAAGCGAAAAAGCAGCATAATGTCATTTATCCATGATTGATATGCTTGTTTCTTTGGGATTTGCAGGTGTAGTGATTACTGCATATGCTGCTTGTGCTAATGCTTTTGTATTTTTTGCTCATATCAATCCCCGTTAAATTTGTAGTCCTTTTTTATTAATAAGAAACATTAGATGATTGATTTGTTTTTTCTAGCTGTTTAAAGTGGCTTAATCTTTCATCAAGCGCTTGCATATACAGCATGGTATCAACACCAACGGCAACGAAATTTGCTCCCCATGAAATACATTTTTTGGCCATTTCGATATCGACCGCTAAAAATCCTGCCGCTTTACCTAATTGCCTAATTCTTTTGATCGTTTTTTCAATGATTTTTTGAACTTCTTCATGTCCTGCATTGTCGGGATAACCTAAGGAGGCGGATAAATCGGCTGGACCAATAAATACCCCGTCAATTCCGTCAGTCATCACAATTTCATCCAGATTTTCTAATGCTTTTTTACTTTCTACTTGCACCAGCAGGCAAAGCGAATCATTCACTTTTTGCATGTAGTTTTCAATTTTTCCCCACCGGGCGGCTCTTGCCACGCTCGCCCCGACACCGCGAATCCCTTCCGGCGGATAACGTGTTGCTGAAACGATTTCTTTAGCTTGTTTGGCCGTTTCGACCATGGGAATTAATAATGTTTGTGAGCCAATATCTAAAATCTGTTTAATATTTGCTTGCTGACCTTCTAAAGGGCGTACGACCGGATGCGCTTTATATGGAGCGATTGCTTGGAGTTGTGTCAGTAGTGTTTGTGCAGTGTTTGGTGCATGCTCACCGTCAATAAGCAACCAGTCATATTGTGATGTGGCTGCAATTTCAGCCATATAGGATGTTGCGGACGATAACCAAAGCCCAATTTGTAAATTTCCCTTTGTAATTTGTTGTTTAAATTCGTTTTCCAATAAATTTTTCATTGTGTTATTCCAAATTTTTAGGAGCTTATTGATAAAATCAATAAGCTCAGTTTATTAACTATTTTTGTTAGTCTGTTTTAGCATAAATATGGTTGAGGTACCGATTATCGTGATTAACGCTAAAGTGAGTAAACCAGCCATATTGTTATTAAAAACTGTTTCGGCTTTTACACGGATGATTGGCGCAAAAAAACCACCAAATGCACCAAACATGTTGATAAATCCGATACCAGCGGCAAGCGCTGCGCCGGATAACAGATTAGTTGGTATCGTCCAAAAAACAGGTTGCACGGCAATAAAACCAATAGCGGCAAAACACAGCGCAATAATTGCAATGGTAGGGCTGGCAAGGGCTGAAATCCCGATGCCTAAACCGGCGATGAGTAGGGTTATTGCGGCGATATTTCGTCGTTCGCCTACTTTGTCAGAATATCGAGGAATAAAATAAGTGCCAAATAATGCGGCAATCCATGGAATGGCTGCCACTAAAGATGCTTTAAATCCAACCGTTGTTCCCATTAATTGGGCAACTTGAGTGGGTAAAAAGAAAATAAGTCCATAAACACTTATTTGAATTATCATGTAGATAATGGCCAGATGCCAAACGGTAATATTACTGATAGCATCGATTATTTTAGATGTGGTTTTTACACTTTCTTCGGATGATAATTTTGCTTGTAATGCCTGTTTTTCATTTTCATTGAGAAATCTGGCATCACTGATGTTGTCATCAAGATAAAGGAAGGTAATAACACCGGCTATCACGGCAAGCACGCCTTCGATAATAAACATCCAGTACCAACCCGGGCGATCTAAAAAGCCATGCATTTCTAACAAAGCGCCGGATAGCGGTGATCCAAATGTGAGCGCTAAAGGTGCTCCCATATAAAATAGCCCCATTATTCCGGCACGATACTTTTGCGGAAACCATTGCGAAGTTAAGTAGATCATACCGGGGAAGAAGCCCGCTTCAGCCATACCCAGTAGTACCCGTACCGCTAAGAATTTCCATTCACAATCTGCATAAGCCATTGCAGCGGATAAAAATCCCCATACTAAAGTTGTTCCACCAATCCAATAGCGAGCGCCAAATTTGCGCATTAATAAATTGGCGGGTGCACCTAAAAAAGCATAAGCGACGAAGAATATTCCGGCGCCAAGCGCAAATGCTTCGTTACTTAGTCCGGTATCTATTTGATAGGCAGATTTAGCAAAACCAATATTTGCACGATCTAAAAAAGCTAATACATAAAGCACTAACATAAATGGTACAAGTCTTAAACGGGTTTTACTTACCGCTTTTTCAAGAATATTAGACATAAAAACCCCCCTCTCCATACATATGATAGAGATGTAGATAGTGTTCATATGAAGAAGATTATTGGATCTTAAATTGCAGTTTTAACGTTTTTGTAAAACTGCAATCATTAATCAACAATCGTTTTTTTCTTCATATCATTAATGAGAATAAGGACGAATGAATGTACATTCACGATTTAATTCAACACCAAAACCCGGTTTATCAAGTACTGATTTATGAATTCTTCCATTCACAGGAACAGGCTCATCAATCAGTATTGGATCAAACTGAGGGCGTAGCGTTGAACAATCGGGGCTTGTCATTAAAAATTCACTAAATGGGGTATTGGTAAATGTTATTACTGCATGGTGGGAATACACCGATGAACCATGAGGCACAACCAGTTGTCCTTTTGATTTTGCAATGGCTGCAATTTCCAGTAACGTGGTTAAACCGCCACACCAGCCAACATCGGGTTGCATGATATCAATACCTGTTTCAGATAATGTTCTAAATGATTGAATCGTTCCATGATGTTCACCGGATGTGACCATCATACCCGGTGGGGCATTGCGTTTTAATTCCCGATATCCTTCATATTGTTGGGGAGGTAAACACTCTTCGATCCATTTTAAGTTATAAGGCGCACATGCGTGAGCGAGTTTTGTTGCATAGTTGACATCTTGACTCATCCAGCAATCTAGCATTAACCAAAAATCTTCACCGCATGCTTTACGCATTTGGGCAACCATTTGCGCATCTTTCTCTATTCCTTGATCACCGTCATGCGGTCCCCAATGCGTTGGCATCTTACCGCCAATAAATCCCATTGATTTGGCTAAATCCGGACGAGCGCCGGTTGCATAAAATTGAATTTCATCACGGACGGCACCGCCTAATAATTTGTATACAGGCAGATCCGTGATTTTTCCAAATAGATCCCAAAGGGCAAGATCAACGCACGATATGGTGTTCATCACTAATCCACCGGATCCGGCGTAATACATGGTTGCGTTGAGCATTTGATCATGAATTAATTTGATATCAGAAACACATTTTCCTTCAACAAATCGATTTAGGTGTTTTTCTACAATAAAACATCCCATTTCTCCGCCGGTTGATACGGCAAATCCTGTTTGACCATTATCAGCTTCAACTTCAACAATCAGTGTGCCAAGGACATTAATACCAAAAGATTGACGCGATTGTTCATACTCTTTATACTTACTCATTGGCGTGGCGATATGGTCGTCGATCCAGTGGTGGCCGCCCTGATCGTGATAGTCTGCCCCGCCGCTCCCTTTTTCGGCGGTTGCTCCTCCCATAAAATAAGCCCTTATTTCTTTTATTTTAGGTAGTTTCATCTACTTTCTCCTTTTGTGTTACAAAAATTATTCGTACATAAGACAGCCCAACTCTTTTGAGATATCTTTTGCACACTCCTTAATTTTAGTTGTGATTTCCGGTATGACTTTATCGGTTATTTGAAATGTTGTTCCTACAGCAGATATGGCCGCTGCGATATTGTTTTGTGCATTAAATATGGGAGCAGCTATACATCTTATATTGATATAATCCTCTTGATTATCAAAACTACAGCCTTGTTGACGAATCTTTGCTAATTCTGTATGTAAGGCGCTGGTGGTCATGATTGTATTTGCGGTTTTTTGTTCGAAGGACAGTTGCTTAACAATTTCGGCTATTTTTTCACTAGGTTGGAATGCTAATAAGCATTTTCCGACGCCGGAACGATAAAGGGATACTTGTTTGCCGACATAAGAACGCACACTGATTGTGCTGTGTGATTCACATTTCAAAATATAGTAAGCGGTATTGTTGTCTAAAATGCCCAGATGAGTTAAAAGCCCGGTGTGATTGGTTAATCGGGCAAGATGTTTTTTGGCTATTTCTCTTATATCAAAACAATTTGAAGCCAGTTCACCTAACTCAACTAATTTTATCCATAAAAAATAATCACCGTTCTGATCTTGTTTGATAAATTGATACGATTTTAGTTCTTCTAATAATAGATAAGCGGAGCTCTTAGGTATTTGTAGATTACTGATTATTTCGGCGGCACTACACTTACCTTTAGAAGCGATTAAAGTAAGAATTTTAACTGTTCTTTGTAAAGCGGGTACTTTAGACATACATTCCCATATATTGTACTTTTATCCTGTATATTGGATAAGTCGATTTTACGATTATCAAATTCCGGAACAACTATTTGATTGCATAATTGTGAACTTGATCATAAAAAATCTATAATTAACAAATGGTTATTCCTCTATATTGGAATTTTTGTTGTTATTCCAATATAGAGGAATTTCAGCAAGTTTGATTGATTAAATTTTTTTGTTTGTGTTTTGTCTTAAATTAAATTGGTTTTAGTTAGAATCGATTTAGTGGTAACAAATAAGATCATTTTTAGTTGATCTGTTTCTATTTAAGGTTTTATCGGCTAAACCGTTTTAAAAAGTTTGTATCAATACGCTGCATTTATTTAGTATCTGTTTGCCGATAGGATCTTCTATATCGCCATGGGCGGTATTTTATCGCTGTTGCCTACTGTAAATACGATCTTGACTTTAAAGTGCCACGAATGTTGATAGGCGGCACTTTGTGTTATTGTTATTGTTATTCTATATATGCACCCGCCATTAATGACTTAGCTTTTTGGGTATATTGCTTAAACACGCCTTTTCGGTTGGAATAATCCGGTGGCGTCCATTGTTGTTTTCGTTGAGAAAATATTTCAGCAATTTCTTGTGCAGATTTCATCTCGCCATTAATACCTATAATATTGAGTTTTCTTGCGTGGACATCAATTTCGACAATATCATTATCTTCAACAAGGGCAATTGGACCACCTTCAGCAGCTTCCGGCGATACATGACCAATACATGGCCCATGTGTCGCACCTGAAAAACGACCGTCAGTGATCAACGCAACACTTCCATTGAGACGTTTATCAAAGACAATCGCATCCGTGGTCATTAGCATTTCTGGCGCACCTGATCCTTTTGGTCCTTCATAACAGATAAAAATAACATCGCCAGGGTTAACCCGATTATTAATAATAGCTTCTTGAGCGGCTTCTTCAGAATTATAAACTTTTGCCGGTCCTGTATGTTTGTGCATAACAGCACTACAAGCCGTGTATTTGATAACGGCTCCGTCCGGAGCAATATTGCCTTTTAAAACGGCGATAGATCCCATTTTTTCTTGGTTAGGTTGGCGGATTAAATCATTTCGTTGTAATTTGTAATTATGCAAATAGCCTAAATTTCGGTCAAAGAAACCGGTTTGCTGCATCATTTCCAAATTATCACCTAATGAATGTCCGGTCACGGTCATAACATCCAGATCAAGTAAGTCTTTAATCATCCATTGCACCATAGGGATACCGCCGGCGAACCATAATAATTCGGTGACATATTGCCCGCTAGGTTGTACATTGGTGAGGTAAGGTACGGTATTGTTGATTCGATCAAACACATCTGCTGTTAACTCGAAGCCTGCTGCATGGGCAATTGCCGGTAAGTGAATGAGCGCATTAGTACTACCACTGATTGCTGCGTGGACTTTTATGGCATTTTCAAATGCTGCAGGTGTAAGGATTTTACCTGCTGTTATCCCTTCTTTGGCTAGATACATGGCATGGTGTCCGGCCGATCTGGCCATTCTTCGAATTTCAGACATAGTCGATGGCGCTAATGCACTTCCCGGAAGCGCTAATCCCAGCGCTTCGGACATACATTGCATGGTACTTGCGGTACCCATAAATTGACATGCCCCAGCGGTAGGACAACCACATCTTTGTAAGGTTTGAATTTGTTTAATATCAATCTCGCCTTTTTTATATTGTGCAGTGGCACCGCCTAGGTCTGAGGTTGTCATATTGGGAGCAGGGCGCATCGATCCGCCCGGAACATGCACTAATGGTATATCAAGTCGTGCTGCGGCAATAAGATGAGCCGGTACAGATTTATCACAACTTGAAATAAGTACCGCGGCATCATAGGGTATGACCGATCCATGAATTTCGACCATATTTGCGATAGCTTCTCTTGATGCTAGTATATAATTCATGCCGTCGTGACCTTGCCCCCAGCCGTCACATATATCGGTGACATGACTACGTACAGAGCGTCCACCCCGCTCATGTACACCAAGCATAACTTCATAACCTAAACTATCGAGGTGATAACTTCCAGGGTGGCTTTCTCCATAACAGTCGTCAATTAGCACTTGTGGTTTTTCAGTATCTTCAACGGTATAATTCATTCCCATTCGTAATGCGTCTAATTGTGACCATAGATCCCTGGCAAATTTACATTTCTGTTGCATAATATCCTCCAATGCAGTTTTAATTTTTTTATTTTGTTGGTTTTGCGGTGATAGCCGGTAGCGTGAACAATAACAGTATTGCCATAATTAACGCCCCAACTAAGGTATACAATCCTGCATTTTTACTTACGGTTACGGTTAATAAACCAACAAGGTATGGACCGATAAATCCGCCTAGATTACCTAGCGCATTGATTGTTCCTCGTACTCCGCCTAACACATTTGCCGGGAATAATAATGGGGGTAAAGTCCAAAATGGACCGGCATACGCTTGTAGGAAAAAGCCACATAAAACCATCATTCCATAAGCCAGCCATGTGTAATTTTCTAATAATATTGAGAATGTTAAACATATCGCAAATCCAATCATTGGAATGGCGGTATAGAGTCTACGATTCAATGTTTGGTCACATAATTTGGCAATATAATATTGTCCGAAAATACATAAAATGTATGGCGCTGCGGTTAATAGCCCTACAATAGACATACCACTACCGGTCAATTGTTTAATTAACATTGGCATCCAAAGGGCAAAACCGTAAAAACCGATTTGGAAGAAGAAATAGATAGCCACCAGTTTCCATAAGTTGATACTGCTTAATACGGTTTTGACACTGGCTTTATCATCTAATTTTATCAGCGCTTTATCTTTGGCAAATTGCTGATTTAACCAATCGAGTTCTTTTGGATCGAGCCATTTAGCTTGATGTGGATAATCACAAACCAGTGGCATCCAAACAAACAGCAGTGCTAACGAGATAATGCCTTCAATGATAAACATCTCTCTCCAGCCCCAAACTTCAATTAACCAGCCAGATAACGGACCGGTAATAATAGATGCTGCCGCTAAATTCATTTGGAAAAATGCTATTGCTCTAGCTCTTTCATGGTTAGGAAACCAATGCCCAATTAATGCTAATATAGCCGGATAAACGCCACCTTCAGCAACTCCCAATATAAAACGGATGATAAGTAGTTGAATCGGATCACGAACAAACCCTGTTATCGCCGCAAAACCTCCCCAAACAACAATCGTCCATGCAATAAATTTTTTGGCGCTGTATCGTTCAGCTATTTGACCACCCGGAATTTGTAAAAAGATATAACCAATAAAAAAGATTCCTGCGACAAGACCGGCAAACGATGCTGTCATACCTAAATCTTTATTCATTCCGCCTGCAATACCAATGGCAATATTGGTTCTGTCCATGTATGCCACAATATAAACCAAAATGGTTGCTGGAATGATATGTTTCCAACGACCTTTAGGAATGGTTTTATTTTCAATATTATTCATATGGATCCCTCCAATTATTTATTGATAATAGGAATTTGTGCCGACTTTAATAGTTCAACTAATAAGTCTTGTTTGTTGTTTGGTAGTTTTTTTACCGGCGCTAAAACTTCATTTGAAATATCGATACCGGTGAGTTTGATCGCTTGTTTAATAACAGCAAAAAATGGGGTTTCAATTGCATAAATAGGCATCAATTTTGCTAATTGACGTTGTAATGTAAATGCTGTTTCATAATCCTTTTGCTTGAACGCTTTATAAATTCCCTTGGTAATTTTAGGGGCAAAGTTAAATGTAGCCGGAATACCGCCATGACCACCTAAAATCAGCGTATCTAGCATATACTCGTCAAATCCACTGAAGATGATAAAATCAGGCCGGAAAGCATGCACTTGGTTGATCACTTCCCGTGTATGGCTAATGTTATCAATGGTATCTTTTAGCCCGATAATATTTGGCACATCCTTTGCCAATCGGGTAATGACATCAATACCAATATCTTGACCGGTTAATGCGGGAAAATTGTAAAGTAGAATCGGTATATTAATATTTTCAGCGACAGTTTTATAATGGTGATAAATTGCCTCACTATTCAATAAAGCATAATAAGGATTGACAACTAAAACGGCATCAGCGCCGATTTGTGCTGCATGTTGACCGTATTCAATTGTTTCTTTGGTACTCGGGCTGGATATGCCAATCATGACCGGAATACGTTGCTTGATATGCTTAACCGCAAATTCAGCCACTTCAAATCGGAGTTTAGGTGGCATATGACAAAACTCACCACCGCTACCTAAAATCAAAACTCCGTCAGCTTCATTGTTAATCAGATGATCTAATAAATTAGCCATCCCTTTTTTATCAAGATCCCCGTGTTTATCGACGATCGTCGGAACGGGTGGGAATATTCCTTTAAATTTTGCCAGACTCATCTTTTCTCCTTTGTTCATGATATAGAACTTTATTTCTTTGTCTTGAACGGATTATTGGTGAAAAAATTTTCAATTGCAATCCGAAAATACAAAAGAAAATAAATTTTGTGATCCTCCTCTCATTGTAAAAATTATTTTTTTTGCATGTTTATTTTTTCCGTATAATGAAATTAAGTTCTTTTCTAGGAATTATTTAAGGTGTTATTAATTTAAGAGGTAAATATGATTTATTACATTCCGCCGGTTAATTTATTAGGCAAAGGTTGCCTGTCTGAATTAGGTGTACCCGTAAAAAAATTGAATTGCAAAAAGGCATTTGTTGTTAGCGATAAGTTTTTATTTGGTAATGGTACGGTCGATAAAGTCGTTGATATTTTAGAAAAAGAGGGTATCGAATCAGTTATTTTTTATGATGTGAAACCTAATCCAACCGTTGCCAATGTTGAAAATGCACTCAAGTTATGTCAAGAATCGGCATGTGATTTTATCGTCTCAATCGGTGGCGGTTCTCCACAAGATTGTGGTAAAGCCGTTGCGGTTTTGGCGACCAACGGTGGCAAAATTACCGATTATGAAGGGATGCATAAAAGTAAACAAAAATGTTTGCCTATTGTGGCAATAGCAACCACAGCGGGCACTTCTGCTGAAGTCACCATTAATTATGTTATTACCGATGAAAGTAGACATGTAAAAATGATTATGGTCGATCCTAATACGCTGGCATCAATAACCGTTAGCGATCCGGATTTAATGATTTCCAAACCTGCCAATTTAACCGCTGCAACCGGAATGGATGCGTTAACTCATGCAATTGAAGCGGTGGTTGCTAAAGGGGCGATGGATGTTACTGATTCAACAGCATTATATGCTATCGCTCAAACCTTTAAATATTTAGCCAGAGCGGTTAAAAATGGTAATGATATTCAAGCCAGAGAGCAGATGAGCTATGCCTGCTTTTTAAATGGTATCGCTTTTAGTAATGCTGGGCTAGGCAATGTGCATGCTATGGCGCATCAATTAGGCGGGCTTTATGATTTACCGCATGGTGTTTGTAATGCGATGCTGTTGTCGGTAGTTGAGAAAGAAAATGCTAAACATGCACCACAAAAATTTAGAGTGATTGCACAAACCATTGGCTTTGATACAAAAGATAAAAGTGATCAAGAGTGTGTTGATTATGTGATTAAAAGAATTGAAGATTTAGCGCAAGAAGTCGGCATTCCTAAATCGTTGAAGGAATTAGGTGTTAATAATCCTGATTTTGAATTATTGGCTGAAAATTCAATGAAAGATGCCTGTGCTGGTGCCAATCCGGTATTTTTTGATAAACAAAAACTGATTGAGCTATTTAAGCAGATCGCTTAATAATGTATTGAGTAAAAGCGTTAAAATAATATTGAATCGTTATGATTCAATATTGTTAAAACTTATTGGTTAGCTGTTGGCAGGCTTTACGGACGAGCTCGGAGTATTTTTCGATCTTCTCTACCGGTAGCTGAAAAAGAACGCCGGAAATACTTATCGCCGCAATTGGTTCATGATTTTTATTAAATATCGGCGCAGCGATACAATGTACGCCTTTTACATCTTCCTGATTATCATACGCCCAACCTTGCGACCGGATTTTAGCCAGCTCTTTTTTTAACTGTTTTTTGCTGGTTATGGTGGTGTCGGTATATTTGGGCAATTTGTCTTCGGGTATCAGTTGGTCGATTTTCTCATCCGGTAACCAAGCTATTAAGGCTTTACCAATACCTGAACTATGTAATGGTAATTTTTTGCCAATCCAGGTACGAATGCCAATTGCCTGATCATTTTCAATTTTAGCAATATAGACAGAATAGAGCCCGTCAAGAACACCTAGATGACAAGTTAAGTTGGTTTGATCTCTTAATTTAGTCATCAATGGCTGAGCGATTTGGGTGATATCGAACTGTTCCAACGATTTATCACCCCATTGATGCAATTTTAATCCAAGATAAAACTTATTTTGATCTTGACGTAAGATACCATGCATAACTAATGCATTAAGTAGTGTTGAAGTACTGCTTTTAGGTAAACTAAGGTCTTGAAATATTTGACTAAAAGTTGCACCTTTATGACTATCTAAATAATCACAAATGCGAACGATTTTATCTAAGGCTGGTACTAGCGTCTGAATATTGGGCATGAAATATCCTAATATAATAATCTACGAAATTTATTTATTTTATTGGTTATCATTCGTTAGAAAATCTTTTTTTGAAAGGTTAAATGTATCAAATATCTTATCTTTAACATTATATTCAAGTTATTTGATTAGGAAAAGAAAATAACTTTTATTATTTTTTCTACTTACTTCATTTTGAAGGATAAATCCTTATCTTGCATCATGTTATGCATAGTTATATCATGGTTAATAGTGCAATATTATTTAAGGAATAAGTTTATGTTAAAGTCAATTGATCCAACTACCACCTCTTCTTGGAAATCCCTTCAAGCAAGCTATCAACAACAAAAAGATAAAACCATTGCCCAAATCCTCAAAGAGGAGCCAAACCGAGTTGAACAACTCAGTATCCCTTTTGAAGATGAGTTTTTGGTTGATCTGTCTAAAAACCGTATTACTCAAGCAACCCTTAAGCAACTTTATCAGTTGGCTGAGGAGTGTGATTTAAACGGCGCAATTAATGCGATGTACAGCGGTGAAAAAATCAATCGCACTGAAGATCGTGCTGTTTTGCATGTAGCATTAAGAAATGTGTCTAATACGCCGATTTATGTTGACGGTAAAAATGTCATGGATGAGGTCAATGCAGTATTAGCAAAAATGGAATCTTTCAGTAAAAAAGTCATTAGCGGTGAGTGGAAAGGTTACACCGGTAAAGCAATTACTGATGTGGTAAATATCGGTATCGGCGGTTCAGATTTGGGGCCGGTGATGATTACCGAAGCGTTACGCCCTTATAAAAATCATTTAACCATGCACTTTGTTTCAAATGTAGACGGGACACATATTGTTGAGGCACTTAAGGGCTTAAATCCGGAAACGACCCTATTTTTGGTTGCTTCTAAAACGTTTACCACACAAGAAACGATGACCAATGCCCAAACCGCACGTGACTGGTTGCTTGATGCCGCTAAAGACGATAAAGCAGTTGCCTTGCACTTTGTGGCGCTTTCAACTAACGCCAAAGAGGTTGAAAAATTTGGTATCGATACTGCTAATATGTTTGAGTTTTGGGATTGGGTTGGAGGTCGTTACTCTTCTTGGTCGGCAATCGGTTTATCGATTGTGTTATCCATTGGCTTTGATAATTTTAAACAGTTTTTAGCGGGTGGTCATGCCATGGATAAGCACTTCCAAAGTGCACCGATTGAAAAAAATATTCCGACGCTGCTTGCTTTAATTGGTATTTGGTACAACAACTTTTTTGGCGCAGAAACTGAGGCTATTTTACCTTATGATCAGTATATGCACCGTTTTGCTGCCTATTTCCAACAAGGCAATATGGAGTCAAATGGTAAAAGCGTTGATCGTAATGGTAAGAAAACAACTTATACCACTGGCCCAATTATTTGGGGTGAGCCGGGTACTAACGGGCAACATGCTTTTTATCAATTAATTCATCAAGGCACAAAATTAATTCCTTGTGATTTTATTGCACCGGCAATCAGCCATAACCCAGTTGGTGATCATCATCCTAAATTATTATCTAACTTCTTTGCGCAAACAGAAGCGTTAGCCTTTGGTAAAACCGCTGAGCAAGTTGAACAAGAGTTTATTGCTGCCGGTAAAAAACTCGATGACGTTAAGTCGATAGTGCCATTTAAAGTTTTTGAAGGTAATAAACCGACCAACTCTATTTTAGTGAAAAAAATCACGCCATATACTTTAGGTGCATTAGTGGCGATGTATGAGCACAAAATCTTCACGCAAGGCGTTATTTTAAATATCTTTAGCTTTGATCAGTGGGGCGTTGAATTAGGTAAACAGTTAGCCGGTCGAATTTTACCTGAACTTGCGGATGATAAACCCGTTAGCTCACATGATCAGTCAACCAACAGCTTGATTAATCAATACAAAAAATGGCGTTAAACCAATTATTTGAACTCTGTGTTTGAGTTTTTGCAACAAAAAACCTTCAGCGAAAACTGAAGGTTTTTTTATGAGTAGTAACTTTTTGCGATGTTATTTTTTTACACGCATAATTGGTGTTTTACCTGCCTCAACAGAGCCAGATAACTTAGTCAGTTCAACAACAGTTTCCATATTAGATATCACAACTGGTGTTAACACTGATTTGGCTTTGCTCTCAAGTAATGGCAGATCAATTTCAATAATTGTATCGCCAATTTTTACTTGTTGCCCTTCTTCTGCAATACGAGTAAAGCCTTCACCTTTAAGCTCAACAGTATCGATACCAAAGTGAACAAATAGCTCGATACCCTCGTCAGATTCAATTGCAAATGCATGATTTGTCTCGAAAATCTTGCCAATTCTACCATTTAATGGTGCAACAATTTTATTACCAGACGGTTTGATAGCTACGCCATCACCAACGATTTTTTCAGCAAAAACCACATCTGGTACATCTTCGATTTTGACAATTTCTCCACTTAGTGGCGCAATAATTTCGATGCTATTTTTGCTACCATCGGACACAAATTGCTTAATTTTATCGAATAGACCCATTATTGTCTCCTAACAGATTTGTTTTTCAGCGGTATATTTTTCAATTAAATCAAGAATTTCTTTCGCTGTTGCTTTTTCTAATGCATTTTCAGCAAATTTCTTCGCTTCTTCGTAATTAGTGTTACGAATCAGTTTTTTGATTTTTGGAATCGATACCGCACTCATACTAAATTCATCAAGTCCCATACCGAGTAGTAAAACTGTTGCTCTTTCATCGCCAGCAAGTTCACCACACATACCCGTCCATTTGCCTTCTTTGTGAGAAGCATCAATAACATTTTTAATTAATGTTAACACTGACGGTGACAGTGGGTTATACAGGTGAGAAATTAGTTCATTACCACGGTCAACAGCAAGGGTGTATTGGGTTAAATCGTTAGTTCCGATACTAAAGAAGTCAACTTCTTTCGCTAAATGGCGAGCTATCACCGCAGCAGCTGGGGTTTCAATCATAACACCGATTTCAATACCCTTATCAAACGCTTTACCTTCAGCGGTAAGTTGTTCTTTAAGAATATTAATTTCAGATTTTAAGATACGGATTTCTTCAACCGATATGATCATCGGGAACATAATACGTAATTTACCAAATGCAGAAGCACGTAAAATAGCACGTAACTGCGCATGTAAAATCTCTTTACGATCGAGGCAGATACGGATTGCACGCCAACCTAAGAATGGATTCTCTTCTTTTGGCAGGTGCATATAAGGGACATCTTTGTCACCACCGATATCCATTGTACGCACAATGACCGATAAACCTTTAGCCGCTTCAGCCACTTCTTTGTAAGCTTTGAATTGTTCTTCTTCATTTGGATACGCATCACGATCCATGAATAAAAATTCAGTACGATAAAGCCCCACACCTTCATAGCCGTTACGCTCAGCTCCGGCAATATCACGAACAGTTCCGATGTTGCCACAAATTTCGACTTGGTGACCATCAAGCGTGACCGCAGGGAGATCTTTTAATTTGGCTAACTCTTCTTTATCACTGATGTATTTTGCTTGAACTTGTTTAAGTTTTTCTTGAGTGGCGTGATCCGGGTTAATATAAATTGCGTTGTTGATCGCATCTAAAATAACAAAATCACCTTGTTTAATCATTTGCGTTGCATTTGATGTACCAACAATGGCTGGAATTTCTAATGAACGTGCCATAATTGAGGTGTGCGAAGTGCGTCCACCAGCATCAGTAATAAAGCCTAATACCATGTCTAAATTAAGTTGCGCTGTTTCAGACGGTGTTAAGTCGGTTGCCACTAAAATACATGGTTGGCTAATCGCACTTAAATCAACGATTTCAATGCCTAAAATATTTTTTAGTAATCGCTTACCAATATCACGAATATCAGCTGCACGCTCTTTTAAATATTCGTCATCTAAATTTTCTAGCTCTTTTGCTTGGGTTTCAAATACAGCTTGAACTGCGGCATCAGCACTTGAATGTTTGCTTTTAATGCGAGAGATAACTTCTTGCTCAAGATCTTCATCTTCAAGAAGCATAATATGACCTTCAAATATGGCTGCTTTATCTTCGCCTAAAGTCGTTTTTGCTCGTTCCATAATCGCATTAAGTTGCTCGCTTGATTTTTGACGAGCTTGTTTAAAGCGGTCTATTTCAGCATCGATTTTGTTATCAAGAATTGGCCTATTATTGATCACAATAGGTTCTTCTTTTAATAATAGCGCTTTTGCAAAAGCGATACCCGGAGAAACAAGTATACCTGATACCATAACATTTAATCCTTATTCAATATTAAAACCGTTTATAGCTTATTGGGAGTTTTATTCCAATTCAGGAATTAATTTTACTAAATGATTTACTGCTTCTTTCTCGTCTTCACCTTCAGCAGAAATTGTAATTGTTGTCCCTTGTGTTAAACCTAAAGTTTGCAATTTAAATAAACTTTTAGCACTGGCACTTTTACCGTTTGAAGTGACGGTAATTTCAGCGTTAAAGTTTTTTGCTTCTTTTACAAATTGTGCAGCAGGGCGGGTATGAAGACCGTTAGATGCAGTAATGGTTACATCTTGCTTGTACATAGTATTTTTACTCCCAAAAATATTTTCATTTTTACACAACCAATATAAATAAAAACAGCTAGAAAGGCTAGTAAGATTTGATAGATCTTTTACAATTAATCAATCTTATTTACACTTCTATTGCTAAAGCTAGCTGATATTATCTTAATATCGGTAAATTCGAGTGACTTTGTCACTACATTTATTAAATTCAACCTGTCCATGAATACCATGTTTGATATTTTCAAAGACGACCTCTTCACTGCCGTCAAGCTGTGATGCTCTAATCTCTTCCCGGCAGAATGTTTCAAATTTTTGTAACTCTTGTTCGCCATTACCCAATTGATAATTTCTAGGTAAATTCTGGCTACTTACATAGGTATGAGTTTTATTCTGCACATCAAGAATAATAATGCCTTGATTGGTAAACCATGCACTACAAGCGGTTAATGATAAAGCAATCAGTGATAATAGTAGAGGAAATTTCACAACTAATCTTAAAATGTTCAAAATAATTCCTTTATTAAGCAATGTAACCTGTTTATTATTGTTAACTGGGTACGAATTATATACTAATAATCAGTGAAAGTGCAGGGGGTGTATTTTTTACTGATATAACTGAAAATCAGGGTGGATTTAATGACTGATATGATCAATTATGACGAACTTAATCGCCAATTAATGCAAAATAAAATAGGGGTAAGTGCGGCCGAATTGCATGGTTTTATTTCAGGCATATTAGCTGGTGGTAATCTCGATGAGAGCTGGCGTCCTTTAGTTGAAGATATGTTAAATAATGGGCAGGCTATTGCTCAGCCATTAAATAAGCAGATTGAAAATTTATATCATTTAACTAAGCAGCAGTTAACCGATGAAGATTTTGAGTTCCAATTGCAACTGAGCTCTCAAGACCTGTTTACTCAAATCAATGATCTTGTTGGTTGGGTCAATCATTTTCTGTTAGGGATTGGGCTTGTTCAGCCAAAATTAAGTCGCATAAAAGGCGATGTTGGCGAAGCGATTTATGATCTAAGAGAAATTGCTAAGTTAGGTTTTGATGAAGATGAAGATCAGCAAGAGCTGGGTTTTGCTTTTGAAGAGATCAAAGAGTATGTACGCATTACTGCGATGCTCTGCTTTGAAGAGTTTAACGAGCCTGATATTATGCCAACTATCCATTAATCTCTATTTATCGCTAAGGTCATAACCATGCCAAACACAGATATCAAAACAGAGCTGTTTGCCCGTCGGGAGAAACTGCTTGCTCAAATGGTGCCAAATAGTGTGGCACTCTTTTTTGCTGCGCCAGAAATGACCCGCAGTAATGATACCCATTATCCTTATCGACAAGATAGTGATTTTTGGTATTTTACTCAGTTTAGTGAACCACAAGCGGTACTGGCAATCATTAAACAGTCTAATGATGCCAAATATGTGCTATTTAATCGCAAAAAAGACCCACTGGCTGAAACGTGGACAGGTTATCGTTTAGGACAACAAGCGGCGCTCGAAGCGGTATTGGTGGATGAAGCTTACCTTTTTGATGACATCGCAACTGTTTTACCCGATATCTTAGATGGCAAAACCACTATCTATCATGCTGATCAGCATTATGATTATGCTGACACCATTGTTAAACAAGCACTGATGACTTTAAGAGAAGGCGCTCGCGTTAAACGCGTTGCGCCAAGTACAGTCATTGACTGGCGCCTAATTGTTCATCAAATGCGAATGTTTAAATCGGAGTATGAGTTGCAGATTTTACGCAAGGCGTGTGACATTAGCGCAAAGGCGCACATGCGTGCGATGCAAAAATGTCAGCCGTTGTTGTATGAATATCAGTTAGAAGCCGAAATCTTACATGAATTTGCATGGCATGGCGCTCGTTTTCCGTCTTACAATACCATTGTTGGCAGTGGCAATAATGGTTGTATATTGCATTATGAGAACAATTGCGATCAATTGAAAAATGGCGATTTGGTGTTGATTGATGCAGGGTGTGAATACCAATATTATGCTGGGGATATTACCCGAACATTTCCTATTAATGGCGAGTTTAGTCAAGCTCAGCGAGACATTTACGACATTGTGCTGGCGGCACAATATCATGCAATTGAACTCTTTAAACCCGGAACGACCATTTTAGCTGTTAATGAACTGGTTGTACGTATTATGGTTGAAGGTTTAGTTAAGCTCGGTATTATGCAAGGCGATGTCGATAGTTTAATTGCCAATAAAGCGTATAGCGAATTTTATATGCATGGTTTAGGGCATTGGCTGGGGATAGATGTGCACGATGTGGGGCAAGGGCGAGATTGCATTTTACAACCCGGCATGGTGCTAACCGTTGAACCGGGGCTGTATATCAACAAAGATGCTGATGTACCCGAACATTATAAAGGGATTGGTATTCGTATTGAGGATAATATTTTAATTACACCGTCAGGCAACGAAGTATTAACGGCTAAGGTGCCTAAAGATCCTTTAGCCATCGAAGCTTTGATGAAAAAGCCAATTTAACGTTTTTGGAATAATGCTTTGGTATCGCTATTATCAGCAAAATGGTGATAATAGCGAACGCTTGAACTGTTTGGGTGTAACTTGTTGGACGATGTTAATCGGATCGTTAATTTAATTTAATGGAACGGTCTCGATTAAAGACGATTTTAATTTTTAAATTTTTGGCCACAATCGGTTTATATTTCCATGTTTTCATGGCATTGATAACCGAACGATTAAAGATGTTATTAGGCTGAGCTTCGATAATTCTGATATTTTCCACTCGTCCGTCGCTGTTGATATCAAATAGTGCAATAACATAACCTTCTAAACGCATATCCAGCGCTCGACGTGGGTATTCGGGTTGATTGCGACTAATTGGCGAAGGATTGCCTGAATATTGTCGGTTTTCTGAAATTTGCGGTGCAACGGCGGTATTGGCAATATTTTGAGTGATTGCTTCCTGACGAACTTGTTGGCGTGACGATCGTTGCGTTGGTTTCGACTCTGGTTTCGGTTTTTGTTTTGGCTTTGGTTTCGGTTTTGGCTCCGGTTCCGGTTCTTTTTTTTCCACTACCTCTTTTTCCGGCAAGGGAATAGGCGTATCAACTACAGGCTCAGGTTCTTTGACAACTTCCGGCTCTTTAACTGGCTCAACCGGTGGCTCTTCAATAGGTTTGTTATCAATAATTTCACTATCTTCAACGCCTTTAATATCCGGCGTGTTTTCAACTAAGGATTGTTGCGGCGCTGCCATTTGGGTAAGATCGACCATTACCGCTTTGATTGAGTTATCCCCTTCATCAATAACAATATCATTGGCAAACAGCGCTGAACTGAATAATAATCCAAATAAACATAAGTGCGTGATGACCGAAAGTGACGTATAGAAATAGCCACCTTGCTTTTTAATTGCAGGTACTTGGGGCGCTTTGTCAGTGTTGATATCGATATTAAAGTTGATCTTCATAACAGTGTTTATTTGTAACTTAAGTTAGCTATTCTAAATGAAAATGCGTATCATTTGTAGCATATTTTTTAAATATGATATACCAATAACTTGTTGCTTAAAAATATTTAGCAGATAATAGAGAGCAAAATCGTAATTATTGGTAGTGGTTATAGGGATGAATGATCCATCAATGAATCAAATTCTTGAACTTGTAAAAGATGACTTAGTTAAAGTTAATGCTGCAATCCAAGCAGAGCTTAACTCTGATGTGGCATTGATTAATCAACTGGGCAATTATATTATTAGCAGTGGCGGTAAGCGCATCCGTCCAATTATTGCTTTGCTAGTTGCAAAGGCACTAAATTATCATGGTGATAAGCATATTATTACCGCTGCGTTTATTGAATTTATTCATACCGCAACATTATTGCATGATGATGTTGTTGATGAATCTGATTTAAGACGAGGCAAATCAACAGCAAACGCCCTGTTTGGTAATGCCGCCAGTGTATTAGTGGGTGACTATATCTATACCCGCTCATTTCAAATGATGGTGCGCACTGGATCATTTAAAGTGTTAACCATTATGTCAGAAGCGACAAATGTCATTGCGGAAGGCGAAGTACAACAGCTGATAAATTGCAATGATCCTAATATCACTAAAGAGCAGTATTTAGAGGTGATTTATCGTAAAACAGCCCGACTATTTGAAGCCACTTCACATTCGGCAGCGGTGTTGGCTGAGGCAAATGAGCAACAAGAGTATGCCTTACAACAATATGGCAAGTATTTAGGCACTGCTTTCCAAATTATTGATGATTTACTTGATTACAGTGCTGACAGTAATCAAAAATTAGGAAAGAATTTGGGGGATGATTTAAACGAAGGCAAACCAACACTGCCATTACTGCATGCCATGCATCATGCGCCAAATGCTGATGACAGGGCAATGATTCGTCAAGCGATTGAGCTAGGTAATGGACGCCATTTGTTAGATCGTATTTTACAGGTCATGGATGCCTGCGGATCATTGGCATTTACCTTAGAAGTGGCACAGCAAGAGGCAAAAAAAGCATTTGATGTGATTGCGATTCTACCTGACTCTCCTTATAAAAAAGCATTGCAGGATCTTGCGTTGTTATCGGTTAAAAGGGATAACTAGTTGTTATGTGTCGTTAAAGATTTAAAAGTGCTGTTTTTCAATTTAATTTAACTGCTTTTACTTTCTCAGCGTTACCAATCTTTTCATCAATTATTTTTTGGTACTGTCATTTATACACACTATCACAGCGTGTGTTATTTAATGGCGGTACCTTTTGAACAAGGTATCATTTATGTTTAAAAGATCTTGGCCAGTTTTATTAATTTTTATTTCAATGATTTCGGTTCAAGGCAGTGCTTCTATTGCTAAATATCTGTTCCCCGTTCTTGGGCCAGAAGGTATGACTGCATGGCGCTTAACCTTTTCATCGGTAATGTTAGCGATGATTTTTAAGCCGTGGCGCAAAGCGATAACTAAGCAAGCTTTGCGGTATATCATCTTATACGGATTGGCAATGGGGTGCATGAATTTAAGTTTTTATAATGCTATCTCACGCATTCCGTTAGGAATTGCTGTTGCCATTGAGTTAACCGGCCCGATTATGGTGGCAATGTTTTCTGGGCGGCGATTAGCTGATTTTATTTGGTTGGGTATTGCGGTAGTTGGTCTGGGGATGTTATTGCCGATTCATCAAGCCTCGAGCGAATTAGATCCGATCGGTATAGTAATGGCATTAACTGCCGGTGCTTGTTGGGCATGTTATATTCTTTTTGGGCGCAAAGCCGGCGCAATACATGGTTCGTCAAGTGTGGCATTGGGCGCAATTATTGCTTCAATACTGTTATTTCCAATTGGTGTTTGGCAAAGCGGTAGTGCGATGTTTTCGATCTCGCTGTTGCCGTTGATTTTTCTCGTTTCGTTGCTGGCGTCTGCAATTCCTTATGGGTTAGATATGGTGGCACTTCCACGGTTACCTGCTCAAACATTTAGTACTTTAATGAGCCTTTCGCCGGTATTTGCCGCTTTTTCGGGATTGATTGTGTTACACGAGCAGTTAACGCATTATCAGTGGTTAGCCATTGGGTTGATTATCTTGTCTTCAATTGGTACCGTGCTGTCTATGAGCCGTCCTACCAAAATCAAATCGCTTAAACAGCAGTAAAATAAAAACATCGCACTATGAATTAATAAAGTGCGATGTAAAATTGAGATAGATTAATTGTTGAGTGGCAAGCGGTTTTTGCTTGCCGATAAGATTAGCCTAATTTAGCGTCGGGGTAATCCCATTCCGCCACCCATAAGGCCTTTCATTTGGCGCATCATCTTCATCATGCCGCCGCCTTTCATCTTCTTCATCATTTTTTGCATATCTTCAAACTGTTTAAGCAGTTTGTTGACATCTTGTACTTGAGTACCGGAACCCTCAGCGATTCGGCGTTTACGTGAGCCTTTTATGATCTCCGGATTAGCTCGCTCTTTTAATGTCATTGAGCCGATAATCGCTTCCATTTTAATGGTGATTTTATCATCCATTTGTGCTTTGATATGCTCCGGAAGCTGACCTACACCCGGCAATTTAGCCAACATGGCGCCCATTCCGCCCATATTGCGCATCTGTTTAAGCTGATCTTGGAAATCGTTAAAGTCAAATTTATCGCCTTTTTTAAGCTTTTTGGCAATTTTCTCGGCTTTTTCACGATCAACATTATTTTGCAGTTCTTCAATCAGAGAGATAACATCGCCCATGCCTAAAATACGTGATGCAATGCGATCCGGATAGAATGGCTCTAAGGCATCGGTTTTTTCACCCATACCTAAGAATTTAATCGGTTTGCCGGTAATGTGGCGAATAGATAATGCCGCACCACCACGCGCATCACCGTCGACTTTGGTCAGTATCACACCCGTTAAAGGAAGTGCATCATTAAAGGCTTTAGCCGTGTTAGCGGCATCTTGCCCGGTCATCGCATCGACAACAAATAGCGTTTCAATTGGGTTGATTGCTTGATGAAGGGCTTTGATTTCATCCATCATCTCACCGTCGATATGTAAACGACCGGCAGTATCGACAATCAGCACATCAAAAAATTGTAATTTCGCATGCGAAATGGCATTGTTAACAATGTTTATCGGTTTTTCTTTAATATCAGACGGGAAAAACGCAACATCGATAGCTTTGGCTAACGTTTCTAACTGTTTAATCGCTGCCGGACGATAGACGTCGGCAGAAACAACTAATACTTTCTTTTTCTGTTTTTCTTTTAAAAATTTGGCTAATTTCGCAACGCTGGTGGTTTTACCGGCACCTTGTAAACCTGCCATTAAAATAACCGCAGGTGGTTGGGTGGCCAGATTGAGCGAGCTGTTGACTTCGCCCATTGCGGCGGTCAGTTCAGCCTGCACAATTTTGATAAACTCTTGACCCGGCGTTAGGCTTTTGCTGACATCTAATCCAACGGCCTTTTCTTTTACTTGGTTGATAAAATCACGGACGACCGGTAGCGCAACGTCAGCTTCAAGCAGTGCCATTCGCACTTCACGCAGTGCTTCTTTAATATTATCTTCAGACAAACGCCCACGACCACTTAGATTGCGAAATGTCTGTGATAAACGTTCGGTTAAATTCTCAAACATATTAACTCTCAATATACGGAAAAATTTTGGTTATCATATCAGAAAATTTAAAGAAGTCCCATGATCATCGTTACCCCTTTGCTTGACACCCAATAGTGTTCCTGTTGAAATGGGCAGAGATAAAAGTAGAATGATTTCAGATTTTTACAATCTAACTGAATGTTAAATCAAAAGGAGAGTATCGAACATGGCAAAAGTAATTAATACCGATAAAGCACCTGCGGCGATTGGACCATATGTTCAGGCAATCAATTTAGGTAATATGTTATTTGCATCCGGGCAAATTCCGCTTGATCCGGCAACCGGGGAAATGCCTGCTTGTGTGAAAGAGCAAACAAAACAGAGTTTAGCGAATGTCAAAGCGATTGTGACAGCGGCCGGTTATCAAGTCAGTGATATTGTTAAAACCACTATCTTTTTAGCCGATATGAATGATTTTGCCGCCGTTAATGAGGTGTATCAAGCCTTTTTCGTCGAAAATAATGCCTCTTTCCCGGCTCGCTCTTGTGTACAAGTTGCCCGAATTCCAAAAGATGCCAAAGTTGAAATAGAAGTGATAGCCGCTAAGTAACTTATCTCGCTTCAGTTAGCACCGTTATGGTGCTAATGCTTGTCAAGAAGTTTCAGAAAATATATACGTTTGAGTATAAAATCTGAATTGAAAATATTTATCCAATAACTAAGCTAAATCGCCAAAGATTCCAAAGTTCAAATAGACGTAAGTACCGACAGGGCAATTTTACAGATATAATCTCATTATTAGGTGTTAATGCTTGTCAAGAAGTTTCAGAAAATATATACGTTTAAGTATAAAAGCTAAATTGCCATAGATTCCAAAGTTCAAATAGACGTAAGCACCGACAGGGCAATTTTACAGATATAATCTCATTATTAGGTGTTAATGCTTGTCAAGAAGTTTCAGAAAATGTATACGTTTAAGTATAAAAGCTAAATTGAAAATATTTATCCAATAACTAAGCTAAATCGCCAAAGATTCCAAAGTTCAAATAGACGTAAGCACCGACAGGGCAATTTTACAGATATAATCTGCATTGTTATATGCTAATCTTTGTCAAGAAGTTTCAGAAAATGTATATGTTTTAGTATAAAACCCGGTTAAAAAACCGTTATTTTCTTTCTCTTTTTTATAATGTTTATTCTCTTGTCACGATTAATTAAAATCTTATTAAATGATTTGTTGTTAAACTGCTATTTAGAGATTGATTGCCAATGAAGTTGGTGTAATAATCTACAATTATCGATTGTCAGTTTATGTGTAATCAGGTTGCAAATATGTTTGAGAAAGTAGAGCCGTATGCCGGGGATCCAATTTTATCATTAGTTACAGAGTTTAATCATGATAACCGTGAAAACAAAGTTAACTTAAGTATCGGTTATTATTATGATGATAATAGTGTGGTACCTCAATTACAGTGCGTTAAGACTGCTCGTGATTATGTTTATCACCATAATCAAGGTGCGCAGTTATACTTACCAATGAGTGGAATGCCCGAATATTGTCAAGCGATTCAAAAGTTATTATTTGGTCAAACGCACAGTGCCTATAAAGATAAACGAATTGCAACTATTCAAACATTAGGTGGATCAGGAGCGCTTAAAGTCGGTGCCGATTTTTTATTTCGCTATTTTCCAGATTCGCAAGTTTGGGTGAGCGATCCGACCTGGGAAAATCATATTGCTATTTTTAGCGGGGCAGGCTTTAAGGTTAATAAATACCCCTATTTTGATTCAGAAACTTGTGGGGTAAATTTTGATGCAATGCTTGAAAGGTTAAATCAGTTACCGGCTAAAAGCATTGTATTGCTACATCCGTGTTGTCATAATCCGACCGGCGCAGATTTGACTAAAGCGCAGTGGGATACGGTGATAGATGTTTTACGTGCACGTGATCTTATTCCTTTTATGGATATTGCTTATCAAGGCTTTGGCGAGAGTATCGAAGATGACAGTTATGCCATTAGAAAAGCCGCAGAAGTTGGTTTATGCGGGTTTGTAAGTAACTCATTTTCCAAAACATTTTCGTTATATGGCGAGCGAGTTGGTGGACTATCTGTTTTATGTGATAATAGTGAAGTAGCAAATCGTGTACTTGGTCAACTTCAAGCGACCGTACGTCGAAATTATTCTAGTCCTGCGGCCTATGGTGCGCAGTTAGTGGCTTACGTATTAAATAATGATGCGCTTAAAGCACAATGGTTTGACGAAGTCGAGTCAATGCGTAACCGTATTGTGACTATGCGTTCAACTTTAGTTCAATTATTGAAAACAGCGGCGCCTAATCAAAATTTTGATTATTTAGTCAAACAGCGTGGCATGTTTAGTTATACCGGATTTTCAGCAGCACAAGTCACACATTTAAAAGATAATTTTGCTGTTTATTTGGTGGGCAGTGGAAGGATGTGTGTGGCAGGTTTGAATCACCAAAATATTCATCGCGTAGCAGAGGCATTTGCTACCTTAAACTAACCGTGTATTAATTATAGAGGAGTATGTAATATGTTCCATAAAATATTAATTTTGGTGTTAGGGATTGTCATGACAACGCTGGTAACTGGATGTAATACATTTAGTGGTGTTGGTAAAGATGTTCAATCAGGCGGTAAAGCGATTACAAATACTGCTGAATCGGTAAGCGATAAATTATAATTAGGATGATAACCATTTTTATAAATAACCCATATTTATAAAAATAATACGTAAAAATGCGATTTATACTTATTTGTATTAGTTTATTTTTTTTGGTTGGGTGCGGTTCGTTAAATTTTCGAACTGCACCTTTAACTATGGAAAACTGCCATTATGCCTCGCTTAATCAGATTCAATTTCAATTAAATCCACTTTCTTCCAATATCACCAGTTATCAGCACATCAATATCGCACCTAGCCGATCCAGTCGGCACTTATCGGCAACTTATGCCGGGATGAAAGGTAAATTAACCGGTAATATTATCGTTCGTCATTATCCTAAAGAGACATTTTGGCGGGCACCAAGTTTATTAGAAAGAGCATCTTTGTATGATGATGGCTATGATGATCTCTACATTAGCCCTGCGCAACGAGCAGCACGTGACCGTAAAGCAAAATTTGTGGCAAGGGAAGCCATTTTACAAAATTGCCAAATTATTTATATCGTGATTGATTCTTTAGCTGAAGATAGTGACAATCCAAAGCTCATTGTTTCACCGGAAGTTTCAATTATTCAGTAAGCTCAATGCACAATGTTAGCAAAGCGAAATAAAACAGGCTGGATTTATGGATGTTAACGTTTGGAATGTGGTGCATTTTTAATCTATCTGTTTTTAGCTATAAATAATAAATTGATTGTTATCGAAATAGTATAAAGATTGTTTTATCATTATATCGATTAGTGAGTAAATTAAGTCAGTCAGAAAAAATATAAAAGTTTAGTAAGAAGTGTTGTTGGTGCGTGTATCTCGATAGCTTATATGCTAAAGTTTATACGTGTTAAACATGCCTTAGTTAATCGTAGCGGTTGTGTACCAAGCATTAACGGTATTGTTAGTTAATTTGTTTTTAAGGAAATAAAATGTCATTAAACTTTGAATCTTCTTTAAATGGAAAAGTGAAAAAAGCAGTTGTTCCGGTTGCCGGTTTGGGTACGCGAATGTTACCTGCAACCAAGGCAATTCCAAAAGAGATGTTGCCGGTGGTTGATAAGCCTCTTATTCAGTATGTCGTAAAAGAGTGTATTGCTGCTGGTATTACCGAAATTATTTTTGTTACCCACTCTTCTAAAAACTCGATTGAAAACCATTTTGATACCAGTTTTGAATTAGAAGCGATGTTAGAAGCTCGGGTTAAACGTCAATTATTGCAAGAGGTGCAAAGCATTCTACCTAAACATGTGACCATTGCCAGTGTTCGCCAAGGTTTAGCTAAAGGGCTAGGGCATGCGGTAATGTGTGCGTATCCTTTAGTTGGTAATGAGCCATTTGCCGTGGTTTTACCCGATGTCATTATTGATGAGTATGACAGTGATCTTGCCACTGATAATTTAGCGGCGATGATCAAAAACTATCATGAAACAAAGCACAGTCAAATTATGGTTGAGCCGGTACCTAAAGAGTTGGTTTCATCTTACGGTATTGTTGATTGTCGTGGTGAAGCGCTATCTGCCGGTAATGTTACCCAAATGTATAGTGTGGTTGAAAAACCTTCAATTGAAGAAGCGCCTTCCAATCAATCTGTTGTTGGACGCTATGTTTTATCTGAAAAAATTTGGCCGTTGCTTGCGAAAACGCCATTAGGTGCAGGCGGAGAAATTCAATTAACTGACGCTATTGCAATGTTACTTGAAGAAGAGCCGGTTGATGCTTATTGCATTAAAGGTCGTAGCCACGATTGTGGTAATAAATTGGGTTATGTCCAAACATTTGTGCAATACGCAATGCGTCATAAAAGTTTAGGCGATGATGTGAAAGCTTGGTTAAAAACGCTTTAATCTCCTAATACGACTGTTGTTACGAGCGTAACAACCAAAAAAAGGACGCAATGTGGCGTCCTTTTTTGTGGCTTACGTTTAATTAGGCGGAATTATCATTGTCCAGTATGACATTAGGATCGTTAAACACGTCCATATCCATTGTTCCCACCTCACGGTCGGTTGCCACAGCCGCTGTCATGGCGCCCGATACGTTGGCTAAAGTCCGTGCCATATCAATAATTGGATCAACAGCCAGTACCATACCGATAAGAGCAAAGTGCTGCGCCATACCCATGCCGGATAAAACCACTGTTGCAGCAACCGTTGCTGTGCCTGGAATGCCGGCAATACCAATTGAGCCAATGACCACAACAATCACTAACATGATGTAAAATTGAAAATTGGTGTCGATTCCCACCATATGCGCCACCATGACCGCCAGTAGCGCCGGGAAAAAGCCGGCACAACCGTTCATCCCCATAGTACTGCCAAGCGAGCCAACTAAGTTAGCTGTACCGCTATTTACACCCATTCGCACGGTTAACGTTGAGATCGTCATCGGTAAAGTGCCAACCGATGAGCGGCTGGTAAAAGCTAACAGCCATGTGCCCAGTGCTTTTTTAATAAACATAACAGGTGAGATACCGTGTAGCATCACAATGGCAATATGCACAACAAGCATAATGAGCATTGCAATATAGACCGCTGCGACAAAGCTTGAGACTTCAATAATGGCAGGAATACCATTTGAAATAATCGTACGTGCCAGCAATGCAACAACTGCATAAGGCATGTATTTGATGATTGTCATGGCAATTGACATGACGATTTTATATAGTGCCTCAATAAAGGTTTTAAATAGTGCAATAGGTTGAGGGTTTTTCTTTTCCATGCGATTAGCTGCCAGCCCCATTAATGCTGAAAAGATAACTAATCCAACAATATTTTCTTTAACCATTGATGCAATAATATTGCTAGGAATAAGATTAACAAAAGTATCAATGATGCTGGTATATTGTTTAGCTTCAGCATGATGTACCGATGTTGAGCTCATTTCACCCAGTTCAAATAAGTTGGCTAAAATAATGCCGACAATACAAGCGATAGCGGTGGTGAAGAGTAACCAAAAAATTCCACGGAAGGCAATTTGTGGCAGGTTTTTTTTGCCGGAAAAATCAATAATCACTTTGACAATTGAGACAAAAATGAGCGGAATAACCAACATGCGAATAAAGGCGATAAAAGCCCGCCCAAACAGACCGTACCAATTGGCGATTTCTTGCATCCATGTCTTCGGGGTTGTTGGGAATCCCGCCATAGCTTGAATGCCTAAGCCAAGCACAGCACCAAGGATTAACCCCACTAACATGCGGATTGAAAAACTGACTTTTTTATTTTGTAATGGTTTTAACACCGCAAAAAAACAGATGAGTAGTAACCCTATACCAATTAATGTTTGATAGTAGGTAATCGATAGGAATTTTTCGAAAAAAACTCCATGAAAAATGGCTTCTGACATAATACCTCCGCCGTTTAGTGATAAATTTAATTATCTAATAATCCTATTTAATAATCAGTCTATTTGTTGAAATGACATGTAGACTAATTGAGCGAAACTATCTGGTTAAGATAGCGGCATGTTCATAACTTGTCTTAAAATCGAAAAGGGGGATAAACACAATTTGCTGTTTATCGGTAACCTTCTCTATTTTGCGATCGAACCTGCAATATTTAAAATGTCCCATGGTCTGGAAAATGGGGGCGCATATAAAAAGTCCATCATGGATAATTCATCGATTTTCATTTTTGCCCAAATAGCGCAAGCCAGCACATTAACCCTTAATGCAGCGCCATGGCCGCCGGCAATTTGTCCGCCTAATATCACTCGGGTATCGGCGTGATAAATCAATTTAGCCACAATCGTGGTTTGTCCGGCGACATAATTACTGTGGTTTTTATCTTTAACCATAACCGTTTTATAGGGAACTTGTGCTTTTATCGCTTCATTTTCGCTCAGACCTGTTCGCCCGGCTTCACTATCAAATACTCTGAGCGCTGAGGTGCCTAACGTGCCCGGGAATTGGGCATTTCCGCCGGCTAAGTTCTCCCCAACGACTTTGCCCAGTTTATTGGCGCTGGTTGCTAAAGGGATATAGACGGTTGATTGGCTTACTCGATGCTCGATTGCGGCGCAATCGCCTGCTGCATAAATATTGGTTATGTTTGTTCGCCCGAAACTGTCGGTAATAATGGCGCCATTGCCCAGCATATTCATGCCAAGGTGCTGATAAATGTGGCTATTTGGCTTAACTCCGGTGGCGATAATGACCAGATCAGCTCGATATTGTCCTTTATCGGTTATGACACCGGTGACAGCGTGTTCACCTTCAAAGCCTTGTACTCGCTCTTGCAAATGTAAATCGCAGTGCTGTTTGATATTGTCTTGAATAATTGCCGTCATTTCGCTATCAAATGCATCGACTAATACTCTGTCATCGAGTTGGATCAGTTTGACTTTTTTCTTTAAAGCGACCAACGATTCGGCAATCTCAAGCCCGATATAGCCAGCACCAACCACAATCACATTAGCAACGTTAGGGTTAGATAGCGCTTGTTTAATGGCTTGACCGTCGTAAAGATCACGTAGAGTAAAGATATTTTTTAGATGACCATTTGAAAAATTTGGCATAATAGGACTTGCGCCAACGGCAAGTAGTAGTTGATCGTAATTGTCATCAAAACTATGACCGGTGCTAAGATCTTTCACCGTCACTTTTTTAGCTTGGGCATCAATAGCAATCACTTCATGGCGAGTTTTGATTTCAATACCGTCTTTTTCGAACTGTTCAGGTGTGCGGGAAATCATTTCGTTGTCATCGTTAAAATGCTCGCCAATAAAGTAAGGCAATCCACAAGCTCCAAACGATACAATATCAGACTTTTCATAAATACGAATTGTTGCATTTTGAGCCATCCGTTTGGCTTTTGCCGCAGCACTTGCTCCGGCAGCTTGAGCGCCAATAATGATTATTTTCATCTATTATTCTCCTTAGTGCTCAGATAGAATCTTATCTATCATCCTATCATAGGTTATAACCTATGGTTAACTTTGATGAAGATTTGGTATCTTTATTAGTCAATTTAAGCTGTCTGTTTCACGCTAAGCTAATAATAACTGACTATTAAATAGTTTGAATTGATGTTGATAGTAACCGATTTTGTCAAGAAGTTTCAGAAACATTATATGTTTTAGTATAATTAATTAAATCTTTGATTAAATCTACCTGTAATTGTTCGTCATTAAGTGCCGGAATATAATGAAATTGCTTACCGCCGGCATCGAAAAACAGTTGCCGATTTTCTTGATCGATTTCATAAATCGTTTCAAGACAATCAACCGAAAATCCCGGGCTGATAACATGCACATTATGTATCTGTTTTTTCGCCATTTCTTGTAACATATCGCAGGTTTTAGGTTTGACCCATTTTCCTTTACCAAATTCCGATTGATAAGCCATATGTATCGGTATGGTGATACCCTTTGCTTGGCATTTTTCAATAAGGAGTAACGTGGTCAGTTCACACCGCTCTATATAATCATCTTGACGTTGGCGGATATATCGCTCCGGAATACCGTGATAAGAAAGTAAAAGTGCTTGTGGCTGACCATGCTCATTGAAAGCCTGTTTTATTTGTAGATATAGGGCTTGGATATAACTTGGATGATCGGCATAATCACGAATATAGTGGATTTTTTGTTTGCTTTTTTCGCTCGCCACAATCTGTCTTAATTTATCTAAAACCGCCAATGTGGTGGTTGTGGAATATTGTGGAAACAGCGGCAATACAGTAATTTTTTTACACGCCTTAAGTTTATTGAATGCGGATTGGATATCTGGTTGACCATACGTCATGGCAAGCTCGCACTGCACATCGGTTAATTGCGATTGTAGTTTGTCGCACAGTAAGCGGCTGTAATGCAGTAAAGGTGATGAGCCGTCGATCCAAATTTTTTGATAATGGTTGATGATATACGGCACTCGTTTAGGTAACACGATATATTTTAGTAGTGGATACCAAAAAAAGGCCGGTAGATCCACCACATGCCGATCCAATAAAAACTCAGTTAAATACTGTTTTATTGCATCCGGTGTTGCGGCGCTAGGGGTGCCTAAATTAACTAGTAATAAACCATGCTTTTTATTCACAAGCAATCCTTATATTTAGCTAAGATATCGGTTAATAATGGCAAGAAGCCGATCTAATGCTCCTTGATTTTGTTTTAAGACTTGATACGCATTTTCGCCAATCTGTTTACGTTTAGTTGGGTGATTTAACAGATCATCTACGGTTAAATAGAGTTCATCTACTGAGTTACGGCAAACAAGCAGTCCATTGGCTGCCTTTAGTTGTTCACAAATAACCTTAAAATTGAAAAAGTGCTCGCCAATAATAATCGGTATATGATGCAAAGCCGGCTCTAACGGATTATGACCGCCGTGCTCAATTAAACTGCCACCGATTAAGGCAATATCCGCAACACCATAAAGCTCCAGTAATTCACCCATGGTATCACCTAATATCACTTGCGTTTGATCGTTTGGCGTTTGATCAGCGCTACGCTTAATATAGCGCAATCGGTTATCGATAATCAATTTTTCTACTGTTTTAAAACGCTCCGGGTGGCGAGGCACTAAAATTAATAACAGATTCGGGTGGTTTTGGACTAAGCGTTTAAATGCCGATAAAATAATTTCATCTTCACCGCTGTGGGTGCTGGCTGCTATCAATACCGGTCGATTTAATTGCCATTGCTGTTTCAACTCAGCAATGCGCTGATGTTGTTTAGCGGTTAAATCAATATCAAATTTTATACTACCGGTAATGGCTAAGTGATCTGCCGGTAAACCTAACTGGATAAATCGTTCGCCGTCTTGCTGATTTTGTGCAGCAACCACACTGATTTTACGCAGTAGGCGACTGATTGCTGAGCCAAGTTTACTGTACCGTTTCGCCGAACGCTCAGAGAGTCGGGCATTAGCGACAATTAAAGGAATATGCCGTTTATAACACTGATTGATAAAATTTGGCCATAGTTCTGTCTCCATAATTATCACCAGCTTTGGTTGAACAGTGTTTAAAAAACGACGAAGCGCACAAGGTAGGTCATAAGGTAAATAAACATGATTAACGCTATCTTTGAGCAGTGATTTTACCCGTTCGGAGCCAGTTGGTGTCATTGTGGTGACAGTAATAGGTAAATGTGGATATTGCTGTTTTAACGCGTTAATTAGTGGCACAGCCGCAATGGTTTCGCCCACTGATACGGCATGCACTAAAATGCCACCGGCTTTGACTTTATTTTGACAAAAACCATAGCGCTCAAGCCAACGTTGACGATAAGCCGGTGCTTTTCGGCTACGCCAAAGAAGCCTTAACCATACCAACGGCTGAATAAGATAGAGTAAAACAGTGTATAAAATTTGCATAGCAATTAATGAGATAAGTTAAAAAAATGTTGGCGATAATAAACTAGCTCAGCAATGGAATCACGAATATCATCGAGCGCTTGATGTGAACTCTTTTTGCTGATGCCTTTTAAAATTTCCGGTTTCCAACGTTTTGCTAATTCTTTCACCGTGCTGACATCTAAATAACGATAGTGAAAATAGCGCTCTAAATCGGGCATGTAGTTGAATAAAAATCGGCGGTCTTGACCAATGGTATTACCGCAAATCGGTGAGCAATTTTCCGGTACCCACTGTTTTAAAAATGCCAGTGTTTGTCTCTCAGCTTGTTGTTCATTAATTTTACTTTGACGCACTCGATCAATAAGTCCCGAGTTTCCATGCGTATTTTTATTCCAATCATCCATTAATGCTAATTGTTCATCTGACTGATAAACAGCAATTACCGGCCCTTCTGCAAGAATGTTGAGGTTTGTGTCGGTAACGATAGTGGCAATTTCGATAATGCGATCAACCGCCGGATTAAGTCCGGTCATTTCAAGGTCAATCCATATAAGATTATTACTATTTGCTTGTGATGGTTTAGTCATAATTTGCGTCAGAAATTTTCTTTTTAGTGCTCATTAGTGTAGCATAACTGTCAATCTCTGTTTTAGCAAAATTAGTGACGTGGCAAAAATACAACTATCAAAAAATCAGAAACGGCGAGTGGCAGCTAAGCACCAACAACGTTTAGCAACGAAGCAAGATGAGAACTTGTCCAACTTTTCATCGCCTTACGAAGGTGTGGTGGTGAGTCGATATGGTAAATCTGCTGACGTTGAAAACGATGCCGGGCTTATCTACCGTTGCAGTATTCGGCGTACATTACCTTCACTGGTGACCGGCGATAGAGTTTTGTGGCGTGAAAGCCTCGAGCCTAATACCAATGGCATCATCGAGGCGGTACATCCTCGCCATTCGGAGCTGGTTCGTCCGGATTTTTATGACGGCGTTAAACCGGTTGCCGCCAATGTCGATCAAATTGTTATTATTTCAGCCGTATTACCCGAGTTATCATTAAATATTATTGACAGATACTTAGTTGCTTGTGAAGCAACCGACATTCGCCCGATTATCGTGCTAAACAAGATCGACTTGCTCAATACCGATGAGCGAGCAGCTGTTGAAAAACAGTTAGCTATTTATAGCAAAATTGGCTATCAAGTGCTGTATGTATCTTGCCAAAATCAACAGGGTATTGCACCTTTACAAGCCGCTTTGCAAGGTAAAATCTCAATTTTAGTGGGGCAATCGGGGGTGGGGAAATCGAGTATTATTAATCGATTGTTACCGCATCAAACGCAATCGGCCATGACAGGTGATGTATCACAACTATCCGGACTAGGGCAACATACCACTACAGCAACCCGACTTTATCATCTACCTAATGGCGGTGATATTATTGATTCACCCGGTATACGTGAATTTGGTTTGTGGCATTTGGAGCCGGAACAAGTGATAGCCGGTTTTATTGAATTTGGTGACTATTTAGGGGGCTGTCAGTTCCGTGATTGTAATCACTTAAATACGCCCGGTTGTTTACTGCAACAAGCCGTCGCTGAAGGGAAAATTGCTTCATCAAGATTAGATAATTATCATCGCATTTTACAATCGATGAAAGAAGTCAAAGCAAAAACCAATAAAAGCTATAAATAGCTAGCTATAAAATAATGGTTGTTGCACTAGCCAGACGTTTGACCGTCGGGTGATTAAAGCGGTGAGGGGGAATGGCTATCATGAACTGTTGCCCACAAACTACCAGTGATTAATGGTGGGCAACAAGTTAATCTACTCTCTTATGGGCGTTTTTTCAGAGCAATACCAATAGCCACATATGCCCAACCTTGAAATATTAAGTCTATCCCTAAGAACATGCCTAACACCCAAAGACTATCATATGGCCAACCGACGATAATCATCACGCCTAAAATTAGTGTAATGATACCTGAGGTTAACACCCAACCCCAACTTGGTAAGTGGCGGTTATTCATGGCGGCAAATATTTGGGTAAAACCACTCATAATTAATAAGATTGAGATAACTAACGTTAATGCAGAAGATACTGCCACCGGTTGGAAATAAGACATTACGCCAATAAAGATATATAAAATCCCCATTATTGCCCATAGCGCAGATTGTCCGAAACCTTTAACCGTAAAAGCATGGACTGCTTGGGCAATACCGGCAATTAAAATTAAAGTTCCAATAAAATAGACGGAAAAAACGGTTGCAATAAACTGGTAGCCTAAGGCTAAGGCACCTAATATCATTAAAATTATACCAATAACAATAAACCAGCCTGATTTTTGTTTAAGCTCTTCAATACTATTTGTGTTTGATATCATGTTAATTTCCTATTTTATAATTGATTTATGGTTGTTAATAACAGTATTTTTCATTTCATATTTAACGTTGTTACGCCTTGAATCTGAATTGAAAAATACTAATTGATAACGTAAAGACACGATAAATAGCAAGATTAAGTGCATTTAAATTGTACAAAAATCACTCAGCATAATAAAGCGAATTGTAAAATTAATTTTTATCTTTCAGTGCTTCATCTAGTGTTGAGTAAAACATTAATTTATTGGGAATAGGTAAAATTTTGGCACGTGCCAACGTTTTTAACGGTTGAAATTGTAATTCACAAATCGATAAATTTACCTGTTCGGGCAGTTCATCGATAAAATGTATTAATGCATTAAGTCCACCTGCATCGAGTATTGGCACCGCATCCCATTGTAATACGATATTTTCGTATCCATTTATTTTTTGGTACAGTTCCAAAAATGTTCGCTCAGCAGCAGCAAAAAATAGTGGACCACTAATACGAAGAACTAAGGTTTTATCATCACTTCGGTTAAGTTCAACTAAGCGAGTCATGCTGGCAATGCGACGCATAAAGAGAATTGAAGCAAGCACAATGCCTAATGTTATAGCAATGACCATATCAAACAATACCGTCAATGACATGCAGATAAGCATGATTAATATATCATCTTTAGGCGCACGTTTGATAATATAAATTACTCGCTGAACAGCGCTCATGTTCCATGCCACAATTAACAGTAAAGCCGCCATTGCCGAAAGGGGTATAAACGACAATACTGGCGCAAAACAGACCAGCGCCAGTAAGACAATGACTGAATGCAATACGGCCGCAATTGGTGATGTCGCACCCGCTTTTACATTTGCCGCTGAGCGTGCAATTGCGGCGGTTGCTGAAATGCCACCAAAAAATGGTGCAATAATGTTGCCCAAACCTTGACCAATTAGCTCATTATTTGAGTGGTGTTTGGTGTGGGTCATCTCATCTAACACAACTGCGCAAAGTAGTGATTCGATCGCACAAAGCATTGCCATTGTTAAAGCGATTGGCGTAAGGGCAGAAATCGTTGACCAATCCCATTTAAAATCGGCATGTTGCCAAGGTAAGATTAATTCCGGTAACACAGACGGTATACCATGACCGATAGTGTTGTCCGGTAAAGTATAGCTAAATTTAGATCCTATTGTTTCAATATGACAATTAAATTGATTTAAAATAAACATCACTATCATGCCGGCAACCAATGCCGGTAAGTGACCGGAAATTTTTACCCTCAGTTTTGGCCATACAATTAACACAACTAATGTCACTAAACCGACTAAAGTATCAGCCAGATTAATTGTTGGAAAAGTTTTAACCAGTTCGATCACTTTGCCGACATAGCTTTCCGGCATATGCTCAAGGGTTAATCCAAAAAAATCTTTGATCTGCATGGTGGCAATGGTGATTGCAATTCCGGAAGTAAAACCTAATACCACTGGCAAAGGAATATATTCAATTAAGCGCCCTAAACGAATTATCCCCATTAAAATAAGAAAAAAACCGGAAAGCAGGGTGGCAACTAAGAGTCCGGATAAGCCATACTGCAACGAAACCGGATATAAAATAACCACAAATGCCGCAGTCGGGCCTGAAACACTAAAGCGTGAACCGCCAGTTATGGCAATAACAAATCCTGCAACAATTGCCGTATATAGACCGTGTTGAGGGGGAACACCACTAGCGATAGCTAACGCCATGGCGAGCGGTATAGCAATAATACCAACAGTAATGCCTGCAATTAAGTCTTTAAAAAAACGTGTTGTGGTATAAGGGGTTTTAATACATGATGATATTAATGCACTGCTAATTAGCGTTCCGGAAAAGCCATATAATTTCATTATCTTTTAATCAATTAGTGAGGTATAACTTGAATACTAATAAGATAATCTTTTTTAAAAAAATTAAAAGAGTGTTGTGAAAATAAAATCTATTTTGTAATTAAATAAAGTGAATAAATTTAGCTTTGGAGAGTAAAAAGCTGAGGATCGACAAAATGGTATTTGATTAAAACTATTTGCCGTTTAATTTAATGAATCAATCAGCCGTGGTAAATAATATTGTTTTATTAAATCGCTTGTTTAGCGCCACTTTTCGCTTTAATCTATTACCGAGTACTTTCTTAACTCGTCACTATTAAAAAATAAAAACTACCCTCTCTTTTTATCACTTGTCTTGCATGATTTGTAGGAGCGATTTATGGTGTTTGCAAAGCAGCAATTTTTTAAACATTCATTTAAAGCGATAGGATTAATTATGTTACTTGCTTTATCTTCATCGGTGTTTGCGCTTGCGCAATTAGCTGGCTCAAAATCGGCTTATCAATATGATAATCAGCAAATGCTAACGCCGGCACCAAAAGGCTATAGTGCATTTTATATCGATCATGTTGGTCGGCATGGTTCACGCTATATCAGTAAAGCAAAATATGAAGATATTGCCTATAGTGTTTTAATATTGGCAGAAAAAAATAACCAGCTAACCCCAGCAGGTAAAGCGTTAATTACTCAAGTTGCTGCTATTAAACAGCTCAATAATAAGCACTATGGTGAGCTGACCGATCTTGGTCGCAACGATATTGCGTTAATTAGCAAGCGCATGCTAGCCAATAATCCAACCGTATTTAAAGGGCAGAAGATCGAGGTGCTCAGCTCAACGTCATCAAGAGCAAAACAGACCGCTCAAATTTTTATGCAAGCTTTTCAAGCCCTATATCCTGATATTGAAATAGCCACTCAGCCGGAAGATCAGCAATTTTTACTGCGCTTTTTTAACTATGCGCCGGCTTACGATGAATATAAAAAAAGCGGTCTTGTTAAACAGGCTTTAACATCACTTGAGCATGACCCAAAAACGATTGAAATTAGTCGAACGGTAGGCAAAAAAATCTTTACTGATGCGTTTTTATCACAGTTAAATGAAGGTATCTCAATTAATGATAAATCGCCGATTAAGACGGAAGATTTTGTGATTGCGCTTTTCCAACTTTATCAAGAGTTGTTAGCATTACCTTCACAGGTATTAGTCGATAATCATCTTGATTTTGATGATTATTTTTCAGTAGATGATAACGCATGGCTAAATACCGTTGTCACAGCTAAAAACTATCTGCAAATTGGTCCGGCGTGGGATGCAAATGGTATTCAAATTAAAATCGCTGCGCCGCTATTATGGGATATGTTAACAAGTGCCGATAAAGCCATTGAAAATGGTCATATTGATGCCAATTTACGCTTTGCTCACGCTGAAACTGTCTCGCCGTTAGCCACATTACTAGAAATCGAAGGGGCGGCAACGGTGGCTGCATCAATTTTTGATTATCCAAACGTTTGGCAAGCCGATAAAATTGTGCCCATGGGCGCCAATATTCAATGGATTTTTTATCGTAGCGAGCAGGCTAACCAACCGATACTGGTGAAGGTATTATTAAATGAGCGAGAAGTTCATCTGCCAATTAGCACCGTCAATTATCCTTACTATCGTTGGGATGAGGTTAAACAGTTTTATACCGACAAGCTCAATAAATTGGGCTTAATGCAAAACCAAAATATGATGAAAATGTTACAAAATTTGCAGTGATTTGACCGCTGCCAAAGCGGTTTTGTCACCGTTTCGCTAAATTTTGTGACAGAAAGATAATGTTGCCTAACCAACACGTTATTCTATCAGTGTTGGTTTTAATGGGTGGATTTTTAACTATTGGTAAGATTTAAGGCGTTTTAATCAGATGATCACACTTGTAGCCAAAAAGTGACCGGGCCGTCGTTAATTAATGCCACTTGCATATCGGCGGCAAATTGACCGGTTTGGGTGTTTATCTGTTTTTGGCATTGTTCTACAAAAAATTGATAGAGTTGGTTGGCTAGTTGTGGGTTAGCACCTTTAGTAAAGCTCGGACGCATCCCTTTTTGGGTATCGGCCGCTAAAGTAAATTGGGAAACCACTAACACTTCGCCATTTACTTGACTGACATTCAAATTCATTTTACCGTCACTATCACTGAAAACCCGATATCCCAGCACTTTTTCACATAAACGTTTGGCTTTTTGTTCGTCATCGCCTTGTTCAACGCCAAGTAAAATAAGTAAGCCATGCTTAATCTGTCCAACAATGTGATCATCGATAGTAACAGAAGCTTGTTTAACACGTTGAATTAAGGCGATCATAATACGATTTACTCCGGTTGAGGCTGGTTTTCAAAGGGCTGCTTTTTTTGTCGATTAAATTCTGTCAATGTTGCGGCAAATTCTGCGCCAAAAAGTACAATGCACCAGGAGCAGTAAATCCAAACCAGCATGATAGGAATCGACGAAACAACACCGTAAATAAGTTGATAAGTTGGGAAGGAGGTCACATAAAGTGCAAATGCGCGCTTTCCTAATTCGAAAAGTATTGCTGCCACAATTGCGCCAATCATCGACTCTTTAAGTGGTACCGATTCGGTCGGAATAATGCTATAAAGTAACCAAAATCCAACCACAGAAATCAAAAACGGTAATATACTCAGTAAAATATTACTGGTGGCAGCGACGGATAACCATTTAAGTGAAAATATATAATAACTTACTGCCACACTTGATCCGACTAAAATCGGCCCCAATGTTAAAATCGTCCAGTACATGGTTAAGTTGTACATAAACGAGCGTTTACGCTTAGTTTTCCAAATATGGTTAAGTGCTGTATTAATAGTGTTGATTAATAATAACGAAGTGACTATTAAGCCAATGACCCCAGCAAAGGTCATCTTTTTGGTGTTGGCGATAAACTGTTCAAGATAATTTTGTATCGTATCACTGGCGGTAGGGACAAGGTTACTGTAAATTAATTTTTTTAATGAAAGGCTTATTTCATCAAACATTGGGAAAGCAGAAAGCAAAGAAAAGATGACAGTGATAAGCGGAACTAAAGCCAAAATCGTAGTGTAAGCAAGCCCGGCTGCTGAAGTGGTCAAGCGGTCATGATTAAGGCGAGACCACAACATCATCGAAAAGGACTGTATTTGTTTGAGTATATTCATATAATTTCTTATTAGTTAGAAATAATACAATTATTGATCCCATTACCTTTTAATGAATTTAGTGCTTTCTCTGCGTTACTTTTACTGGTATATGGGCCGACGGTAACACGATACAACTGTCCAGAGGCAATATTACCACTTATTCCAATCATAGCAAGTTGTGCTTTTAACGTATCAGCATTCGCTTTTTCTTTAAAGGCTCCGCATTGTAATAACCATTTATTTGCATCTTTGCTATCTGTTGCCGATTGAGAAGACGTAGTCGGTGGTTTTGGCTGTGATGACGTTGTTGGAACATTACGGGAATTATTCACAAAACTGTCTAAGATCTGTTGTCTTTCGCTGGCAATTGCGTTAGTACCAGGATTAGCGTTTGGTGTCTCTAACTCTTTAAGATACGTCCAGCGTTCTTGCGGTTTTTCTGGCAAGGTTATCGCCGGTGGTTCCGTTTTTACTTTAGGTGGCTCAACGGGTTTGTTGGGATGATTATTCGAAACAAAATATAAAATAGCAGAAAATAGCGCAATAATAATGATTGCAAGAAAAATCATTAAACCGGAAAAGCTTTGTGATTTATTTTTTTTTGTTTGGCGCTTTTTTTTTCTCACATAATCACGCTGAACCACAATATACTCTCTTGTATTTTAGTTAATAATTATTAGATGAGTAGTTTACAAATAAAAAAAGTGGCTTACACCACTTTTTTTTAATTTTCTTTAACTTTAATAGTTAACAGATCAATAAAACATTACGCTAATGCTTTAATCTGTTTAACTAAATTCGCTTTATGACGTGCAGCTTTATTTTTGTGGATTAAGCCACGAGCTGCTTGACGGTCAACAACTGCTTGCATGTCTTTGAATGCTACTTCAGCTGTTTGTTTATCACCAGCTGCAACAGCTGCGTAAACTTTTTTAATATAAGTACGCATCATTGAACGGTTACTAGCATTATGTTTACGGCGTTTTTCAGATTGAACCGCACGTTTCTTAGCTGATTTGATATTAGCCAAAGTCAACTCCCAAGTTTAGAAAAAAATTACATATTAATAAGGCGGCAAAATATGCCTGATTTTCTGCCTATTGTCAATGGCGTTGTACAAAAAAAATTAAGAATTGCTATTTTTTATCATTATGATAAATGTTTACTATTCAGCCAATAATGGCTATAACCTAATTAGAAATTTTATGTTAGAATAGTGAAAATTTTATTATATCTATATTTATAAGAGGAAGTCTCATGTCTATTATTAGAATGCAAGATCTTGATCTAAAAGGAAAACGCTTATTTATTCGCTCAGATCTTAATGTGCCAGTCAAAAATGGTAAGGTAACCTCTGATGCACGTATTAAAGCATCATTACCAACTATTGAAGAAGCAATTAAAAAAGGCGCTAAAGTAATGGTTACTTCACACATTGGGCGTCCAACGGAAGGTGAATATAACCCAGAGTTTTCATTACAACCTGTAGTTGATTACTTAAAAGAGCATGTTTCTTTCCCTGTACGTTTAGTTAAAGATTACTTAAACGGTGTTGATGTTAAAGAAGGCGAACTTGTTGTGCTTGAAAACGTTCGTTTTAATGTGGGTGAAGGTAAAGATGACGAAGCTTTATCAAAAAAATATGCGGCACTTTGTGATATCTATGTCATGGATGCATTTGGTACTGCTCACCGTGCGCAAGCTTCAACTCATGGTGTTGGTAAATTTGCCCCGATCGCTTGTGCCGGTCCTTTATTAGCCGCCGAACTTGATGCGTTAGGTAAAGCGCTAGATAATCCAGCTCGCCCAATGGTTGCAATTGTTGCCGGTTCAAAAGTATCAACTAAATTAACTGTACTTGATTCTTTATCAAAAATTGCCGATCAAATTATCGTTGGTGGTGGTATTGCTAATACTTTCATCGCAGCAGAAGGCTACAATGTTGGTAAATCACTTTATGAAGCTGATTTAATCCCTGAAGCGAAAAAATTAATGGCTAACTGCCATATTCCTGTCCCGACTGATGTGCGTGTTGCAACTGAATTTAGCGAAACAGCAACAGCGACTGAAAAATCAGTTGCCGATGTTAAAGAAAATGAACAAATTCTTGATTTAGGCGACAAATCAGCTGAAGCATTAGCCGACATTATCAAAAAAGCCAAAACGATCTTATGGAATGGCCCTGTAGGCGTATTTGAGTTCCCTAATTTCCGTCGTGGTACTGAGATTGTTGCTAAAGCAATTGCTGATAGCGATGGCTTCTCAATTGCTGGTGGTGGTGATACATTAGCTGCGATTGATTTATTTGGTATTGAAGATAAAATCTCTTATATTTCAACTGGTGGCGGTGCCTTCCTAGAGTTTGTAGAAGGTAAAAAACTTCCTGCTGTTGCAATGCTAGAAGAGAGAGCAAAAGCGTAATAGTTTTCTATATGAAGGATGAGTCAATCACTCATCCTTTAATTTTTATATAAATAAATTTATAGGTATTAAAATGGCTACAAAGATTTCTGATGTCGTTAAACCTGGTGTTGTAACCGGTGATGATGTTCAAAAAGTGTTTCAAGTTGCTCGTGAAAATAATTTTGCATTACCCGCTGTTAACTGTGTTGACACTAATACAATTAATGCAGTAATTGAAACTGCGGCTAAAGTTGGTTCTGCTGTTATCGTTCAATTCTCTAACGGTGGCGCTCAATTTATCGCAGGTAAAGGATTGAAATTAGATGGGCAAGAAGCTGCTGTTTTAGGTGCGATTTCTGGTGCTAAACATGTTCACCTTATGGCTGAAAAATATGGCGTGCCTGTTATTGTTCATACTGACCATTGTGCAAAAAAATTATTACCATGGGTTGATGGATTACTTGATGCTGGCGAAACGCATTTTGCTAAAACCGGTAAACCACTATTTTCTTCACATATGATCGATCTATCTGAAGAGACATTAAAAGATAATATTGATATTTGTTGTCAATATCTTGCTCGTATGTCTGCAATGAAAATGACATTAGAACTTGAATTAGGTTGTACTGGTGGTGAAGAAGATGGTGTTGACAATAGCCATATGGATAGTTCAGCACTTTATACTCAACCAGAAGACGTTGCTTACGCTTATGAACGTTTAAGCGCAATTAGCCCACGTTTTACCATTGCGGCTGCATTCGGTAACGTACATGGTGTTTATAAACCAGGTAATGTTAAATTAACGCCAAAAATTCTTGATAACTCTCAAAAATTTATATCAGAAAAATTCAATTTACCTGAAAAATCACTAAACTTCGTATTCCATGGCGGTTCTGGCTCTACACCAGAAGAGATTGCTGAAGCAGTAAGTTACGGTGTTGTTAAAATGAACATTGATACTGATACTCAATGGGCTAACTGGGCAGGTATCTTAGAATATTATAAAGCGAACGAAGCTTACTTACAGGGTCAATTAGGTAACCCTGAAGGTGCCGATGCGCCAAATAAAAAATACTATGATCCACGCGTATGGTTACGTAAAGGTCAAGAGTCTTTAGTTTCACGTTTAGAACTTGCATTTAAAGAGCTTAATGCAGTAAACGTACTTTAACTTATTGTTTTTAAACATATTAACTTAAGGCAGGGTGATAGCCCTGCTTTTGGTTTATCCTTTAATAAATAAAACTTGCATTTTTTTATTTGTTGTAGGATAATTCTGCCCTCATTTAACTTAGGGGAGCTGTCTATTTATTAATATTGGTTATTAATAGAGGCGTTTGCACCCGAGAAAAGGAACCTAAAATGGCAAAGAAAGTACAAGCCTACATCAAGTTGCAAGTTGCAGCTGGTGCAGCAAATCCTAGTCCACCAGTTGGTCCAGCACTTGGTCAACATGGTGTTAACATCATGGAATTCTGTAAAGCATTTAACGCTAAAACAGAAAGCATGGAAAAAGGTCTACCTATTCCTGTTGTTATTACAGTATATTCTGACCGTTCATTTACTTTTGTTACTAAAACCCCACCAGCAGCTGTATTATTGAAAAAAGCTGCAAAAATCAAGTCTGGTTCTGGCGAACCTAACAAGAAAAAAGTTGGTAAAGTAACGAGTGCGCAAATTCGCGAAATCGCTGAATTAAAAGCTGCAGATATGAATGGTGCTACCATTGAAACGATGATGCGTTCTATCGAAGGAACTGCACGTTCAATGGGCTTGGAAGTGGAGGGTTAATTCATGGCTAAATTATCTAAGAAAGCTAAACTTATCCGCGAAAAAGTGAATGCGACTAAACAATATGAAATCAATGAAGCAATCGCTTTATTAAAAGAGCTTGCTACTGCTAAATTTACTGAAAGCGTTGACGTTGCTGTTAATTTAGGTATCGATTCACGTAAATCAGATCAAAACGTTCGTGGCGCAATCGTGCTTCCACATGGTACCGGACGTAGTGTTCGTGTTGCTGTGTTCACACAAGGCGCAAATGCTGAAGCCGCTAAAGAAGCTGGTGCTGAATTAGTTGGTATGGACGATCTTGCTGATCAAATCAAAAAAGGCGAAATGGATTTTGATGTTGTTATTGCATCTCCAGACGCTATGCGTGTTGTTGGTCAATTAGGTCAAATTTTAGGGCCACGTGGTTTAATGCCAAACCCTAAAGTCGGTACTGTAACACCTAACGTTGCTGAAGCAGTGAAAAACGCTAAAGCTGGTCAAATCCGTTACCGTAATGATAAAAATGGTATTATCCATACTACTATCGGTAAAGCTGATTTTGATGCAGATAAGCTTAAAGAGAATTTAGAAGCATTACTTGTTGCATTAAAACGTGCAAAACCAGCTTCATCAAAAGGCGTATTTATTAAGAAAGTAAGCCTTTCTACAACAATGGGCGCTGGTGTTGCTATCGATCAAGCAACATTAAATGCAACTGTTTAATTAGCTGTTAGCCAGTTAAACAAAAAATCGGTTGGTGTCTGGCCTTAACCAGACCCCGTCCAAGACCGTAGGTGTAATTGATATTTGATTACTTAATTTTCCTACGTAGACGGTGACAGAACCTGATAAGATATAATACAGGAATTCTGCTCATCGTGGTTATGCTAGTTACGTGTGTAACTAGTTAAAATCAGTCTAGGCTTTGCCTAGTTTAATCCAGGAGCAATACCAATGGCACTAAATCTTCAAAATAAACAAGAAATTGTTGCTGAAGTTAACGAAATCGCCAAAGGTGCGCTATCTGCAGTTGTTGCTGACTCTCGTGGCGTAACTGTAGAAAAAATGACTGCATTACGTAAATCTGCTCGTGAAGCTGGTGTTTATATGCGTGTTGTTCGTAATACGCTATTACGCCGTGTTGTAGAGGACACTCAATATGAGTGTTTAAAAGATACGTTTGTTGGTCCTACTCTAATTGCATTTTCAAACGAGCACCCAGGTGCCGCAGCGCGTATTTTTAAAGCGTTCGCTAAAGAAAATGATAATTTTGAGATTAAAGCCGCAGCCTTTGAAGGTGAGTTGATTACCGCAGCGAACATTGATCGCTTAGCAACATTACCTACTTATGAAGAAGCATTAGCTCGCTTGATGTCAACCATGAAAGAAGCCGCAGCTGGCAAATTGGTTCGTACTCTTGCAGCGGTTCGCGATCAAAAACAAGCTGCTTAATAGCGCTGTGATTGTGAATTTTATCAATTAAAAAAATGTAAATTTGGGAAACTATATTATGTCTATCACTAAAGAACAAATTTTAGATGCAGTTGCTGAAATGTCTGTAATGGACGTTGTTGAACTTGTATCAATGATGGAAGAAAAATTTGGCGTTTCTGCAGCAGCAGCTGTAGCAGTTGCAGCAGCTGGTCCAGCTGAAGCAGCAGAAGAAAAATCTGAATTTGATGTAATCTTAAAAGATGTTGGCGCTAACAAAGTAGCGGTTATCAAAGCCGTTCGTGGTGCAACTGGTTTAGGCTTAAAAGAAGCTAAAGATCTTGTTGAATCAGCTCCAGCAACAGTTAAAGAAGGCGTTAGCAAAGCTGATGCAGATGAACTTAAAAAGGCACTTGAAGAATCTGGTGCAGTTGTCGAACTTAAATAAGTTTATCAAAAGCAAGCTAAATGGCTGGGGGTTTTTTACCTCCAGCCTTTTTGCGCTGTAATAAGTCAAAGAATTTTATTTTAAGATTATCAATAAGAAGTAATAAAGAAATAGTATATTTATTAAGCCTAATCAATTGATATTTATAGATATTTTCGATGAGGTGTCAGGCGTTATTATTTAAAGGTAGTACCCCCTGATGAATATTTAATCATGCTAAAATAGCAGATAAGCAAGTTGAGGAACTAATGGTTTACTCTTATACCGAGAAAAAACGAATTCGTAAGAATTTTGGTAAGCGTCCACAAGTCTTGGATATACCGTATCTTCTTTCTATTCAACTTGATTCGTTCCAGAAATTTATTGAGCAAGACCCGGAAGGTCAATATGGTCTAGAAGCCGCTTTTCGTTCAATATTTCCGATAAAAAGTTATAGTGGTAACGCTGAGTTACAATACGTGAGCTTTAAAATGGGCGAACCTGTGTTTGATGTTAAAGAATGTCAAATTAGAGGGATCACTTACTCAGCACCGTTGCGCGTAAAATTACGTTTAGTTATTTATGATAAAGATGCGCCAGAAGGAACAGTAAAAGATATTAAAGAGCAAGACGTCTACATGGGCGAAATTCCTTTAATGACGGACAACGGAACATTTGTGATCAACGGTACAGAACGTGTAATCGTATCACAATTACATCGTAGTCCTGGTGTGTTCTTTGATAGTGATAAAGGTAAAACACACTCTTCTGGTAAAGTTTTATATAATGCTCGGATTATTCCTTATCGTGGCTCTTGGCTTGATTTCGAATTTGATCCAAAAGATAATCTTTTTGCTCGTATTGACCGTCGTCGTAAACTACCAGCAACAATCATTCTACGTGCGTTAGGTTATGAAACTGAAGAAATTTTAGATATATTCTTTGAAAAGACCATTTTTGAAGTTGGCAAATCAAAATTAAAAATGGATCTTGTTCCGGAGCGTTTACGTGGTGAAACAGCGCTATTTGATATTGAATCTAAAGGCAAAGTTTATGCTGAAAAAGGTCGTCGAATCACTGCGCGCCATATCCGTGAACTGGAAAAAGACAAAGTTACTAAAATTGATGTACCTGTTGAATATATCGTTAATAAAGTTCTGGCAAAAAATTATGTCAATGAAGCAACGGGCGAAATTATTGCCGCTGCTAATACACCAATTTCATTAGAACTATTATTGGAATTAACCAACGCAGGTCATAAGAAAATTGAAACCTTATTCACTAATGACTTAGATCATGGTCCATTCATTTCTGAAACATTGAATGTCGATTCAACTCGTGATCGTTTAGGTGCATTAGTTGAAATTTATCGAATGATGCGTCCGGGCGAGCCACCAACAAAAGAGGCTGCCGAAGCGTTATTTGACAACTTATTCTTCTCTGACGAGCGTTATGATCTCTCTGCTGTTGGACGAATGAAGTTCAACCGTTCTTTAGGACGTGACGATATTGAAGGCGAAAGCGTCTTAACGAAAGGTGATATCGTTGATGTTATGAAGAAACTTATCGCTATCCGTAATGGCCATGGCGAAGTGGATGATATCGACCATTTAGGTAATCGTCGTATTCGTAGCGTCGGGGAAATGGCAGAAAATCAATTCCGTATTGGTTTAGTTCGTGTAGAACGAGCTGTGAAAGAGCGTCTATCTTTAGGCGATCTTGATTCATTAATGCCACAAGATATGATTAATGCTAAACCAATCTCAGCGGCAATCCGTGAGTTCTTTGGTTCTAGCCAGTTATCACAGTTTATGGATCAAAACAATCCATTATCTGAAATAACACATAAACGTCGTATTTCGGCGTTAGGTCCGGGTGGTTTAACTCGTGAACGTGCAGGCTTTGAGGTGCGTGACGTACATCCAACTCATTATGGTCGTGTCTGTCCGATTGAAACGCCGGAAGGTCCAAATATCGGTTTGATTAACTCATTAGCGGTTTATTCACGTACCAATGAATACGGATTCTTAGAAACGCCGTACCGCCGAGTGATTGACGGTATTGTAACTGATGAAATTAACTATTTATCAGCAATTGACGAAAGTGAATTTGTTATCGCACAGGCTAACTCAAACCTTGATGACAATGGTCGCTTTAAAGAAGATTTAGTGACTTGTCGTTTAAATGGTGAATCTGGTTTATACAGCCCGGAACAAGTTCATTATATGGACGTATCAACACAACAAATCGTTTCTGTTGGTGCTTCATTAATCCCATTCCTTGAGCACGATGATGCGAACCGTGCCTTGATGGGTGCGAACATGCAACGTCAAGCTGTGCCGACGTTAAAAGCTGAAAAACCATTTGTTGGTACTGGTATGGAACGTGCGGTTGCGGTTGACTCAGGTGTAACAGCGGTTGCTCGTCGCGGCGGTACAGTACAATATGTTGATGCTTCACGTATTGTTATTAACGTTAACGATGATGAAATGTATGCCGGTGAAACAGGTATTGATATTTACAACTTAACCAAATATACCCGTTCTAACCAAAATACTTGTATTAACCAAATTCCATGCGTGGAATTAGGCGAAAAAGTTGAACGTGGCGATGTACTTGCAGACGGTCCATCAACCGATTTAGGTGAGTTAGCACTTGGTCAAAATATGCGCGTGGCATTTATGCCATGGAATGGTTATAACTTCGAGGATTCTATTTTAGTTTCTGAAAAAGTGGTACAAGATGACCGTTTCACATCGATTCATATTCAAGAGTTATCTTGTGTATCTCGTGACACTAAATTAGGTGCGGAAGAGATTACTGCCGATATTCCTAATGTGGGTGAAGCAGCACTATCTAAATTGGATGAATCCGGTATTGTTTATATCGGCGCTGAAGTAAAAGGTGGTGATATTCTGGTTGGTAAAGTAACGCCTAAAGGCGAAACCCAATTAACACCAGAAGAGAAATTACTACGTGCTATTTTCGGTGAAAAAGCATCTGATGTTAAAGATACTTCATTACGTGTACCTAATGGTGTTTCCGGTACGGTTATTGATGTTCAAGTCTTCACTCGTGACGGTGTACAAAAAGATAAACGTGCACTTGAAATTGAAGATATGCAACTTAAACAAGCACGAAAAGATCTGACTGAAGAGCTTAAGATCTTAGAAGCAGCATTATTTGCTCGTATTCGTGATGTGTTAATTTCAGGTGGAATTAAGGCAGAAAAATTAGATGCACTACCACGTGAAAAATGGCTAACAATTGGTATCTCAAACGAAAGCAAGCAAGAGCAATTAGAGCAACTTGCTGAGCAGCACGAAGAGATCAAAGCTGAGTTTAACAAGAAACTTGAAGCTAAGCGCATGAAGATCACACAAGGTGATGATCTACAACCTGGTGTGCTTAAAATTGTTAAAGTTTACTTAGCGGTTAAACGCCAAATCCAACCAGGTGATAAAATGGCGGGTCGTCATGGTAACAAAGGGGTTATTTCGAAAATTAACCCAATTGAAGATATGCCATATGATGACAAAGGCCGTCCGGTTGATATCGTGTTAAACCCACTAGGGGTTCCGTCTCGTATGAATATTGGACAGATCCTGGAAACTCACTTAGGTATGGCTGCTAAAGGTATTGGTCAAAAAATTGATACCATGCTAAAAGAGCAACAAGAGTTAGCTAAGTTACGTGAATTTATCCAAAAAGCTTATGATCTTGGTCTAGGTGCGGCACAAAAAGTCAATGTAGCTGAATTTACCGATCAAGAAGTGATGACTTTAGCACAAAACTTACGTAATGGTATGCCACTTGCTACACCAGTGTTTGACGGTGCAAAAGAGCAAGAAATCAAGTCATTACTTGAGCTGGGTGATTTACCAACTTCAGGTCAAATTACATTGTATGATGGCCGTACTGGTGAACAATTTGAACGCCCGGTTACCGTTGGTTACATGTACATGCTTAAGTTAAATCACTTAGTTGATGACAAAATGCATGCTCGTTCTACTGGTTCATATAGTCTTGTTACTCAACAACCATTGGGCGGTAAAGCTCAATTTGGTGGACAACGTTTCGGTGAGATGGAAGTGTGGGCACTTGAAGCATATGGTGCAGCTTACACTTTACAAGAAATGTTAACTGTTAAGTCAGATGACGTGAACGGTCGTACTAAGATGTATAAAAATATTGTAGATGGTGATCATCGTATGGAACCTGCGATCCCAGAATCGTTTAATGTATTATTAAAAGAGATTCGTTCGTTAGGTATTAATATCGAGTTAGACGAAGAGTAATCTTCGCTAACTTAAATGATTTCTATTTATAGGGATAACTTATTAGCAATAATAAGTTATCTAATTGGTTTAACTCCATAGGAGTCAATTGTGAAAGACTTACTAAAGTTTCTAAAAGCACAAACAAAAACAGAAGATTTTGATGCTATCAAGATAGGCCTTGCCTCTCCTGATATGATCCGTTCATGGTCTTTTGGTGAAGTGAAAAAACCTGAAACAATCAACTATCGTACGTTCAAACCGGAACGTGACGGATTGTTTTGTGCACGTATTTTTGGACCAGTAAAAGATTATGAATGTTTATGTGGAAAATATAAACGTTTAAAACACCGTGGTGTGATCTGTGAAAAATGTGGTGTTGAAGTTACTCAAGCCAAAGTACGTCGTGAGCGTATGGGGCATATTGAACTTGCATCGCCAACTGCACATATTTGGTTTTTAAAATCATTACCATCACGTATTGGTCTTTTATTAGATATGCCACTTCGTGACATTGAACGTGTGCTTTATTTTGAATCATTTATGGTTCTTGACGGCGGAATGACAAACTTAGAACGCGGTCAAATTTTAACAGAAGAACAGTATTTAGATGCGTTAGAAGAGTTTGGTGATGAATTCGATGCTCGTATGGGTGCCGAAGCAATTCAAGAATTATTACGTAATATCGATGTGCAAGCTGAATGTGAAGCACTACGTGATGAGCTTGCAACTACCAATTCTGAAACTAAACGTAAAAAACTGACTAAACGTATTAAGATTATTGAAGCATTCATTCAATCAGAAAATAAACCGGAATGGATGATCTTAAACGTATTACCTGTGTTGCCACCTGATTTACGTCCATTAGTACCACTAGACGGCGGACGTTTTGCAACATCAGATTTGAACGATCTATATCGTCGTGTGATTAACCGTAATAACCGTTTAAAACGTTTATTAGATTTGGCGGCGCCGGATATTATCGTACGTAACGAAAAACGTATGTTACAAGAATCTGTTGACGCATTACTTGATAATGGTCGTCGTGGTCGTGCAATTACCGGTTCTAACAAACGTCCATTAAAATCACTTGCCGATATGATTAAAGGTAAGCAAGGTCGTTTCCGTCAAAACTTATTAGGTAAACGTGTTGACTACTCAGGTCGTTCAGTAATCACTGTAGGTCCATACTTACGATTACATCAATGTGGTTTACCGAAGAAAATGGCACTTGAATTATTCAAACCATTTATTTACGGTAAATTAGAGCGTCGTGGTTATGCAACCACCATTAAAGCAGCCAAGAAAATGGTTGAACGTGAAGATGCAATTGTTTGGGATATCTTAGATGAAGTTATCCGTGAACATCCGGTATTACTAAACCGTGCACCAACACTTCACCGATTAGGTATTCAAGCGTTTGAACCTATCTTGATTGAAGGTAAAGCGATTCAGTTACATCCATTGGTTTGTGCGGCATTCAATGCTGACTTCGATGGTGACCAAATGGCGGTGCATGTTCCATTGACGTTAGAAGCGCAATTAGAAGCGCGTGCGTTGATGATGTCAACTAACAATATTCTTTCACCTGCGAGTGGTGAGCCTATCATCGTTCCTTCTCAGGACGTGGTATTAGGTCTTTACTATATGACTCGTGATAAAATTAATGCTAAAGGTGAAGGCATGGTATTAACCGGACCTAAAGAAGCAGAAAAACTGTATCGTTTAGGTTTAGTTGAATTACATGCAAAAGTTAAAGTACGTATCACTGAAAGTCATCGTAATAGCGTTGGCGAATGGGAAGATACAACATCAGTTATTGATACCACTGTTGGCCGTGCTATTTTATGGTTAATCATGCCTAAAGGTATGAGTTTTTCAGTTATCAATCAGCCATTAGGTAAAAAAGCGATTTCACGTATTTTAAATATCTGTTATCGCCAACTAGGCATGAAAGAAACCGTTATTTTAGCTGACCAAGTGATGTACACAGGATTTGCTTATGCAGCACGTTCAGGTGTATCGGTTGGTATTGATGATATGGAAATTCCGGCGAAGAAATTACAAATCATCAATGAAGCTGAAATCGAAGTTGCTGAAATTCAAGAGCAGTTCCAATCAGGTTTAGTTACCGCTGGCGAACGCTATAACAAAGTTATCGATATCTGGGCGGCAGCCAATGAACGTGTTGCTAAAGCCATGATGGATAACTTATCAACCGAAAAAGTGATTAACCGTGAAGGTAAAGAAGAAGTTCAATCTTCTTTCAACAGCATCTATATGATGGCCGACTCAGGTGCTCGGGGTTCTGCGGCGCAGATTCGTCAGTTAGCTGGTATGCGTGGCTTGATGGCAAAACCGGATGGTTCTATCATCGAAACACCAATTACAGCAAACTTCCGTGAAGGGTTAAACGTACTACAGTACTTTATTTCTACCCATGGTGCACGTAAAGGTCTTGCTGATACGGCGTTAAAAACTGCGAACTCAGGTTACTTAACTCGTCGTTTAGTTGATGTGGCACAAGATTTAGTTGTTATCGAAGATGACTGTGGCACATTAGAAGGCGTAGTAATGACACCAGTTATCGAAGGTGGAGATGTTAAAGAGCCACTTCGTGAACGTGTTTTAGGTCGTGTAGCAGCTGAAGATGTATTAAAACCGGGTAGTGCAGATATCTTAATTCCACGTAACACATTACTTGATGAAAGTTATTGTGATTTACTGGAAGCAGAATCTGTTGATAGCGTAAAAGTTCGCTCTGTGGTTTCGTGTGATACTGATTTTGGTGTGTGTGCGAAATGTTATGGTCGTGACTTAGCCCGTGGTCACCTGGTAAATAAAGGTGAAGCAATCGGTGTTATCGCTGCTCAGTCAATCGGTGAGCCAGGTACACAGTTAACCATGCGTACGTTCCACATTGGTGGTGCGGCATCACGTGCGGCAGCAGAATCTAGTGTTCAGGTTAAAAATAAAGGTAGCATTAAATTAACCAATGCTAAATTTGTGACTAACCCGGATAAGAAACTGGTTATTACTTCTCGTAATGCTGAGTTAACCATTATTGATGATTTAGGTCGAATGAAAGAGACTTACAAAGTTCCTTATGGTTCGATTTTAACTAAAGGTAATGGCGCTGCGGTTGATGCTGGTGAAACAGTTGCAAACTGGGATCCGCATACAATGCCTGTTATCTCTGAAGCGAAAGGCTTTGTTAAATTTGTTGATATGGTTGATGGTCAAACTATTACCCGTCAAACCGACGAATTAACTGGGCTTTCATCTATTGTGATTTTAGATGTAGCAGAAAGAACAGGTGTCGGTAAAGATTTACGTCCAGCAATCAAAATTGTTGATGCTAAAGGTAAAGATATCTATGTTGCCGGCACTGAAATGCTTGCGCAATACTTCTTACCGGGTAAAGCATTAGTGCAGTTAGAAGACGGCGCTGAAATCAATGTCGGTGATACCCTTGCTCGTATTCCACAAGCATCGGTTGGTACTAAAGATATTACCGGTGGTTTACCACGTGTTGCTGACTTATTTGAAGCACGTAAACCAAAAGAACCGGCAATTCTTGCTGAAATCGACGGTATTATCTCGTTCGGTAAAGAGACCAAAGGTAAACGTCGCTTAATTATCACGCCATTAGATGGTAGTGAGCCATATGAAGAGATGATTCCAAAATGGCGTCAACTTAACGTATTTGAAGGTGAACAAGTTGGCCGTGGTGATGTGATTTCTGACGGTCCTGAATCAGCGCATGATATTTTACGCTTACGTGGTGTAAATGCGGTGACACGTTACATCGTTAACGAAGTTCAAGAAGTTTATCGCCTACAAGGTGTAAAAATCAATGATAAACACATTGAAGTTATTGTTCGTCAGATGTTACGTAAAGCGACAGTTATTCATCCGGGCGGTTCTCGTCTACTTGACGGTGAACAACTTGAAGTTTCACGCTTGAAGATTATTAATCGTGAACTTGAAGCGCAAGGTAAAGAACCTATTGTTTACTTACACGATCTACTTGGTATTACTAAAGCATCATTAACAACTGAATCGTTTATTTCTGCGGCATCGTTCCAAGAAACGACTCGCGTATTAACCGAAGCAGCTGTTGCAGGTAAAAACGACGAATTACGTGGCTTGAAAGAAAACGTCATTGTTGGTCGATTGATTCCTGCTGGTACAGGTTATGCTTACCATAAAGAACGTTTACGTAAACGTGCAGTACCTGCAAGCGATGAAATTCAAACAACTGTTTCTGCTGAAGAAGCAAGCGCTAACTTAGCTGAATTACTTAATTCTGCAGAAGAAAACCAATAGTCAGTAAGACTAAGTTATTAAAATAGCACGTGTAAGCACGTGCTATTTTTTTATCTCTATAATAAAAAAAGGAGTTTTAATATGTATATTGTCATGAATCGCTTTAAAATAAAACGAGGTAGCGAAGATACTTTTATTGAAATATGGCGTAACCGTGATAGCCATTTAAAAGAGATGAAAGGATTTAATCGTTTTTATTTTTTAAAAGGGAAAACTGACGAAAATTATACGTTATTTTCATCATTTGCCGAGTGGGAATCGAAAGCCGATTTCGAAGCTTGGGTGAATTCTGAACAATTCAAACATACACATCGTAATACTGGCAATAGACCAAACAATAATGATATCTATTATGAGCCAGCGCAATTAGAATGCTTTGAAAGTGTATTGTAATTAATTTCAAATAGAACGCCGCTTATTTTTGTGAATTTATAAAATCGACATTAATCATAATTAATCGTCATTTTGTGATCTACAATACAAAATAAGCGGCTTATTTTTATGAGTAAATTAGCAATATAAATAGCATGCAATGTAAAAATGGATATAATATGAAATAAATTATCCTAAACTAAATGGATTTAGCTGACATTAGCTTGCAACATAACCGATTACGTATTGGTTAGACTATCTATTATTAACATACATATTTTAATTTTACCGAGTTAATTCTTCTTTTTTTGAAATAGGGTAAATAAATTTGTTGATGAAATTTGAATTCAAGTGATAACTGAGTGTTTATTAATTACGTACGTAGATAGCTTATTTTATTTCTATTTTTGATGTATTCATTTGTTAAGCTATCCATAAATTCAACTATTTATAGGAATCTACAATGAAATCAAAATTATTATTAGTTGTTTTGGTGTTAGTTATTATTGCGGCATTTTTCTGCTTTAGCCGTTACAACGGTATCCAAACCCGTGACGAAGGCGTGGCTGCTGCGTGGTCAGAAGTCGTTAACCAATATAAACGTCGGGCAGATTTAACCCCAAATTTAGTTAATGCGGTTAAAGGTTATACTACACACGAAAAAGAAGTGTTAACTCAAGTGACCGATGCAAGAAGTAAAGTTGGCTCAATTCAAATCAATGCTGATCAGCTAACCGATCCGGCTTTATTTGCCAAATTCCAACAAGCACAATCTGAATTAAGCACTGCTTTAAGCCACTTAATTGCTGTCAGTGAAAACTATCCGGATCTTAAAGCCAGTTCACTTTTTCAGGATCTGATGAGTCAGCTAGAAGGCACCGAAAATCGCATCGCTGTTGCCCGTGGACGATATATACAAGCAGTACAATCATTTAATATCTATATCCGCCAAATACCGAATAACTGGATAGCAGGCTTTTTAGGTACCGGGCCAAAACAACAATTTACGGTTGATAATGAAAAGGAAATTTCAAATGCACCCGCAGTTAACTTTCAATAATCAAGATTGTCAAAAAATATTGAGCGTTGAGTTTGCTGTGAATCATCAGTTGGTTTAGCTATCAATCAACTGAAATTCTCTTCCTTTAAAATCGAGTTATCGTTATGACCATACGTTAACTCGATCACATAGATATACTTCACAATAATGCTCTATTGAGTTTCCCCAATACAAAATAAATCGTGCCAAATATCCATGACGGCAAAACTTGATAAAAAAAGCAGATGTTAATAGCAAAATTGTTATCTGGCTATATAATAGTCATTTCTATCAATTGATGTCTTGTATAACTTAAACCTGAAATAAATAGAGTCGATTAGCTTTTGATATGCGCTTTTGAAAAGTCATAATATTATTCTATAGCAGGTCATTTTGGACAAAATGTAATGAAAAGATATGTTTTATTGAGTATGTTGTTAATGTTGAGTTGGTTTAGTTATGGTTTGACTGAAATTCCTGCGTTTAATAGCCATATTATCGATACAACCAATACCTTAAGTGCATCGCAAGTCAATTCTTTAGAATCGAGCCTAATTCAATTTGAACACTCTAGGACTGATGGCGCACAAATAGCCGTTTTGATGATCGCAAAACTCGACAATGAAACCATAGAACAGTATGCGCAGAGAGTTTTTAACCAATGGAAAATTGGTAAAAAAGATCTGGATAATGGCATTTTATTGTTAGTGGCAAAAGATGACCGACAGATGCGTATTGAAGTGGGGTATGGGCTTGAAGGCATTGTTACCGATTTAGTCGCTAGTCACATCATTCGGGAACAGTTAGCCCCACAATTTAAGCAAAATAACTATTATCAGGGCATTGATGATGCAGTGTCGGTATTAAAAAGTGCCATAATTGGTAATAATATTTATTTAGAGAATCAAACCCAGGATAATCAGACAATTGGCTTGAGTGAAATGTTAGATATGTTGTTTCACTGGATCGCTCAATTAAGTTGGAAAGTGTGTTCTTTTCTTGTGTGTTTAGCCTTAACGGTTAAATTCGAAAAAAATATATTTAAACGCATTATTATCACATCACTATCAAATAGCTTGTTTATCCTTTTTGTAACTTGGTGTGTTGACGGTTTTAGTGACTTAGATCTGACCGATGTCGTTTTTATTTTTGTTATAAACTATGTGTTTGCTAACTTGTTAATCATCGCTATATTTATCGCTATCAGTTGTAAAAACGGCACTATAAATTATGTGTTTGCTAACTTGTTATTTACCGCTATCAGTCGTAAAAACGGTACTATAGAAAGTCATAGCGAGAGTGACAGTAGCAGTCGATCTTCATCTGATCATTCGAGTAGAAATTCCCAAGATGGAGGTGGCGGCCGCAGTGGCGGTGGCGGTGCATCCGGTCGTTGGTAATGAGATGAACAAAGATCATACTTATTAAGTTTTAATAGTAAGATTGTGATTTGGCTATATAATAGTTTTAGTTAACCAACGATATCTTGTCTCAACGCTTTATAAAATGGATCGCAATTAACTGTTTGTTGTAAAACAGAAAAAGTAAAATTTTATTTAGCGTTGTTAATCATAAGGCAAAAAATACCATGAAAAGATATTTTCTAAGTAGTTTATTGTTAATATTCAGTTGGTTTTGTTATGGGCTAACCGACATCCCGGAATTTGCACACCGTGTTATCGACACGACTCATACTTTAACCGATTCTCAAAAAGAGTCATTAGAATCAAGTCTAATTGACTTTGAAAAACCTCGAACCGATGGCGCCCAAATAGCGGTTTTAATGATTGCCAAACTGGATAATGAAACGGTAGAACAATACGCAGATAGAGTCTTTATTCAATGGAAAATCGGTCGAAAAGGACAAGACAATGGTATTTTATTACTTATTGTAAAAGATGATAAACGTATGCGAATTGAGGTTGGCTATGGGCTTGAAGGAACTATTACCGACTTAGTGGCCAGTAAAATTATTCGTGAACAATTAGCACCACAATTTCGACAAAATAACTATTATCAAGGAATTGATAATGCCTTATCTGTACTGAAACAAGAAATTGATAATCCTACCCCGAAAAGTGAAGATAACGAACAAGGCTCTAACTTGTTATCATCAGAAGATTTTACTTCCATGTTGAGTAATTATGCGCTGGTGTCATTTTTTATCTGCCTTACACTTGCTAACTTATTTTATCGTAAAGATAAAACTAAACGATGTTTATATACAGGTTTATTTAACGCACTATCTGTTGGTGGATTCACCCTTTGGCATATGCGCGATATATTTATGATAGTATTTATCATGTTTGTGGTATTTATTTTGAGTACCATTGCCAGCCGCATTGTCACTCCCGGAGCTGGTGGCGGAAGAGGAAATCATCGAGGAGGAGGCGGTTTTGGTGGTTCTAGCGGTGGCTTCGGAGGAGGTGGCGGCTTTAGCGGCGGCGGTGGTGGCCGCAGTGGTGGCGGTGGCGCTTCCGGTAGCTGGTAAATAGGATAAAAAATAAGGCGCTATATGCGCCTTAATCATATCGATTAATAGCAGTTTATTTTTTACAACAATCGCTAGCCACATCATTCGGGAACAGTAAGCCACACAATTTAAGCAAAAGAACTATTATCAGGGTATTAATGATGCAATTTCGGTATTAAAAGATGTCATAATAGGTAATGAAATTAATCCAGAGAAACAAGCCCAGAATAATCATAGAATTGGGTTAAGTGAAATGTTAGATATGATGTTTAACTGGATTATTCAACAAAGCTGGAAAGTGTTTTCTTTTTTTGTTTGTTCGTTTTCACGGTTAAATTCGAAAAAAGTGAATTTGTCGTAAAAACGGCATATGAAGAAGTCGTAGCGGGAGTGACAGAAGCAGTCGATCTTCATATAGCCATTCGAGTAGAATTTGCCGAGGCGGAGGTGGCGGCCGCAGTGGTGGTGCATCTGGTCGTTGGTAATGAGATGAACAAAGATCATACTCATTAAGTTTTAATAGTAAGATTTTGATTTAACTATATAATAGTTTTATTTAGTGTTGTTAGTCATGAGGCAGAAAATATAATGAAAAGATATTTTCTAAGTAGTTTATTGTTAATATTCAGTTGGTTTTGTTATGGGCTAACTGACATCCCGGAATTTGCACATCGTGTTATCGACACGACTCATACTTTAACCGATTCTCAAAAAGAGTTATTAGAATCAAGCCTAATTGGCTTTGAAAAGCCTCGAACAGATGGTGCCCAGATAGCGGTTTTAATGATTCCCAAACTTGATGATGAAACGGTAGAACAATACGCAGATAGAGTCTTTATTCAATGGAAAATCGGTCGAAAAGGACAAGACAATGGTATTTTATTACTTATTGTTAAAGATGATAAACTCATGCGAATTGAGGTTGGTTATGGGCTTGAAGGAACTATTACCGACTTAGTTGCCAGTAAAATCATTCGTGAGCAATTAGCACCACAATTTCGACAAAATAACTATTATCAGGGTATTGATAATGCCTTATCTGTGCTGAAACAAGAAATCGATAATCCTTCCCCGAAAAGTGAAGATAACGAACAAGGCTCTAACCTTAACATTGGATGGTTATTTACAGAAAACTTTGCTTATTATGCACTGGTGTCATTTTTTATTTGTCTTATACTTGCTAACTTATTTTATCGTAAAGATAAAACCAAACAATGTTTATGTGCAAGTTTATTTAATGCACTATCTGTTGGTGGACTCACCTTTTGGCATGTGCGCAATCTACATATTATAATAGTATATATCATGTTTGTGGTATTTATTTTGAGTACCATTGCTAGCCACTATGTAATTCGCAGAGCTGGCAGAAGAAGAGGGCGAAGAAATAATCGCGGAAGAAGTGACTATTTTGGTGGTTCTAGCGGAGGCGACAGAAGCAGTGGAGGCGGCAGAAGAGGCGGCGGAGGCGGCGGCTTTAGTGGCGGCGGTGGTGGCCGCAGTGGTGGCGGTGGCGCTTCCGGTAGCTGGTAAATGGGATAAAAAAATAAGGCGCTAGATGCGCCTTAATTATATCGATTAATGGTAGTTTATTTTTTACCATCCTTCCCTATTTAAAAATTTAGCCACAACATATCTCGCTGCAATCAGCGATAACATTTTCTGATTTATGTAGCCTTTAATTTTGGTTAAAACAGTGTTGATATGCCCATTGATTCATCGTCTTTTTTAGAAAAATCGTGTTAATTTTTATGATCTAACTCACAAAATTAACAATCATTTATTTATCAAAATTGACCTATCAAGCAAGATTAAGTCTGCTTGTCCCACGATAGAACCCCCATAATAAAAAATTTCCTATTGTTGAAGGAAAAACTCTCTATCCACATTGCTTATGGTTTGATTTAGGCTTTATTCATTCTCAAAACAGACAATGCTAGTGGTTATGACTCAAATAAAATTTCGCATGATCGAAGATGATCTGACGCTTGAAGAGGTGACAGAAAACACAATCAACATTATTAATACTTGGTTAGCTGAGCATCAAATTGTACAAAATGAGGTGCAAAAATTGATGCTCTATTCCCATATTAAATCCATGGTTCAACGGGCTAAAACTTTAGAACAATTACCTGAACTCGATCTCACTTTATTTGACCAACTATCTGAAGAGTCCTTAGCGTTAGCGCAAAAAACAGTAAATTTATTCGATAATTTACCAATAGAAGAAGCATATTTATTGGCTATTCACTATGACGTAGCCAAAGCAAATGAATCGATAAACAAAAATTAAAAAAATAAATGGAAAGGAGAAACATTATGGCTCAAGTGATCATTGTAATAGGCGATCGAATGGGAAAAGGACAAAAAATTGCCCAAGGCATTAATTCGGTAGAAGGCTGCCAAGCAATTGTGATCCCCGGTATGGCAGCCGATATGAAATTGGGAGATGTGATGAATCAAGAAAATGCCGATTTAGGTCTTTCATTTTGTGGTAGTGGTGGGGCTGGCGCAATTACCGCCCAAAATAAATATGGTTATACCCAACGTCATGGAATGCGTTCGATTGAAGAAGGAGAAACGGCAATCAATGATGGCTGTAAAGTGCTGGGTTTTGGTTTTATGGATACCGAAGAACTAGGGCAACGTATCGCCAAAGCATTTTTGAAAAAAAATCCTCGTGAGTAAAAGGGCGCATCAGCATGAAACAAAATCAACAGCAAATAGTAAGAGTAAGTGGTCAAGGTGATTCTAAGCAACGTGCATTTGCTAATGCATTAAGTCAGGTACAAAAACAGGTGCTTAAAAATTCATCCAATATGATGTTGCGTATAGAGCCGCTGAATATTCGAATCGTATCAGCAATAAAGAAGATCACCACTGAACGATTTTTATTTATCTTTTTACCCAGAAAAAAGGCCATTTATGACATTACACTCGATGTGGCTGTTGATGTTTGTTTTGTTGATTTAAGTCATATTGAATTTACTTCTCAATAACAAAAAAGGAAAGTTATGGAAATTCTCATCATTGCATTTAAGTCAATCATTATTGGTGGACTTTGTGGTTTAGGGGTTGGAGCCGGGGCGGCAAGGATGTTTCACGCCCCAACTTATCAAGGTATGGGGGCATTTCGGACATTGGGTGAGCTCAATGCTTGTGAAGGCGATCCGGCTGCGCACTTTTCATTTGGTTTAGGGTTCTTTTTTAATGCCTGGGCATCATCCGTTGCCGCAGGTTCGTTTACCCAAGATGTTGATCATCGCATTATTCCAAACTGGGGCGCCGCTTTATTGATGATTAAAAATCGTAATCTTGGCGAAACGTTGCATGATCCTAAAAAAATGGCCATTGCCTGCGCAATCATCGGCATGATAGTGGTGCTGTTTTTAAATACAACAACATCGGTTATTCCCGATTCGTTAAAGATAACTGCCACAAAAGTTCTTGTGCCTGCTGCCAATTTGCTAGTCGCAACAGTGATGCCGGTTATTTTCTGGCTGGCAGCTTTAGATGCAGGGCGACGTAGTGGATTTTGGGGAACATTATTTGGTGGTCTGGCACAGTTAATTATGGGCAATGCCGTTCCCGGTCTGGTGTTAGGCATACTTATCGGTAAAGGTGTCGATGATAGTGGTTGGAATCGAATGATGAAAATTATGTTAATTGCTGTCATTTTGCTATTTGTGATGAGTGGCTACTTCCGGGGCTTTGATATGAAGATGATAAACGCATTTAGCGACGGTTTATCTTATTGGTTTAAATAATATAGGAATGATTATGAATACACAAACAGCACTAAATAAAAGTTTCTGGTATGCCGATTGGTCGTTTCCTATTCTTTGTGGATTATTATCCGCCGGAATTTTTGCCGGGACACATACCTTTTATGTTTATGGTATCGGCGCTTTTAACGAAATTGCCTTTGTTGCCATGCTCAAATCGGGTATGAGCACCGGGGATTATGGTGCAGTGGCCGCATTTGGGGCAAGTTTTTTATTTGCTCGTGTGATTGAAGGCTCTTTAGTTGGCATACTCGATATAGGTGGCGCTTTACAAACCGGTATTGGGCTTGGCGTACCCGCCTTATTATTGGCCGGTGGTTATACACTACCCATTGAAAACTTCTTTATCGCTTTAGTAACTGGCTTCGTGTTAGGCGCCTTAATTGGTTTAGTTATCATTTGGATCCGAAAATTCACCATTAACAGCGCTGGTGGTTCAACTTTTGGCGCTGATGTCATGATGGGGGCGGGTAATGCTTCGGGGCGTTTTTTAGGACCAATGATTATTTTATCTGCAATGGCTGCTTCTATTCCAATTGGCATAGGGTCTTTACTAGGCGCACTCATTTTCTATATTTGGAAAAAGCCAATTACTGGTGGCGCAATTTTAGGTGCGATGATTTTCGGTGGAATATTTCCTATTGTCTGATGTTAACTCTCCGCTGTCGTTGGTTAAATTACAGCGGATTTGGAACAACGTATGTATGATTTAATAATAAAAAATGCCAAACTCATTGATGAGACGTGTGTCGATATCGCTATAGAACAAGGTCAAATTGCTGAGATTGCAAATTCGATTTTAGCTCGATCAAAACGGGTGTTGGATCTACGCAATAAACACTATATCAGTGCCGGTTGGATCGATTCACATACGCATTGCTTTGCGCATTCACCTATCTATTATGACGAACCTGATGTAATTGGTATAAAAGCCGGCGTGACATCGGTCGTTGATGCCGGGAGTGTCGGTGCGCTTGATGTGGCTGAATTTTATCAATTAGCCAGACAAGCACATACCCATGTTTACTCATTTTTGAATATATCCAAAATCGGCTTAATAACGCAAAGTGAACTTGCCAGTATGGATGATATTGATGCGCTTTTATTTGAACAAGCATTAATAAAATATCCTGATTTTGTGGTCGGAATCAAAGTAAGGATGAGCCGGAGTGTGGTGGGTGAAAATGGTATTGAGCCTTTAATTAAAGCCAAAAAGATCCAAAAAAAATGTGGTTTACCGTTGATGATTCATATTGGCAACAATCCCCCCGATCTGGATGAGATCGCCGATTTATTGACGGAAGGTGACATTATTACTCACTGTTTTAATGGCAAGCCTAATCAAATCCTTGATAAGAACAATAATTTACGGGATTCGATTAAATCCGCTATTAAACGTGGCGTGATTTTAGATATTGGTCATGGTGGCGAAAGTTTTAGTTTTACCGTTGCTGAGCGGGCGAAAAGTTTAGGTATTTACCCTAATACCATAAGTTCAGATATCTATGCTAAAAATCGCTTACATGGCCCGGTAGTGAGTTTGGCAAATATTATGACCAAATTTATCGCGCTAAATTACAGTAAAAAACGAATTATTGATAGTGTAACGGTAAATCCTGCGCAGATCTTACCTCTCAAAAATAAAGGTCTTATCGCGGTGGGTTATGATGCTGATTTAACTATTTTTGATATTAAACAGCAACCAACCTCATTATCAGATGCACATGGTGAGGTACGACAAAGTCAAGAACAGTTTGTTCCGTTAGCTTCCATTGTTGCTGATGTTGCAAAAGATGATATACATATACAAATCACGCAAGAAGGTAGTAAAAATGAGCTTAGAATCTCCAGCTAAAAAAGATATTTATGGTCAATATCACTTAAAAAAAGTGATTAATGCTTCAGGACGTATGACAATATTGGGTGTTTCAACACCAAGGCCGGAAGTGGTCGAAACTGTCTCGCAAGGATTAAATGAATATTTTGAAATTAAAGATTTGATTGATAAAACAGGGCAATATATTGCACGTTTACTCAATGTTGAAAATGCGGTTGTGGTATCTTGTGCGTCTGCCGGTATTGCACAGGCTGTTGCCGGTTTGATTGTGAAAGATGATCGTGATCTGTTATTTAATTTACATTCATCGACTAAAAATGTTCCTCGTGAAATCATTGTAGCAAAAGGGCATAACGTTAATTTTGGTGCACCGATTGGCACCATGGTTGCATTAGGTGGGGGAGTGGTCGTTGAAGCCGGTTATGCTAATGAGTGTGATGCTGACCATATTGCCTCACTGATTAATGTTAATACTGCTGCTATTTTATATGTTAAATCACATCACTGCGTCCAAAAAAGTATGCTGTCAGTTGCGCAGGCGGCAGCTGTAGCCCAAAAATATCAGATCCCTTTAATTGTTGATGCCGCAGCTGAGGAAGATTTAGTGACCTATTATCAGCAAGGCGCTGATATTGTGATTTATAGCGGAGCTAAAGCAATTGAGGGGCCAACTAGTGGATTGGCCATTGGTCGGCATCAAGCTATCGAATGGTTAAAGCGTCAGTCAGAAGGCATCGGCCGACCAATGAAAGTGGGTAAAGAAGGTATTTTGGGCTTAACTCGAGCCATTGAGCTTTATATTAACGACCCCAAACATGAAACCGGCCAACAAATGGTTAGCAAAATGCAGCCTTTTATTGAAAAACTCAATGCGCTTAATGGAATATCGGCCAAAGTGGTTTGGGATAGTGCCGGCCGGGATATTGCCAGAGCCGAAATCGCTTTTGATGCTAAAGTGATAGGCAAAACAGCAATTGAAATGGTTGATTTAATGAAACAAGGTGATATTGCCGTCTATTTCAGACAATACAAAGCCAATGAAGGCAAAGTTGATGCTGATGTAAGAAGTGTAACATCCGCGCAACTCGATACGATTTACCACAAAATTAAAAATATTATTCAAGGAGTAGAATAATGAAGCTAATGCCGAATTATTATCATGACCGAGTTTGTTTGAATGTGTTGGCTAATTCAATTGACAATGCTAAAGCTATTTATGAAGCAGCACAAACGCATGTAGTAGTTGGTATCTTATCTAAAAACTATAAAGATAACCAATCAGCGATCGATGATATGAAACAATATGCCAAAGCTATCGATAACGCGATTTCTATCGGCCTTGGTGCCGGTGATCCTAACCAATCAACCATGGTTTCACAACTATCAGCGGCGCTACAGCCACAACATGTAAATCAAGTGTTTACAGGTGTGGCAACGAGTCGAGCATTATTAGGTCAACAGCAGACCGTGATTAATGGTTTAGTGTCGCCAACCGGTCAAGTCGGGCTGGTGAATATCGCAACCGGCCCATTAAGCTGCCACTCACCAGCGGCAATTGTGCCTGTTGAAACAGCGATTGCTTTATTAAAAGATATGGGCGGAAGTTCAATTAAATATTTTCCTATGGGAGGCTTAAAGCATCAGGATGAATTTGAATATGTGGCAAAATGTTGTGCTGAACACAATTTCTATCTTGAACCAACCGGCGGTATTGACTTAAACAATTATGAAGCGATCATGAAAATAGCATTAAATGCCGGCGTGAAAAAAATCATCCCGCATATTTATAGCGCAATTATCGACAAAACCACAGGTGCCACCCGTACCGATGATGTCAAACAACTGTTGGCGATGACGCAAAAATTAGTAGGATAGGTGATGACATCTAACATGATGTTTTCTTATCAACGATTAGTCTATTTGTTTGATACGATAAAAAATGAGACGCTACCTCAAAAAGAGTTAGCGAATCGTTTTTCGGTATCAACGCGTACTATTCGAACCGATATTGCAGCGCTTAATGATATATTAGCTAACTATGGTGCTCAAATTCAGTACACCAAAAATCTGGGTTATCAACTTGTTGTATCAGATCCTGTTTGCTATGCAACGCTTCCGATAGTGCCTTCAACAAAACAACTACCACGCACCAGTAAAGAAAGATTTTCAGCCCTGCTTATTGCCTTTTTAACTCAACCTCACTCAGTAAAATTGGATGATATTGCAGATAAATGGTTTTTAAGCCGCAGCACGTTACAAAATGATATTCTTGAAATAAAACAGTATTTAGATAAGTATAATCTATCACTCGAAAATCGCCCGTATTACGGATTGCGTCTGGTTGGCGATGAGTCATCAATACGTGCATGTTTAACCGACATTATATGGCAACGCCATTTAGCGCAAGACCTCATCACTGTTGAAAGGCTTAAACAAATAATTTTAAATGATATTGATTTAAACTATCTGGAAAAAGTGTTACAAAATCAGTTTGAGCGTTTTGAATTAAAGTTAACGGCGGAAGGTCAGAGCTATTTACTCTATAGTTGTGCGGTATCGATAACTCGTATCACACAAATGCATGAGTTAATTGAATATCAGGTCGATAAGATTGATTCAACCGTGATTGGCGCAGCCAGAGAAATATCAGAAGAGTTCTCCCATTTTTTAGGCAACCCTCTCGGTGAAGCGGAGTTTAATTATCTGTGTGTTCAAATTATTTCACGCACCATGACCGAATCACCCAATCAAGCCAAAAGTTTAGCGCTGGTTGAACATATCTTGTCTTATATCAATGATTGTTATCACTATAATTTACGGGAGGACAACAAGTTACGGCAAGATCTCCTTATTCATATCTCCTCAATGTTATCAAGGATACAGTATCAAATAAGAGCGACCAATCCCTTATTGGATGAAATTAAACAGTATTATCCTTTTGCTTATGATATTACGCTTTCAGCATTGGCTAATACTAAAAACTATACTCAAGCAAAAATGACCGAAGATGAAATAAGTTATCTAGCGGTACATATTGGCGTGGCTTTAGAGCGTAATTACAGTGCCGGGCATGCACGATTTGCGCAAATTTTGCTGGTCAGCGAGCTTGGTAATGCCACTTTGCGGATGATTGAATCAAAAATTAAGCGGGATTTTCCCCATATTCAAATTAGTCGCACGCTTTCATATCGTGAATATGAGCAACTGACAAAGGTAGAAGAAGACTTCGTTGTATCCACCGTTCGTTTGACCGAAAAAGATAAACCGATTGTTAAAATTGCGCCTTTCCCAACGGCTTACCAACTTGAACAGCTCGGGCGGTTGGCGATGATTGATCGCACTATGCCTTATATCATAGAGCGATTTTTCGATGAAAAATTCTTTTTTATTATCGATGAGCCAATGACACAAAAAACACTGTTTAACCAAGTCTGCGCAAAATTAGTTCAACAAGGGTATGTTGATAGCGATTTTTATCCGTCGGTTGTTGAACGTGAAAAAATTGTTTCAACTCTATTGGGAGAAAACATCGCCATACCTCACTCAGTAGGATTACTGGCCAGAAAAACCGTTGTCACAACGATTTTGGCGCCACAAGGCATTGTCTGGAATAAAAACGAAGTAGCGCATGTCATTTTTTTATTGGCGATCAGCAAAGATGAGTATGAAGATGCGATGCGCATTTATAATCTATTTGTTAACTTTGTAAAAGAGAAAGCGACTAAGCGCTTGCTAGATAGTCAAAACTTTGACGATTTTACGGCAATTGTAAAAGATAGTTTTGGGCGATTATCATAATAAATAGGCAAATTTAAAAAGTTTTATACTTAAACGTATATATTTTCTGAAAGTTCTTGACAAGCGTAAAATAGTCGCAAAAAAGTAAATATTAAGGTAATAATCAACAACTAAAACAAATTATATTATCGATGCCCATTGACGAAATCTTGATTTAAAGGTAAGATGCGCGCCTTACGGCATTGTGCAGATTTTAGCTGCACTAAACAAAATTTTAAGGTAGTATGCATATCTTATGCAAAATAAATTACCATTAACAATTGACCCTATCAAAGCGGCACAAAAAAGACTTGATTACGTTGGATATTATCCAATGCAAGCTATAACGCGCTTGGAGAGTCCAAAAAGTGATATCGAATGTCGTTTATCTTTTGGTTACGATGAACAAAAACTTTGCGTTATCACAATTGATGCAAAAATAACGTTAGAACAGATTTGTCAACGTTGTTTTAAGCCTTTTATCACAGAAGTTCATGTGATGAATAAATTTAGTCCTGTTAAGAGCGATGCTCAAGCAGAGACATTACCGGAACATTATGAACCTGTTCTTATGAACGAGTTTGGTGAAGTAGATATATTAGCGTTACTTGAGGACGAAATTATTCTCTCATTACCTATTGCGCCGGTACATGATAGTAAACACTGCGAAGTGTCAGAGGCAGATATGGTATTTGGTGAAATTTCAGCTGAGAATGAAAAACCAAATCCATTTGCAATTTTAGTTAGTTTAAAGAATAAGGGGTAAATCCATGGCTGTTCAACAGAATCGTAAAACTCGTGCAAAACGTGGTATGCGTCGTTCTCATGATGCATTAACTGTTGCTAATATCTCAGTTGATGAATCAGGTAAAACACATTTACGTCATCACGTAACCGCTGATGGTTATTATCGTGGTCGTAAAGTGATTTCTAAATAATTACTCAGTAATTAGAAATCCTCAGGTGACATTTTGGATAATCTAACCATTGCGTTAGATGCTATGAGCGGGGACTTCGGTCCTCGTGTTGTTGTTCCTGCTGCAATACAAGCATTAAATCGTTATCCAAATCTTTCTCTATTTCTGGTAGGTGATCTAACAGAAATCGGTCTTCTTTTGTCCAAAGAAAATTCAAAATTAATTGCCCAATATCAAGATGAAGGACGATTAACTTTGGTTAAATCCACCGCAGTTATCGCTAATGATATGAAACCATCTTATGCTATTCGCCACAGTGAAGGCTCTTCAATGAGAATTGCACTTGAACTGGTGAAAGATAATCAAGCGCAAGCATGCGTAAGTGCTGGTAATACAGGGGCATTAATGGGGCTATCTAAACTCTTATTACACTCCTTAACAGGCATTGATCGCCCGGCATTGGTTGCTACCATTCCTGCCTTAAATAATCAAAATACGGTAGTACTGGATTTAGGTGCAAATGCTGAGTGTGATAGTGATATGTTGGTGCAATTTGCCATAATGGGCGAAATCTTAGCAAAAACAGTACTTAACATTGAAAATCCACGGGTAGCACTACTCAATATTGGTGAAGAAGACATTAAAGGTTTGGATAAAATCCGTGCAGCTGCGTCCATTTTAAAATCAAATAATCAAATTAACTATATCGGTTACTTGGAAGGTAACGAGCTTTTAACCGGTAAAACTGATGTTCTGGTTTGTGACGGCTTTGTGGGGAATGTGACATTAAAAACGGTTGAAGGCTTAATTAAAATTTTTATGTCTTCTTGCAAATTATCATTTGGTCACAGCTCTTTTATCATGAAGTTATTAAGCAAGTGGTTACAAAGAAAGATCGCAAAAAATTTTGGTTATTTAGATCCCGGACGATATAATGGAGCCTGTTTGCTTGGTCTTCGAAGTATTGTGATTAAAAGTCACGGTAGTGCTAATCAAAAATCTTTTTTTGCAGCAATTGAACAAGCTATTTTGGCTATACAGACGAATATACCTGAGAAGATTGCAATCAGCCTTTCTTCTGCACTACCTAAGAGCGAATAATTAGATGTATACAAAGATATTAGGAACAGGAAGTTATCTTCCAAAACAGATTAGAACAAATGCCGATCTTGAAAAAATGGTTGATACCAGTGATGAATGGATTACAACCCGTACCGGCATTAAAGAAAGGCGTATTGCCGCACCCGATGAAACTGTCACCACCATGGCTTATCAAGCTGCAATCAATGCTATTGATATGGCTGATATCGATAAAAACGATATTGGTATGATTATTGTTGCAACAGCGACTTCTGTCAATGCTTTCCCTAGTGCCGCAACTGAATTGCAGGCTAAACTTGAAATTGGTGACGTGATTGCATTTGATGTATCAGCCGCTTGCTCTGGCTTTGTCTATGCACTTGATATTGCTGATAAATACATTAAAAGTGGCGCCATTAAATATGCATTAGTGGTGGGTTCAGATATGTTGACACGGGGTGTTGATCCAAAAGACCGTGGCACGATTATTATATTCGGTGACGGCGCCGGCGCAGTTGTGGTTGGTGCATCACAAGAACCGGGTATTATTGCTTCACATTTGCATGCAGACGGTCGTTATGGCGATTTGTTAAAATATCCGTATGTTGATCGCCGTGATATGAATGACCCTGTTTATATGACAATGCATGGTAATGAAGTGTTCAAAATTGCCGTTAAAGAGCTGTCTAACTTAGTTGATGAGCTATTGACTGAAAATGCCTTTAATAAAGCAGATTTAGATTGGCTGGTACCACACCAAGCTAACCTAAGAATTATTTCGGCAACCGCAAAACGTCTAGATATGGACATGAGCAAAGTGATTGTTACGCTTGATAAACAAGGCAATACTTCTGCAGCATCAGTACCTTGTGCTTTAGATGCCGGGGTGCGGGACGGACGTATTAAACGAGGTCAACTAATCTTATTAGAGGCTTTCGGTGGCGGCTTTGTTTGGGGCTCTGCGCTCGTTAGATTTTAAATACAAATTATTTTGAGTAATCAAGGATTTTAAAAATGACCAAATTTGCAATGGTATTTCCAGGACAAGGCTCACAATCTGTGGGTATGTTAAAAGATCTTGCGGACAATTACCCTATTGTAAAAGCAACTTTTGATGAAGCATCAGAAGTATTAGGCTATGATTTATGGGCACTTGTTCAAGACGGCCCGGCTGAAGAATTAAATAAGACATGGCAAACGCAACCTGCGTTACTTGCTTCGTCGGTTGCAATATATCGAGTTTGGCAAAGCGTTAATGGCGCTCAACCGGAATTTATGGCGGGTCACAGTTTAGGTGAATATTCAGCCTTAGTTTGTGCTGGCGTGATTGATTTTAAAGATGCAATCGAATTAGTTGAGTTACGTGGAAAATTGATGCAAGAAGCTGTGCCAGCAGGTACAGGTGCTATGTATGCCATCATTGGTTTAGATAACGAATCAATCAGCAAAGCTTGTGAGCAAGCGGCTGAAGGTCAAATCGTTGCGCCAGTTAATTTTAATTCACCTGGGCAAGTGGTTATCGCTGGCAATAAAGAAGCGGTTGAACGGGCGGGCGCATTATGTAAACAAGCCGGTGCAAAACGCGCCTTACCTCTAGCGGTTAGCGTACCGTCACATTGTGCTTTAATGAAACCGGCAGCCGATAAATTAGCCACTGCATTGCAAAACATTACGTTTAATGCACCAAAATTTGCGGTAATTAACAATGTAGATGTTAAAGTGGAAAGTTCTGCAGAGCAGATTAAAGCAGCGTTAATTGCCCAACTTTACAGCCCAGTACGTTGGACGGAAACCGTTGAAATGATGGCAAAACAAGGCGTGACACTTTTAGTTGAAATGGGACCGGGTAAAGTATTAACTGGATTAACTAAACGTATTGTTGATTCACTATCAGCTTGTGCTGTTAATGATAAAGCATCATTAGATGCTGCAATTGAAAATACAAAATAGAAGATAAAAGAGGTAGCTATGAACCTATCAGGAAAAATTGCTTTAGTGACAGGTGCCAGTCGCGGAATTGGTAAAGCCATTGCAGAAAAGTTAGTCGCTTGTGGTGCAACAGTGATTGGTACAGCAACAACAGAAAAAGGTGCTGAGGCTATTAGCCAATATTTAGGCTCACATGGTAAAGGTTTTGCATTAAATGTGACTGATGAAGCATCAATTGAATCAGTTATCCAAGCAATTAAAACTGAATTTGGTGATATTGACATTTTAGTCAATAATGCAGGGATCACTCGTGATAATTTGTTAATGCGAATGAAACAAGACGAGTGGCAAGATATTTTAGATACTAATTTAACGTCTGTTTTCCGCTTATCTAAAGCATTAATGCGCACCATGATGAAAAAACGTTATGGCCGAATTATCACGATTGGATCGGTTGTCGGCACTATGGGTAATGCCGGTCAAGCCAATTATGCTGCTGCAAAAGCCGGTCTAATTGGTTTTAGTAAATCATTAGCTCGTGAAGTTGCTTCTCGTGGCATTACCGTTAATGTTGTTGCACCGGGCTTTATCGCAACGGATATGACTGAAGCATTAACTGATGAACAAAAAGCACAAACATTAGCTCAAGTTCCGGCTGGTCGTTTAGGTGAACCTGTTGAAATTGCTAATGCTGTGGCATTTTTAGCGTCAGACGAAGCTAGCTATATAACTGGCGAAACTTTACATGTCAATGGCGGCATGTATATGGTGTAATTGATTAGAATAGTGTAAAATAAACCCATATTTTGAGGTTTTGAACAAAAAATAAACAATTGGGTTGAAAAATGATTTGCATCTTTTTCAACATTTTATAAACTTACATTCACCGCCGCTTTTGGCGATATTTATAGGAAAAAAAGAGTATGAGCACTATCGAAGAGCGAGTTAAGAAAATTATTGTTGAGCAACTTGGTGTAAAAGAGGAAGAAGTAAGAAATGAATCTTCTTTTATTGAAGATCTTGGCGCTGACTCTCTTGATAACGTTGAACTAGTTATGGCTTTAGAAGAAGAATTTGATACTGAAATTCCTGATGAAGATGCTGAAAAAATCACAACTGTTCAATCAGCAATTGATTATATTACTGCAAATCAATAGGGTTAGCAGAATGTTCACAATAGGCGGTCACATGATCGCCTAGTTTATTTTATGCCTACATTTTTTCGCATAGCGAATTAGGCATAAAGTAAGCGTGAAACTTAACGTAAACTTTTAATGATTCAAATTTCATTTTAATCCTTTTCTGGAGGACAATGTGTCTAAACGCAGAGTTGTTGTTACTGGAATGGGCATGATATCTCCAGTAGGTAATACAGTTGAATCCACTTGGCAAGCGTTACTAGCAGGTCAAAGTGGAGTTGAGCTCATCGAACACTTTGATACAGCCCCATTTGCCACACGCTTCGCAGCGATGGTTAAAAACTTTAACGGCGAAGATTATAATATTACACGCAAAGATGCCCGTAAAATGGATTATTTTATCCAATATGGTATTGCTGCTGGTATGCAAGCAATGCAAGATGCCGGCATTGAAATAACGGAAGAAAATTCAGAACGTATTGGTTGTGCCATTGGTTCCGGTATTGGCGGTCTTGGGTTAATTGAAGAAAATCACAGTGCGCTAATTAATGGCGGTCCACGTAAAATTAGCCCGTTCTTTGTCCCTTCAACGATTGTTAATATGATCGCTGGTCACTTATCTATCATTTATGGATTAAAAGGACCAAGTATTACCATTGCAACAGCTTGTTCTTCCGGTGTTCATAATATTGGTCATGCTGCCCGAATGATAGCCTATGGTGATGCTGACGGAATGTTAGCCGGTGGCGGTGAAAAAGCCAGTACACCACTCGGTATTGGCGGTTTTGGTGCAGCTCGTGCATTATCGACTAATAATGACAATCCAAAAGGCGCAAGTCGCCCGTGGGATAAAGACCGTGACGGTTTTGTTCTTGGTGACGGTGCAGGGATCATGTTCTTAGAAGAGTATGAACATGCGAAAAAACGTGGTGCAAAAATTTATGCTGAAATTGTCGGTTTTGGTATGAGTGGCGATGCTTATCATATGACTTCACCTCCGGAAGATGGAAGTGGTGCAGCTTTAGCCATGAAATGTGCGATACGTGATGCAGGTATTACGCCGGAACAAGTCGGTTATATTAATGCGCACGGTACTTCAACACCTGCTGGTGATAAAGCTGAAACTCAAGCAGTAAAAAGTGTTTTCAAAGAAAACGCTAACAAAGTAATGGTGAGTTCAACTAAATCGATGATCGGGCATCTATTAGGTGCAGCCGGTGCCGTTGAATCAATCTTTACTGTACTTGCTTTACGTGATCAGGTTGTTCCACCGACAATTAATTTAGACAATCCTGATGAAGGATGCGATCTTGATTATGTCCCGCACACTGCTCGCCAAGTTAAAAATCTTGAATATGCGCTTTGCAATTCATTTGGTTTTGGTGGCACTAACGGTTCAGTACTATTTAAAAAAGTTTAAGACAGCTACTATTTTCCCGTCCCAGCTAGGTGACGGGAATCCTTTCCTATTTTCTATCAATTCTGAAAAAATATACTTATAAAATGTGGCATATCCCTCATTTTTTTAAAAATCCTGTGGATTATCAATAATAAAAGCGTATGTTGTAATTAATCATAGAGCATTACTATCTTTCGCCATTACCTAAAGATAATAGTTTTATTGATAAACAGATATTTATTTACCTTTGTTGGGAGCTGTTATTATGATCACAACTGCACTTTTTCCGAATCGTTATATCCAAGGTGACAATGCAATTGAACATTGTTTAGGTCAAGAGTTAGCCAGATTAGGCAAAAAAGCATTATTACTGCAAAGCCCATCGGCACATAAAAATCTATCTACAACAATTGAAAAATCTTTAGACGGTAATATCAAATTTGCCATTGATATATTTAATCGTGAATGTTGTGATGAAGAGATAGCTCGAATTTCAGTTTTAGTTGAAGCAAATGGAATTGATGTGATTGTTGGCATCGGTGGCGGAAAAGCTATCGATACCGCAAAAGCGGTGGCTGCGGAGTTGAATTATCCTTGCGTTGTGGTGCCAACGCTTGCCTCTACTGATGCGCCATGTAGTGCATTATCTGTTATCTATACGCCGAACGGCGAATTTAAACGTTATTTCATGTTGCCACGTAATCCTGATTTAGTCTTGGTTGATTCAAAGGTTATTGCTAAGGCGCCAGCTAGATTTTTAGTAGCCGGCATGGGAGATGCGCTCGCAACCTGGTTTGAAGCAGAAGATTGCCGGCAATCAAAAGCCCCAAATATGACCGGCAGGCCGGGGCCAATTTCGGCATTCCAACTCGCCAAATTCTGTTTTGATATACTCCTTCAATATGGTGTTCAAGCAAAAATAGCTTGCGAACAAAAAGTGGTTACCCCTGCACTTGAACATGTTATTGAAGCTAACACGCTCTTGTCTGGGCTGGGCTTTGAAAGTGGTGGGCTATCGGCTGCCCATGCTATTCATAACGGTTTTACCGCATTAGAAGCAACCCATGAGTATTGGCACGGTGAAAAAGTGGCGTTTGGGACACTTGCCATGTTGATGTTAATTGATAGTGAACCTGATATGATTGAGACAGTTTACGCATTTTGTCAATCTGTTGGATTACCTACCACACTGGCACAAATTGGTTTAGCCGACGTTACTGATGAAGATTTAATGAAAGTTGCTGAGCTGGCTTGCGCTGAAGGTGAATCAATTCACAACTCATTGTCAGAAGTCACCCCTTATACGGTTTTCGCTGCAATAAAAGCGGCTAATGCGTATGGGCTGCGCCGTCAGTAAACGTTTTTTAAAATTTATGCTAATTTCGCTTAACTTCCGTAAGCCATATATTATGGGAGTTAAGTTTATCCCCTTTTGCCCCGTTCTTGGCAAAAGATAAAGAGAATAAGAATATTCATATTGCTTGTGTTATAATTCAAAACAATTTTTTAAGCATAATTATTTCTGGTAAATATGGCGGAACCTAAGTTTATTCATCTTCATTTACATAGCGATTTTTCAATGGTCGATGGCATTGCTAAAGTCGGTGCATTGGTAAATGAAGTGAGCAAGTTGCAAATGCCGGCTTTTGCAATTACTGACTTTACCAATCTTTGTGGGCTTGTAAAATTTTATGGCTCAGCAATGTCAAAAGGGATCAAACCAATTATTGGTGCTGATTTAGCTATTCGTAGCCCACAATTGTCAGATGATATTTATCGTTTAACGTTACTTGCAGCCAATAATGAGGGGTATCAAAATCTCACTTTGTTGATATCAAAAGCTTATCAACGAGGTTATATTGATGATATGCCTGTTGTGGATCAAGAATGGTTAACCACGCATAAAGAAGGTTTAATTATTCTGGCTGGACGAGAAAGTGATATTGGTATTGGCATTATCCGTGATAATCAAGCAATCATTGATAATGCCATGGATTATTATCAACAAACATTCCGTGACCATTTCTATTTTGAATTAGTTCGAACGAATCGAGCTAACGAAGAGTTATTTATTCATACTGTCGTTGAACTAGCTGAGCAGCATGATTTGCCAGTTGTTGCGAGCAATGATGTGCGGTTTTTAAAGTCAACTGACTTTGAAGCACATGAAATTCGTGTCGCCATTCATGACGGTAATACACTTGAAGATCCTAATAGACCCAAAAACTATTCGCCTGAACAATATCTACGCTCTGAACAAGAGATGTGCGAACTGTTTTCAGATATTCCGGAAGCACTGGAAAACAGTGTTGAAATCGCCAAGCGTTGTAATGTCACCATTCGACTAGGTGAGTACTTCTTACCGCAATTTCCAACCGGTGATATGTCCACTGAAGATTTTCTGGTGCATAAGTCACGGGAAGGGTTAGAAGAACGGCTTGAATTTTTGTTTCCTGATCCACAAGTAAGAAAGCAAAAACGACCTGAATACGATGAACGCTTAGAAACCGAATTAAATGTTATCAACCAAATGGGATTTCCGGGCTACTTTTTAATCGTCATGGAATTTATTCAGTGGTCAAAAGATAATGATATTCCGGTTGGTCCTGGTCGGGGATCCGGCGCTGGCTCATTGGTTGCTTATGCGCTAAAAATTACCGATTTAGATCCACTTGCATTCGATTTGCTTTTCGAACGATTTTTAAATCCGGAACGTGTTTCCATGCCTGACTTTGATGTCGACTTTTGTATGGAAAAACGTGATTTGGTTATCGATCATGTGGCCGATATGTATGGCCGTGAGGCGGTATCGCAAATTATTACTTTCGGTACCATGGCGGCTAAAGCGGTTATTCGTGATGTTGGGCGAGTACTAGGGCACCCGTACGGTTTTGTTGACCGCATATCGAAACTGATTCCTTTAGATCCGGGGATGACACTGGCAAAAGCGTTTGAGGTCGAACCGCAACTACAAGAATTATACGATAACAATGAAGAGATCAAATCATTAATCGATATTGCACGACAGTTAGAAGGGGTGACTCGCAACGCTGGTAAGCATGCCGGTGGGGTGGTGATTTCACCGACGAAAATTACTGATTTCTCACCAATTTATTGTGATCCGGAAGGTCATCATCCTGTTACCCAATTTGATAAAAATGATGTTGAATATGCTGGTTTAGTTAAATTTGACTTTTTAGGTTTGCGAACGTTAACCATTATTGATTGGGCGATTAAGATGATTAATCAGCGCCAATTAAGAGAAGGCAAACCACCGGTAGATATCACTCGTATAGCGTTAGACGATCAAGCCTCTTTTGATTTACTGTTAAAAGCTGAAACAACGGCAGTCTTCCAGCTTGAATCTCGAGGGATGAAAGATTTAATCAGACGTCTTAAACCCGACTGTTTCGAAGATATGATAGCGTTAGTTGCGTTATTTCGTCCCGGTCCTTTGCAGTCCGGTATGGTTGATAACTTTATTGACCGTAAACATGGACGGGAAGAGGTCTCATATCCGGATATAAATCATCAACACGAATCACTAAAACCTATTTTAGAGCCGACCTATGGCATTATTTTATACCAAGAACAGGTTATGCAAATTGCTCAAACCCTTTCCGGTTATACATTAGGCGGCGCTGATTTATTACGTCGTGCAATGGGTAAGAAAAAGCCCGAGGAGATGGCGAAACAGCGATCGGTATTTAAAGAAGGGGCAGAAAAACAAGGTGTGAATGGTGAACTTTCCATGCGCATCTTTGACTTAGTAGAAAAATTTGCCGGTTATGGTTTTAATAAATCCCACTCAGCGGCATATGCGCTGGTTTCTTACCAAACACTATGGTTAAAAACCCATTTCCCGGCGGAATTTATGGCAGCAGTAATGACTGCTGATATGGATAACACCGATAAAATTGTTGGTTTAGTCGATGAATGTTTACGAATGGGGCTTAAAGTCAATCCACCGGATATCAACAGTGGGCTTTATCATTTTCACGTTAATGATAAAGGTGAAATTGTTTATGGTATCGGCGCGATAAAAGGGGTGGGTGAAGGACCGATTGAAGCCATTGTCGAAGCACGCAACAGTGGTGGTTATTTCAAAAATATTTTTGAACTTTGTGCACGAACAGATATGAAAAAGATTAATCGTCGTGTACTAGAAAAACTGACTATGGCGGGGGCGTTTGATAAATTAGGACCGCATCGTGCCGCAATACTGCACAGTATTAACGATGCAATGCAAGCGGCTGATCAATATACCAAAGCCCAAGATATTGGGCAGGAAGATATGTTTGGCGTTCTGGCTGAAGAGCCTGAACAAGTAGAACATGCTTATGCTGCTGTGCCGGAATTACCCGCCCAAGTATTACTTGATGGTGAGCGTGAGGCATTAGGTCTGTATTTGACCGGCCATCCGGTTACCCAATATTTGAAAGAGCTAAACCGTTATGCTGGTGGCGTGCGTATTAGCGAAGCTTCGCCAACCGGTTGGGGCAAAATGGCAACTTTTGCCGGTATTGTGGCTGATGCCCGAATTAGGATCACCAAAAAAGGGAATAAAATTGGTCTGTTTACCTTAGATGATCGCTCAGGCCGTATTGACGGCATGCTTTTTGCCGACTCTTTAGAAAAATTTGGACATCTGTTAGTCAAAGATAAAATCATCATTGTCACCGGACAAGTCAGTCATGATGATTTCAATGGCGGACTTAAAATGTCGGTCAGAGATATGGTTGATTTAAAAGATGCCAGAGCGAAATACGTTAAAGGTCTCGCAGTGACTTTAACCGAAAGTGAAGCAAACCGCCCGATGTTACAACGAATCCAACAAACTTTTGAACCATATCGCCATGGTAGTGTACCTGTAAACTTATATTATCATCGTGACGATTGTGTTGTGCGTATTCAATTTGGCACCACATGGCGAGTTGTACCGGAAGATGCGCTCATTGTAGAACTTAAAACTTTATTGGGTAATGATCGTATCGAATTTGAGTTTGAATAAATCGCCTTAAAAGAGTGTTTTAAAGAGCTTATTTTATGGTCTAGGTATTGAAAAAATGAAGCAACAACCACCATTTAAATATGGTGTAATGTTGAGTCAATTGAAGAGCTGACAGTTAAATGTTGATGACTTCAATGAGTATTACATAGTAGAATTGGCTTAATTTTATTTTAAGAAATAGTCAGTATACTTTATTAGAAAATGTATTTTTAAAAAATACAAATAAACGAGAGGCAATCATAATCGTTATGAACAATTTTTTGGAATTTGAAAAGCCGATAGCGGAATTAGAAGCAAAAATTAATTCCTTAAAGAACATTGATTCACAACAAGTTGAATTAGATATCAATTTAGATAGAGAGATCAAACAATTAAATCAAAAAAGCCGAGAGTTGACCAAAAAAATATTTGCAAGCTTATCGCCTTGGGATGTTGCTCAATTAGCAAGACATCCAAATAGACCTTATACCTTAGATTATATTCAAGAGATATTTACTGATTTTGATGAGTTGGCCGGTGATCGTGCTTATGCCGATGATAAAGCCATTGTTGGGGGGATAGCCCGTATAGATGAGCGCCCGGTAATGGTTATTGGTCATCAAAAAGGTCGTGAAACTAAACAAAAAATCTACCGTAATTTTGGTATGCCAGCGCCAGAAGGCTATCGTAAAGCATTAAGATTAATGCAATTAGCTGAAAGATTTAAACTACCTATTATTACTTTTATTGATACTCCGGGTGCTTATCCCGGTATCGGTGCAGAAGAGCGTGGACAGGCAGAAGCTATTGCACGTAATTTACGTGAAATGTCACGGTTAAATGTACCGACCATTTGTACCGTTATCGGTGAAGGTGGCTCAGGCGGGGCGCTAGCTATCGGGGTAGCGGATAAAGTCAATATGCTACAATATAGTACTTATTCTGTTATTTCACCGGAAGGGTGTGCGTCAATTTTATGGAAAAGTGCTGATAAAGCACCGGTTGCAGCTGAAGCCATGAATATGACAGCTGATAAGTTAATTAAGTTAAATCTTATCGATTCAATCATTCCAGAACCGCTAGGCGGAGCGCATCGAGATTATCCTGCCGTTGCTGCATCACTTAAAGCACAACTGCTTAATGATTTAGATGAGCTCGAAGGTATGGAGTTACCGGTACTACTTGAAAGAAGATTTCAACGCCTTATGAATTATGGTTATGCAAGATAATTTTAAATTTGGACAGTTATTGTGAAAAAATCAACAGGACTACAACGCATTATTAATGCGACAAAATACTCATTAAAAGGATTTAAATCAGCTATTAAAAATGAAGCAGCGTTCCGACAAGAACTCATCTTGTTGGTTGTTGCTTACATTATAGTAATGCTTATTGATTTTTCCATTTACGAACGAATCTTACTAGTTGGGTCAATAGGCTTTGTGATGATAGTTGAGCTCATTAACAGTGCTATTGAATGTGTGGTTGATAGAATTGGAAGTGAGCGACATGAATTATCCGGACGAGCGAAGGACTACGGTTCAGCGGCGGTCTGCTTATCCTTATTGCTAACAATCATCTTATGGATCTATCTGTTTGCTTGTCACTATTTTCCCTAAATTCTACTAAAACGTAGGTATTTTCTGAAAGTTCTTGACAAAAATTGCACATCAGTTAAGCAAAATAGTTGCGATAGCGAATATAAAAAATGCGAGATTGTTCTCGCATTTTTAATGGATACGATCTTAATCTCACTCAGAAACTAACTCTTTAATAACAAAGTTTCCGGTTTTTTCTGTATCAAGAACGGAAAGTAACCATGGCATAATTGTTTCCATTTGATTATGTAATTTCCAAGGTGGATTGATCACTATCATCCCTGACGCGGTCATGCCTTTTTGATTATTATCTGGTTTTAACGCCAGCTCAAATTGAGACACTCGTTTAATACCTAGCTTAATAATTCCGTCGATCATTCGTTGCGTTTGAGTGCGTGAAACAACCGGATACCAAATTAAGTAAATCCCTGTTGCAAAACGTTTATAAGCTTCATAAAGTGCGGCCGGAATTTTTTGATAATCCTCTTTTATCTCATAAGACGGGTCGATCAAAATAATCCCACGGCGGGACGGAGGCGGTAACTTTGATTTAAGTTGTGCAAACCCGTCTTCTCGTAAAACTTTAGCTCGTTTATCTTTACTAAATTCCTGTTTTAACAGCGGGTAATCTGTTGGATGCAACTCAGTTAAATTAAGCTTATCTTGCTCTCTTAATAGTTGTTTGGCAATCAAAGGTGAACCCGGATAATATTTTAACGTGTCAAACGGATTATAGCGCTTTAAAACCTGCAAATACGTGGTAAGCGGTTGTGGAACAGTTGCTTGTTGCCATAATAAATTTATACCGGAAAGATATTCACCGGTTTTTTCGGCATGCTCACTTTGTAGCAAATAACGGCCAGCTCCGCTATGGGTATCTAAGTATAAAAATGGTTTTTCTTTCTCTTTTAATGATTCAATACATAGTGTTAACACAATGTGTTTTAACACATCGGCATGATTACCTGCATGATAACTATGACGATAACTTAACATGGTGAATTTAACCTCTTTTGCTCATTTTTTTGCATATAAAATGTTGTTAGTGCTAAACAAAGCAAACAAGGGATTTCCATTAACTCTTCAATAAGATCTTTTCTTTCGTGACTTAAAACTAACAATTGATGACCAATTCGATGATGTTCAGCAATATCGGCAATCCCTAAAAAGAGAAACGCAAATAAGATATGCCAAACTGGAACTTGCTCATATTGATAACGGCGAGCTATCTCTTGACGTATTGTTGGTAAAAAGAGAGTTAAAAATGGTATTCCCATTACGATACCAGCAATGATTTTATAGTAGAAACGGGGCACCTCGGGGAAAAAGTCACGACCCCAGCTAATACCTCGACCAAAAAGCATAAACCACCAAAAAATAGTCCAGATCCAAAATTCATAAAGCGATTTATGGTTTTTCACACTTTTTGCATAATGATAGGTATAACCACACATAAATAATAAAAAAAGTGATTGGATATGCTCAACAATAGTGACACTAAGCCCGTTATAAAGAGGAATAAGAAAATTACCTAAAATATATAAAATAGCACTAAGTGCAACAATGAAAATAGAGCTTTTATAAAAATGGAAATCAAACTTAGGCATCGAATGTTTCAATATTAAATGGTGTTTTTGAGTTTAAGTATAGTACCGCATTTACGACAAACATAACTAGTCTTATTGTGATTAATTTTATTATGTCTGATTTTCGATAAACGATGTTCCTGACATTGGCAATGATATAAGTAATCTTCACGTTTAATGGCAAAATTATGTGTGGTTTTCGGTGCTTTTCCCATTATCTCAGACATAACCGATTGCCACTGCACTCCGTGAGGCTTCACTTTACCATACTGTTTAAATACAATCAGATGTGCTAATTCGTGGGGAACGACTTCTTCGATAAAGGCGGCGCCATTATCGATAAGCATTCTTGAATTAAGTTGAATTTCCCAACGCGCCAAATAGGCGCAGCCTGCAATACTTCCTTTAGGTTTATAAGTAATTTTAGGCTCGCCATATTGGGTATTTAATACTTGATTGGCTTGTTTTAAGTGCATTCTTAAACAAGCCATTACCTGATTGTGTAAGTGAATGGGTATTCGCTTATAATCCTGCTGCATCGCGTAGTAGTGCTGCTTTATCGGTTTTTTCCCAAGGGAAAATATCTCGTCCAAAATGGCCGTAGGATGCGGTTTGTTGGTAAATCGGCTTAATAAGATCAAGCATTTGAATTAATCCATAAGGTCTTAAATCAAAAAACTCTTCAATTAAAGCAACGATCTTATCGTGGGCAACTTTTTCTGTACCAAAAGTGTTGACATAAATCGATGTTGGATGTGCGATACCAATAGCATAAGAAATTTGTAATTCACATCTATCAGCAAGTCCCGCCGCAACAATATTTTTAGCCACATAACGGGCAGCATAAGCAGCAGAACGGTCAACTTTTGACGGATCTTTACCAGAAAACGCACCGCCGCCATGGCGTGCTGCTCCACCATAAGTATCGACAATAATTTTACGTCCGGTTAAACCACAATCACCCATTGGACCACCAATCACAAAGCGTCCGGTAGGATTGATAAAATATTTTGTTCTGGCTGTTAACCATTCGGCTGGTAAGGTTGGTTTAATAATTTCTTCCATTACCGCTTCATGTAATGTGTTTTGTTCGATATCTTCTGAATGCTGAGTTGATAATACAATTGTATCAACACCTTTAATTTTACCGTCTTGATAAATAAGGGTAACTTGACTTTTGGCATCTGGTCTTAACCAAGGAAGTGTGCCGTTTTTCCGTACTTGAGCTTGACGACGCATCAAATCGTGAGCATAACTAATGGCTGCCGGCATTAAATTTGGCATCTCATTAGTAGCATAGCCAAACATAATACCCTGATCACCGGCACCTTGTTCTAATGGATTTTGACGATCAACCCCTTGATTGATATCCGGTGACTGCTTACCAATTGCATTTAACACCGCACAAGAATTTGCATCAAACCCCATATCTGAACTGGTATAACCAATATCGTAAATCGTTTTTCGGGTCAATTCTTCAATATCTACCCATGCTGAAGTAGTAATTTCACCGCCAACTAAAGCCATACCGGTTTTGACGTAAGTTTCACACGCAACACGTGCTTTAGGGTCTTGTTTTAAAATAGCATCAAGCACAGCATCAGATATTTGATCGGCGATTTTATCTGGGTGACCTTCTGAAACGGATTCTGAAGTAAATAGAAATTCTGACATATATACCTTCTTTAACTTTTTTAATGCAATGCTTAAATATAATCTTTTAATATAAAATGCTTAAATTTAGCAGTTTTACCATCTAGACGTCTATTTTAATAATTTATTAGCCAAAAAGCCAGTATTACCTTAAACAAAATTACTTGCATAAATTTCTAATCAATTTACGATAGTGCTCGTTTAACTTTTCCAATCATTGCTAGCGAAATATGAATATTGTAAGAAAACTTCCCACAGTATTGGTGTTTGATTCCGGTGTTGGCGGATTATCTGTCTATAACGAAATCCATAATAAAATGCCTAATGTGCATTATATTTATGCATTTGATAATGAAATGTTTCCTTATGGGGATAAATCCTCAAGCTTTCTTATTGATAGAGTCATTGCGGTGATTGATACAATTAGCAAATCACATACTATCGATTTAGCCGTTATTGCCTGCAACACAGCCAGCACAATCTGTTTACCAAGCTTGCGGGAAAAATTCAGCTTTCCTATTGTTGGTGTTGTGCCGGCGATCAAACCGGCAAGTCAAATAACTCAAAATAAATGTATTGGACTGTTAGCAACCAAAGCCACAATACAGCGAGCCTACACCAACAAACTAATACAACAGTTTGCACCCGATTGCACTGTTGAGTTATTGGGATTATCTGAGTTGGCGCATATTGCAGAAAATAAATTGCAAGGTATTGCTGTCGATATGCAACAACTGAAAGAATTGTTACAGCCATGGTTATGCTTGCCAGTGATCCCGGACACCATTGTCCTAGGTTGTACCCATTACCCTTTTATAAAAGAAGAATTAAAACACCTTTTCCCTAATGCCACATTTATTGATTCGGGTAATGCTATTGCCTCACGAGTTTATAATTTGCTAAAAGATCAATATGAAGTTCATCAAGCAAAAACACCAGCTAAAGAAAACTTAATATTAAGTACAGCGCATAACCAATATGTTGAAAAGTTAGCTCAAAAATTATCTGAATATAATCTTAATAAATATCAATGCATTAAAGTTGTCGGTGTTTAAACCTTATTCGAACAGTTAAAGAATTTGTTATTTTTACTTGCTAAAAAAAATGAAGTGCCTATAATGCGCATCCACTGACACGGCGTCAGCGAAAGCAGACGGAGAAAGTGATTAGTGAGCAAGATCAAATTTTTTAAAAAAAGATCTTGACGAATAAAAAGGTGTAGCGTAGTATACGCAGCCCTTGAG
>NZ_JAFNOK010000008.1:0-106520 GCF_026536305.1 Gilliamella sp. B3892
ATTGAAACATAAAGACTCTTGCGGAAAATTTAACTCGTTGACACTGGTTGTCGGCGGAAGCAAATGAATATCGGGAGCAGTGGTATTTAATGATTCTTCTAAAGCCTTTTGACGCTCTTGTTGATGAATCAGTTGCATATCACCCAACTGCTGCGTAGCAGGCAATTGAGCTAATGTTATGGGTGATGTTAATACGATTGTTACAGCCGCAATACAGCTATGTTTAAATAAAAAATCCATATAAAATCAAAATCTAATAAAAATCCTTTTTTGAAATATTAACATATGACTAATAAATAGTCTATTTAAAAACGATAAGTGTTTTTATATAAAAAAGAAATAGGTAATCTGTTCGGTATAAATGTATTTATAGGGGGTCATTATTGGTTGTAAGTTAGGCTTAGGATAATTTGAAGTATTTTCTTGAGCAAAGAGCAAGAATTTATCCTGCTCTTTTTGTAGTGGGAATGAAGTTTATTTTTAACTAAATTTCATCATTCATATAAAATTAACTCTCGGATATTTTCATCCTCGTTGTTTCAGTTGGATTAATATCTTCAAATCTTCTCGAAAATTAGAAAGACCAATCTTCCACTTTTGTAAATAACACACCTTTAGGATTAACTTTCATAATAGCATCAACAACGGTCTTATGGTAAAGATGTATAGATGAATCTTCATAAAGTTTAAATACTAATCGTTTGATTAATGGAATATCTTTCAACGCATTTTTATCAAGTTCTAAACTGTCGATCCAAAGTAATAGATCGGGATCGTAATCATCTTCTGTACATTCAGATTTTTCTCTATCGACGGCTTTTAGATAATTATAGATATGTATATAAAAATAATCTTTTAAAATGTCTCCAGTATTGGTCTCGATTTCGGCAGGAATGAGCTCTATTCCTGTAATGTGCATAGCGTTTAAAACATCGGCTATTTTACTTGAAACAATACTTTCAGGTGAAGGAAAATAATCGCCAATTACCGGTTCTTTTGGAATGGGGTCACAAAATTTAAAATGAGTCAATTCGGGATTTTCTATTCTTTCTCTTGTTCTAGAATACATCATGGTATGTCTGGAATCATCTTGTGGACCAATTAAAGGATAGGCTTTATCACCTGCTCGATCAATAATATAATATTCAAACTCGTCATTTGTACTATTCATGTTTCTTATTCCTTTTATTTAATGTTATTGGTTTTTCATCATTATTGTTGAATCCAGTCTAATTTTCAATCAATATCATATTTGTTTATTAATTTAAATTAACTCAATAGTTTCTTTTAAATTTTGTAGTTGGCAGGGAATTTTGATCTTAATAACCATATTTATTTTTGAATATCAAATCGGTCGGTGGTGAGTGTACAAAAAGAACTTTTATCAATTCAGATGATTTTTAGCATACTATCTATTTTACAACGTATTTGCCTTTTATTATTTTTCGATTGGAACCTTTTCACAATCCAGCCGGCACAAAAGTGCAAAGACACTCAGCTTGATACTATGATGTGTACAGGTTTTAAATGCTTAAACCCGAGTTATTTTATTGCTAATAGTACAATCGTGTACTATTTATAAGTTATTTATAAGTTATGGGTCATTTTAAATATAACTTTAAGTTATAAGCACCTAAATAATTGTTATTTATTAACCCAAATACTTTATTGATAGACTGAAACCCTATACAAAGTCCAATGGGGGATAATAACAATGAAATTTTTAACTAAATCACTGACGGCGGTAACCTTAATCAGCTCATTATTTGTTGCAAGTTCGGTCTATGCCGATCGCTTAGATGATATTGAAAAACGCGGACAGATCAAAATAGCGGTATTTGATAGTAATCCGCCGTTTGGCTATATCGATGAAAAGACTAATCAAATTGTCGGGCTTGATGTTGATTATGCTAATGAAATCGGTAAAGCTTTAAATGTAAAAGTTGAGTTAGTTCCCACTAATCCAGCCAATCGTATACCTTTATTAACTTCACAAAAAGCCGATTTAATTGTGGCTAATTTTACAGTAACTGAGGAGCGTGCCAAAGCGGTCGATTTTAGTGTGCCTTACTTTGCAACCGGACAAAAATTTGTTGCTAAAAAAGGCGTGTTAAAAACGGCAGATGATCTTAACAATCTTCGTATTGGCGCAGATAAAGGGACGGTAATGGAAATTACCCTACGTGAAAAATATCCTACCGCTAAAGTGATTTCGTATGACGATACGCCTTTTGCCTTTGCTGCCTTACGTAATGGGCTAGTTAACGCTATTACTCAAGATGATGCTAAGCTGATTGGTTTATTGGCTAATGTGCCAGAAGATCAACGTGCAGAATTTGAAATTTCACCATTTAGTATCACTCAAGAGTATCAAGCCGTCGGCATTCCAAAAGGTGAAACACGTTTAAAAGATAAAGTGAATCAAATTTTATTAAATCTTGAAAAAGACGGCGAGGCTGTCACTATTTATAATCGTTGGTTTGGACCAGAAACTAAATCGGCCATGCCACGTGGTGATTTTAAAATAGGTAACGGTCAGTAACCATGTTTGAGCAACTACTTGAGCCTCGATATTTATGGTGGTTATGGGATGCTTTTTTAGTCACCTTAGCGATTTCATTTCTCACCATTATTTTATCAACGCTTTTAGGTTTTTTATTAGCTATTGCAGAGCAAAGCCACTTTAAATTGATTAAAGGGGTAATAGGGGGATATAACGCTATTTTTCGTTATTCGCCATTATTGCCTCAACTGTTTTTTTGGTATTTTGGCGTAGGCAACTTGTTGCCGGCTGAATTGAAAATGGTGTTATTAGATGAACCACAAATCTCTTGCTATTTTTTCACGTTAAAAATGCCTTCTTTTGAATTTATCATCGGTTTAATAGCGTTAACTTTTTATTCAAGCGCTTTTATTGCCAAAGAGTTTCAGGCTGGGATTTCAGGCGTGGCAAAGGGTCAACAGCAAGCCTCTTTAGCATTGGGGTTAAGTTGGTGGCAAAGTATGCGATTTATCATATTACCGCAAAGCTTTCGTATCGCCTTTTCGCCTTTAATTGGTCAATATATGAATATCATCAAAAATTCATCATTAACCATGGCTATCGGGGTGCTTGAGCTTTCTTATGTATCACGGCAAATTGAAACAGAGTCACTAAAAACATTTCAAGATTTTGCTATAGCAACATTGTTATATATTTTAGCCATTGTGATAGTTGGTACCCTTGGCAATATTTATCAAACAACAAGATTATCAACCAGTAAGGTTTAGAAAATAATGGAACTTAAAGGATTAACGGTTATTTGGGATAATTTGCCTTATCTTATGTGGGGTAACTTTCCCGGCGGTATATTTTTAACGCTAATGATGAGCGTTATTGCGATAATCTTCTCAACGCTATTAGGCATACTCGCCGGTATTGGTTTGACCGTTCTTAACGGCATCGCTCGTCAATTACTCATCATTTTACTTGGTTTTTTACGAGCTATTCCGGTCATTATGCTGATTTTTTGGACTTATTTTCTTTTGCCGGTTTTGTTAAATATTGATGTACCGGCAATTGCAACAGTGATCTCGGCCTTAACTTTCATCGGCGCTGCTTATATTGGGCACTCTGTGCATGCTGGCATGGTGGCGATAGCTAACGAGCAGTGGCAAGCAGCTTACTCGCTTGGGCTGACAAAACGACAAGTGATTGTCTATATTATTTTACCTCAAGCGTTGAAAATGATGTTGCCGTCGTTTGTCAATCAATGGGTATCATTAATCAAAGACACCTCGTTAGCTTATATTGTTGGCGTTGCGGAATTTACCTTTATTGCTACGCAGATTAACAACCGCAGTATGGTTTATCCGACCGAAATCTTTTTATTTGTTATTTTGGTCTATTTTGTGATTTGCGCATCACTCGATATTTCTGTTTCACGATTGACGCAAAAACGATTTAATCAGAAAAATTAAAAAATAGGGTGACTAAGCTTAAACTATCTATCAACAACTACGTTAATAACAAATGCGACATCGACAATTACGCATTGATAACGATACATCGACACTTGCTGTTTGCTCCTTTGCTTAAACGATTTTATCGCATCATTACGCCATACAGATTGCTTAATATGGTTATTGGCTTGATGATTTATTAAGGTTTTTTTAAGATTTAACGATTAAATTATTCAAAAGTAATCAATAATTCGAGTGGATGCGGTATGTGGCGCGATTTAAATACTCAACTTTTTTTGTTAATCAATGCTTCTGATCATGCATCGAAGCTGTTTATCTCTTTTGCAATCTTTTGTGCCAACTATCTGGCCTTTCTACCGATTATTGTGCTCATTATCGGTGGCGCAATTAATAAAAGTTATCGCTTGTTGATTATTAAGATTGTTGTCACTTTAATCGTAGCACTTAGCATCACATTTTTAATTCGACATCTGATCTATTCACCCCGCCCGTTTGCACTGGATATTGGTACGAATTATCTATATCATGATAAAACCAGCTCATTTCCTAGTCAGCATGCAGTATTTGTTTGGGGAATTTGTTGCACTATATATTTCAACTATCAATCTCAATTAAAAACCTTGCTTTATTTTTGTACAATCGTTGCCTTGCTGGTTTGTTGGAGCCGTATTTATCTTGGAATTCATTGGCCAATCGATATCGTAACCGGATTTTTATTGAGTTTGATATCGGCATACATCATCAATAAGATTTGGTTGTTGCGTGCGAATAAATCCCGATAGCTGACTCAATAGATAATAATAAAACGTTTATGGCAACTAACAATAATGATTTGGTATATGTGCTGCAAAGCATATAATAAATGTCAAAATATGCTCATGATTCTAATATCGATAACTGGGGTGATTCCTAATGAAAATACTGATTGTAGAAGATGATAGTCTATTACAAAAAGGGCTTTATGACGGTATTACCTCTAATGGTTATGTATGTGAAGTGGCATCAAATGGCAAGCAGGCGGAAGATCTTATCCAATTTTCTCAATTTAGCTTGATCATTTTAGATTTGGGGTTACCCGATTGCGACGGTTTAGAGCTGTTGATGCGCTGGCGTAAAAATCATATTGATATCCCTGTGCTCATATTAACCGCTCGTGATACGATTGAAGATCGCGTCGAAGGTTTAGATCAAGGAGCGGATGATTATTTAATTAAACCCTTTGCATTGACCGAACTCCTTGCCAGAGTGCGAGCATTAATCCGCCGAAATCAAGGAACGGCTGATAATGTAATAACTTATGGTGCAATTACTATTGATATCAAACAACAAAAAGTGACATTAGATGATAAAGAAGTGACCCTTACGCCCAAAGAGTTTATTGTTTTATCCCGTTTGATGCTTAAAGCGGGCGAAAAGGTTCATCGTGATTTGTTACAAAATGATTTATATGATTGGCAAAGTGACCCTAGCTCCAATGTGCTAGAAGTGTATATTCACGGTTTACGGACTAAGCTAGGACGAAAAACCATTCGGACTGTTCGTGGTTATGGTTATCAACTCGATGATAGTCAATAATCAGTTTTCTCGCTTTACGGATAAAATCAGATATGATTCGTCAATCCCTCAGTAACATTCGCCATAGTATCCGTTGGAATCTCTTTTTCACGCTGGGTGCAATTATGCTGATATGTCAAATTATCACGGTATTATGGTTATGGCATGAAAGCAAAGAGCAAATCGATGTCCTTGTCAATTTAACGTTAAGTCAAAATAAGATCGATGAAGTTGTCGAGCACGAAGAGCTAGAAGCCATTTTTGCCTTATTTTGCTCAGCGTTTTCGATGATGTTAGTCACGTTATTTTTGGCCTATAAAGCAATCAAATGGATCACAAAGCCGCTTGAAATACTTGAACAAGATTTAAATCAACGCACAGAAGATAATCTTAAACCCATTAGCCAAATTAGCCACATGCGGGAAATCAAATCAATCACTAATGTGTTAAATAAACTCTTTGTCCGATTAAGTAATACATTGGTACAAGAACGCTTGTTCACAGCGGACGTTGCTCATGAAATGCGCACGCCATTAGCCGGCATTCGCTTACATTTAGAACTTTTAGAAAACAAAAATAAGATTGATTGCCGTGAATTAATTGAACGGATAGATCGACTGGTCAATACGGTTGAACAATTGTTAATGCTGGCACGGGCAAGTCAAAAATTCACTATTGGGCAATATCAGAAGATAAATTTTTATGACGACATCATCATCCCACTTTCTGATGAACTGACCGAATTAACTGAGCAAAAACAGCAACAGCTAGTATGGTATTATCAAGACAATCAGCTATTTTTTAATGGTGATGCTACCTTGATTCGATTACTGATACGCAACTTAGTGGAAAATAGTTATCGCTATAGCCCGGCAAACAGCAAAATAACGGTAAGTTGCTTTAAACAAGCCGATATGATTGTGATAACAGTAGAAGATGAGGGGAGTGGTATTGATGAGTCAAAAACGGAAAAACTGACACAAGCGTTTTTCCGCATGGACAGGAAACATAATGGTATCGGGCTTGGTCTGAGTATTGTCAACCGTATAACCAAATTACATCATGGGCAATTTACGTTAAAAAACAGGCCAAACCAGCAAGGTACCATTGCAGAACTTAAGCTGAGTGATTCACATCATTGACCAGATTTGTGATCAAAGGATTATGGGTATTTTCTCTGATTAGTGATTTTAAAAATCGTTGCCAAGTTCGTTCAATTTTGCTTTTAGCAAAAAAACCGATGTAGTTGGCAATGGGAATAAAGGTAGAATTGCCGATATTATCAATTATGACTAATCGGTTTTGATCGGCAGATTGATGTTGAAACAAAATATTTTTGCTTTTAATGGTCATGGTAATAATGCGATCACGCAATAAATCGGCTTTTAATTTTTTCAAAGCGGTTACCAGCGCCGAATAGTACTGCGAAGTCAGTTGCTCATCAGCAAGATATTTTTCAAGGGTAGTTGATGTGTTACCGTCTTGATCCCGAATCAACTCAAAAACTTGACCTTCGCCAAGATTAGTATTGACCGCACCATAATACTGCGCCAATGCGTCCCACGCGATATGACGTTTGATAAGGTGTTTATAATACGCTATCTCACGGCTGGTTTCTTCTTGCGCACCTTCGTTATAATTAACTTTGATACATTTATTGGCATCATCAGGATGATGATAACATTTGCGGTGTAAGCCTTTGCTAATATACTCTTTATCGGTAAGTTGGATTAGATTTTTCATAGATATTGATATTGGCTAATTGAGTTTTTTAAAGAGTTTAACAGTAACTGTTTTTTCTCGCTACGATTTTTTATGATAAACGCTAGCGCTTTTTATATATTTCTGTATAATATCGCCACCCACGTTACGACAGCGTTCTTCCCAACGCTGTTTTCGGTTGTCAAAATTAGTATAACAACTCGAAGGGGTTAGTTAATTAATAGCAGCAATCAAAAAAGTGTAAATAAATCATATGATTTATTAACGTGAGATTAATTAAATTATTGGATAATTACGAATGAGTACTTTTTCAGCTAAACCAGAAACAGTTAAACGCGACTGGTATGTTGTGGATGCAGAAGGCAAAACGTTAGGTCGTTTAGCAACTGAAATCGCAAGCCGTTTGCGTGGTAAACACAAAGCAGAATATACACCACATGTTGACACAGGTGATTATATTATCGTTATCAATGCCGAGAAAGTTGCTGTAACAGGCAAAAAACGCACTGATAAGATCTATTATCGTCATACTGGCTACATCGGTGGGCTTAAAGAAGCGACTTTCAAAGAAATGATTGAACGTCATCCTGAACAAGTCATCGAAATCGCTGTAAAAGGCATGTTACCGAAAGGTCCTCTAGGTCGTGCAATGTACCGTAAACTAAAAGTTTATGCTGGTAGTGAGCACAATCATGCGGCACAACAACCGCAAGTATTAGATATTTAAGGGGATAAAAGATGGCTGATAATCAATATTACGGTACAGGTCGCCGCAAAAGTTCTGCTGCTCGTGTGTTTATTAAACCAGGTAGTGGAAATATCGTTATTAACAAACGTTCTTTAGAGCAATACTTTGGTCGTGATACTGCTCGTATGGTTGTGATGCAACCACTTGAGTTAGTTGAAATGACTGACAAACTTGATCTTTACATCACTGTTAAAGGTGGCGGTATTTCAGGTCAAGCTGGTGCGATTCGTCACGGTATTACTCGTGCATTAATGGAATATGATGAAACTTTACGTTCATCATTACGTCAAGCGGGCTTTGTTACTCGTGATGCACGTCAAGTAGAACGTAAAAAAGTGGGTCTACGCAAAGCACGTCGTCGTCCACAATTCAGCAAACGTTAATTGTATTTTACAAAAACGTTATCAAGTTGTACCAAAAACCCGGCATTGGTCGGGTTTTTTTATGTTTAACGTACTTGTTGAAAAATAGTGAAATAACTTTACTGATATTTCCCGTCAAAAAATCTTATCACAACGCTAAAATCTTAAATCTTGATCACTTTTTTGCTTAAACACCTATAAAATCTGAAACTTCTTGTCAAAATCGTCATATTTCGGCGATTCTTAATAAGAAAATTCATTTTTTTTAACAAATTTGTTATCCAATTTGCTAGAATAGAACTTATCTAAACTAAAATTTAATTTTAATATTTGGAGTGAACATGGTTGTTGCTGTTAATAAACGTTCTGTAATGACATTATTTTGTGATACAACTGATATTTACGGCCATCAGATTCGTTTTGTGCTGGCGGAAAAAGGCGTAACTGCAGAGATTGAGTTTGTCAAAGCTGACAACTTACCCCAAGAACTTTTGGATCTTAACCCATATAGCTCTATCCCAACCTTAATCGATCGTGATCTCACGTTGTTTGAGCCTCACATTGCCCTCGAGTATCTTGATGAGCGATTCCCGCATCCACCGTTAATGCCTGTTTACCCAATTGTGCGTGCAAATTCTCGCTTGACAATGTACCGTATCAAACGAGAGTGGTACAGCGCCTATGAAACCATTATTGCTGATCCGGATAGTGATGCAGCAAAAGTCGCTCGCAAAAACTTACTTGATGATCTTGTTTCTATCTCGGTCATGTTTAAAGAAAAAGACTATTTTATGAGTGATGATTTTACCTTATGTGATTGCTATTTTGCACCACTACTATGGCGTTTACCTGTTATGGGCATTGAATTGCCTAAAGTGGCTGAAAAGAATTATTTAAGCTATATGGCACGTATTTTTGAACGTCCTGCTTTTGTCAGTTCGTTAACCGATGACGAAAAGAAAATTAGGGCATAATCAACCCTTTTAATTGCAATTGAAATCAACAAGGTAACCTTTATGGAATATGAACAAATGTTGCCACGTCGCCCGTATCTTTTTCGGGCTATTTATGATTGGATTTTAGATAATCAATTAACCCCGTATATTCTCGTTAACACAACCGTTCCGGGGGTACAGGTGCCACGGCAATTTATTCAAAATAATCAGATCGTGTTGAATATTGCGCCCCATTCAGTTGGGCAATATTTAGCAAACAATGATCGGATTGAATTTAATGCCCGTTTTTCAGGCGTGTCCGAACATATCATTGTTCCAATGGAAGCGTTAGTTAGTATCTATACTCGTGAAAATGGCATGGGTATGGGTTTTCATGAAGAACCGCAATATGAAATGCAACGTGAAAAGTCATCTAACCCGACAACACAAACCGATAAAAAGCCTGCCAACCCGTTTCGTGTGATTAAGTAGTTATTACATAAGCATTAAATAAATGTTATCCATTTGTAAAATAATAGCTTTTTAAAAAAGCTATTATTGCTTATGCTGGCAAAATCATTTGAAACCTTAATCAAGCAGGCAACCTTTAGCAAGTATTGTCATTTGTATTTTCTTGCCTTATCGATATATGATATAGCAAACTAACTAACAAATTAAATCTGTATGAGCCATGAAATTGAATTAAAGTTTCAAATTAATCAAGAAGATATTGCTAATCTTCAAGCCTTTTTAAATCAATGGGCGAGTAGTGATGAGCTTGAGTTTTCGAGCTTATCGAAAAAGCAGCGTACATTTTCAACCTTATCTTTGGCTAATAGCTATTATGATACAGCCGATAACTATTTGCGCAATCATCATTGTGGATTAAGACTAAGATCGACGGAAAACAACCAGACTAAACAGTACGAAATGACGTTAAAGCGTGATAGCCACGCTATCGCCGGTTTACATGAGCGTGCTGAATACAATGTTGATTTAAGTCAACCACAACTCGATTTGTCTCTTTTTCCGGCGCAAGTGTTTCCTAAAGCGTGTGACATTACAACGCTACAACAAAATTTAAAACCACTTTTTACCACCAACTTTACCCGTCAAGTCTGGTTGATCTCGTTTGCCAATAGCGAAATTGAAGTTGCCTTAGATCAAGGTGAAATCACCTCTAATGGTCAAACTATACCAATTCAAGAAGTCGAGTTAGAGATCAAACACGGTAATAAACACGATCTTTTAAACTTTGCCAACGAACTGAGCCGATTCCATTTACACTTATTTTCACAAAGTAAAGCTGCCCGGGGATATCGTTTGTTAAATAATCAAAAAATATCACCTACGGAGTTTGAATTAACGCAACAATCAAGCTTGTTTGATATCATCAAATATTGGCAAAAAAACGAAGAGTATGCGTTATCAATTGATAATCTTGATTTTTATAAGCGGGTACTTGATCAAGTTAATCATCAGTTAATGAATAAAGCAGATAAATTCAATCCCGAACTTACACAGTGGCAAATGGCATTATCGGCGATAAATACGATCAAAACATTTGCATTTAGTGAAATTAATACAACACTCAAACTTATGCTGATTGCACAAATCGATAATGAAGTTAAAAATGAGTGATTTAAAACAGATAAGGAATAAGTTTAAACATAACTTTTTTGAAATCACCATTGTGGTTTGTTATCGTTTTTGGGTTGTTAAATAGTATTGCTGTTGTGGTTATTTATTACAGATTGTTCAACGATAATTTTGTTAAACAAGCTTTGAAATTCCAGGCAAATTGATTGTTTAAAAATTTATCATCTTACTCAATTCTCTTTCTCCTCCATTTTTATCAAGCTATGACTACATTTCCCTGTTTTAAGTAGGGGAAATGGTTGGCAGTTAGGCAAAGCAACTTAATGAAAAATAAAAGCAAGATAAAGTTTGATTATTTGATAGACAGTAAAAATAACATTTGCTATTTTACCATTGATTTGCCATTAAATTACATTTCTTAGTAAATAAATTTAAATAACTCCATGGAATAGTAAGGAAAAAACATGAAGAAATTAAAATTAAATAAAATCACACTACTCGTTAGTGTGTCGTCCACCGCTTTATCGCTATTTCCATTGTCAGCTAACGCACTCTCAATCGACCACACTAATATCACAAATTATCTCAATAGTGGTATTTCAACCGATCGTGAACAAGATTCCATTGATATTGATACTTCTTCAGCAGCAGGGCCCCATATCATTAAAGATAGTGGTAAAGCCTTAGAAGCCAACAACGACCAATCAATTTTTATTTATGGTGATAATTCATTTGATATTCAAAGCCATTCTAATGGCAATTACAACAGCTTTAACGGGGTGAATGTTCGAAACGGTGGAAGATTTTATTTTCATACCGATCTAAATATCGCGCAAGATGCAGGTACCGGTATTTATATTGCAAGTGAGGGTAGAGTTTTATCCTACAATAAAATTAACATTGATAGTACCAGCTCAAATAGCAACGCTTTTATTGGTATCCGAATGTACAACTCTAGCGATCAATCTCACTCCGAAGGCGATTTTCATAACAAAGTTAACATTAATTCAGCCGGACAAAATAGCTATGCTATTTATTCGCTTAAATCCAATAATCCTAACGCTGTCCGTACTTATTTAAGGTTTAGAGATCATGTGTCAATCAATATGACTGGTCAACAAAGTCATGGTATAGCGTTTAACCAACAATCAATCAACTCAGTAAATCTTGATCCATTTGAAAATAATGTTATGGAATTTGGCAACGGTGTTGATTTAATGATTGCCAATGGTATCCCTATTAACATGCAACAGCTTAATGGGTCTTTAAATATTTATACTTCGGATGATGTTAAAAACCGAATTGTGAGTAAATCGAATCAAGAATTTAATGCAATTCAATCGTTAGGGGGCGAAATTGATATCGCTGGTCAAACGCTTATTGAAGGCGATATTTATGCGAAGAAAGATCGCATGGGTGATGCTCTTATAAACTTCGTTCTTTATGATGGATCGTATTTATTAACCTCAATGGATAACAATAATCAATATGCCAATAATAAAGGCGAGATAAATCTTATCCTGGAGGGTAATCAAAGTCAGTGGAAGATGACCAATAATTCGTATCTTGATCATTTAACCTTAGATCAAGGAGCTAAAGTCTCTTTTGGTTATTCTTACACAACCCCGAACATGCCATTAACGCTCGATAGTCACAATAAAATGGAGCTTATCGCTCAATCATTAGATGGTGAAGGTTTGTTTGAAATGCGAACTGGCATAGGTCAAACGCTTGCGGGCGATCTGCTTAAAATTACTGGCGTAAGGCAAGCTTGGGGCGATCATAAAATTGCCCTCATTGACAATAAAACTGGCGCCAACCGGGTAAACGGTACCGAAAAAATAACTTTAGTTGAAACCCAAGGCGGCAATGCCAATTTTGCTATGGCATCTTCTTTTGATATCGGGCCTTATTTATTTAACACGCTAACCAAAGTCAGCGGTGAGCGTGATACAACCTCTGAAGATTGGGTATTGTCGGCAATTAGCAATCCAAATGTTGTAAATGACGATAACAGTGATGACGACAACAACAACAACGGCAACACCGACGACAATAACGGCAACACCGACGACAATAACGGCAACACCGACGACAATAACGGCAACACCGACGACAATAACGGCAACACCGACGGCAACAACGGTAACACCGACGGCAACAACGGCAACACCGACGGCAACAACGGTAACACCGACGGTAACAACGGCAACACCGACGGTAACAACGGCAACACCGACGGTAACAACGGCAACACCGACGGTAATAACGGCAACACCGACGGTAACAACGGCAATAATAACGATACCGGCAAAGATAAAACAAAACCAACTTTGACTAATACCGCAAAAAATGCCGCCAATATCCTGAATTCAAACTATTTAATGAATTATGTCGAAACGCAAACATTACTACAAAGAATGGGGCAGCTACGTACAAATAACGGTGACGGTGGCGATGTCTGGGGTCGAATTTACACCGGTAAATTAAGCTCATTTAATGATAATCGCTTATCTAATTTTGATATGCGCTATTATGGATTGCAACTCGGCGTCGATCGAAAAGTGGATAATGATAATCTTGATATCTATTACGGTATTATGGGCGGATTTACCCGTGGTAATACTGATAATCATGTCGGAGATGGTCATACCAAAAGCTATTCAGTTGCGTTATATACCTCATTACAAGCACACAATGGTTTATATTTTGATGCATTAGTCAAATATATGCACATGTCACATAAATTTAACACGAAAACAGGTGGTGGTTATGCGGTTAAAGGCGACGGTGATACTAAAGGCTTTTCAATTGGTGCCGAAATCGGTAAACGCTTCTATATCAACCAATGGTATATCGAACCACAAATGCAGCTTACCTATTCACAACAAAATAGCGCAACAATCAAAGCCAGCAACGGCTTAAAGACCAAATTAAGCCGTTATAACTCACTGATCGGTCGAACCAGTGCAATTTTAGGATACTCAACACAGATTGATGACAACCCAATCGATATTTATATCAAAACAGGATTCCTAAAAGAGTTTGACGGCGAAACGGCTTATACCTTTAATCATGTCGCCAAAGAAAAATATGATTTTGGGGGTAACTGGTGGGATAACGGCATCGGTGTAAATATGCAGTTAAATCAAAATCATCATCTTTATGGTGATGCTGTTTACTCAGTGGGTAATAAGTTTGATCAAAAACAGATCAATCTAGGTTATCGATATTCATTTTAATTTAACAACTATTTAAAACAACAAATTATCTCTGGTGGACGAGGTTAATTGGCAAATAATAAAAAATTTGCTAAATAATTTTCGCTCCACCTACTTTTTTAGACTTGAGCGATAACAACATAACTTTAAATAAAAAAATAATTGATAAGGATAGGTAGGAATGAAGGTATCTTATTGTAAATTGCCCTTGATGTATGTGTTATTTTTCTGGCTATTTAGCTTAAGCTTTTGGATTATCGATGCGGTTTTTGTGTCTGAGATACAACGTGCAATCTTTGAAATTTTTTGGTCTCAAGACCTTATCTATAAAGTTAGATTCCTATTATTTATTTTTATAGATTATCTTCCTGCTTCAATAATGATTTTTATTGTCTCGTTGATCTTATTAAATAAATATTCTATCCATCAAATTACCAGAAAAAATAGCTTTCAAGGTGGATTGATTATGTTTATCACCACTGTTTTTATTAAATTAATTTCCTACGTCTATTTTAGCAATTCAATGACACCGCTACCGCTATTACAATCTTTATCACTATTACTATCTAACGCTGGGATTATTTTGGTTTGCATTCCACTGATATTCTATCTTATGGTTAAATACTTTAACCCCGATATAACATCTATTGACACTGCGATAGCCTGTCAAAACAGCCCAAAGCTGCATTTAGTATTGTTTATCTTAATGTATAATTATTATTTTATAGCATTATGTGTTTATGGGCATTTACATCTATATTCATTACTTCTTTTTTTAGTGATTTTAACGATTTGTAATGTACTGGGCTATCTGTGCTTACGTGGTTTATTTCAAAAAGTAAATGAAAAATTACAGTGGCTAAAAGTCGTTACTAGTTCATTTTTACTATTCGTATTAAACGGTCTGCTCATGTTTGGATTAACTGTTTTAACCGGATTTTTCGTCAGTAAGATCTTTCATCTTCAGCAAGGCTCTTATCAGGAGGTTGAATTTTATGATCATCATCATAACTCCCTGTTTACGGCTAATCTTTTGATATTAATGCTGTTAAGTTGCGTTATGGTAAGAGTTGGCGTAATGTTATTTTTTGGCAGGCAAAAACCTCAAAAACAATCTTAATTCGAATGGAATGACCAGCATGACAGAATTGAAAAAAGTATTTAATCAACAAAAACAGAAAGTCCTGGCAAATTTGTCAAACATTGATCGTGATTGTTTACAAGCAAGCCTTGATATTTTAATTCAGAGTGATTTTCTGATTGATACATTTAATCGATATCCTAGCTGGTTATCGCAATTGATTAGCGCTCCCCCACAAGCTGATGAAAGACGATTTTATCAAACTTGGCTGAATGAACAATTAGCATCGGTCACCAATGAGGAGCAATTGATGAAAACATTAAGATGTTTTCGTCGTTTTATCCTGACTCGTCTTGAATGGTCTCAATTGACTAAGATTAGCACCGATGAACAAATACTATTGCAACTGAGTGAACTTGCTCAAGTGATCATTATCACGGCTCGTAATTGGCTCTACCAGTTAAGCTGTCAGGAATGGGGTACGCCTTGTAATGGGCAGGGAGTTGCGCAGCCTTTACTGATTTTAGGTATGGGTAAATTAGGGGGGGGTGAACTGAATTTTTCCTCCGATATTGATCTTATATTTACTTATCCTGAACACGGCCATACTCAAGGTGGACGACGAGAGCTGGATAATGCGGTTTTTTTTACTCGTTTAGGGCAACGCCTAATTAAAGCGCTCGATCACGTCACCGAAGACGGCTTTGTTTATCGGGTTGATATGCGTTTGCGCCCACTTGGTGACGGTGGCCCGTTAGTGCTCAGTTTTTCCGCTATGGAAGATTATTATCAAGAACAAGGGCGAGACTGGGAACGTTACGCCATGGTGAAAGCTAAGGTCTTAGGTGATCAGCAAGATCCTTATACCTTAGAACTCTATCAAATGCTAAAACCTTTTGTTTATCGTCGTTATATTGATTTTAGCGTATTACAATCATTGCGTAATATGAAAAGCATGATTGAACGAGAAGTGCGTCGTCGAGGTTTGAAAAACAATATAAAACTCGGCGCTGGCGGGATTCGAGAAATTGAGTTTATCGTACAAGTGTTTCAACTTATTCGAGGCGGTCGAGTAGTGGGGTTACAGACTCGTTCCTTATTACACGCTTTACAGGTGATAGAACAAGAAGGATTACTGGATGTTGAGGAAGTGATTTTATTGCGGGAAAACTACCTATTTTTACGCCGCTCTGAAAACATTTTGCAAGCCATTAATGATGAACAAACACAAACCCTGCCTGAAAACGAACTCGATCAATTACGTCTGGCGACCAGCATGGGCTTTGATAACTGGTCAACGTTTAGCGATGATTTATCTAAACGAATGCAACTTAATCGACAAATATTTAATGAATTAATTGGCGAAGATATACCAGAATCGAGCCAATCTAAACACGATAATGATCCGTTTGATGATCTATGGGTGCCGGATTTACAATTGACTGATGTCAAAGCCGTATTACCCGGCTTAAACGAGCAAGATGCGCAGCAGCTATGTCAATTGTTGCTGCAATTTCGAGATGATATCGGCAAACGAACAATCGGCGTGCGAGGGCGTGAGATTTTAGATCAGCTAATGCCACGATTACTCGCTTTGACTTGTCATGAACAACAACCACTTATTTTACTGCCAAGAATTTTTCCATTACTGGTAAACATCGTTAGTCGTACCACCTATCTGGAGCTACTGCTTGAGTATCCAACCGCACTGAAACAATTGATCCGCTTATGTAGCGCATCGCCAATGATCAGCGACCAATTAGCCCATTATCCCATTTTGTTAGATGAACTGATTGATATCAACTCGCTCTATCAAACGGTCGCCCCTGATGCTTATAAAAGTGAACTGTATCAATATTTACTGCGTATAGCGGTTGATGATGAAGAGCAACAACTCGAAGCCTTACGTCAGTTTAAACAGATGCAGCTACTGCATATTGCTGCTGCTGATGTGCAGCATGTATTAACCACCATGAAAGTGAGTGATCACCTAACTTACGTGGCAGAAGCGTTACTGGATTTTGTTGTACAAATGGCATGGAATCAAATGGTAAGCCGTTATGGCAAGCCGGATTATCTCACTGACAACCAAAAAGGTTTAGTGGTGATAGCTTACGGTAAATTAGGTGGCTGGGAGCTGGGTTATGGTTCCGATCTGGATTTGGTCTTTTTACATAACTGCCCGGCCAGTAGTGTCACCAATGGTGAAAAACAGATAGATAGTCGGCAATTCTATTTAAGACTGGTACAACGTATTGTCCATTTATTTAATGTCCGTACCAGCTTTGGGATTTTATATGAAGTTGATGTACGCTTGCGCCCACAGGGCGATGCCGGCTTATTAGCCTGTAGTTTAACGGCGTTTGAAGATTACCAAATGCATGAAGCATGGACATGGGAACATCAAGCCTTAGTGCGAGCCCGTGCGGTTTATGGTGAGGCTGAGCTAATTGAACAATTTAACCAAATTCGCCGCCAAGTACTTTGCAAAGCACGGGATGAAAGCCAATTAAAAACCGACGTCAGAGAGATGCGTGAAAAAATGCGCCTACATTTAGGCACTACCCAAGCGGATCGGTTTAATTTAAAAATTGACGAAGGTGGCATTGGCGATATTGAATTTTTATCACAATATCTTGTGCTAAATTATGCCAATCAATATCCTAAAATAACCCATTGGAGTGATAACGTACGTATTTTAGAATTAGCAGCCAATTATCAAATTATGGATGAAACCGAAGCGCAAGCGCTCACCAACGCTTATATTGATATGCGTAATGAAATACATCAATTAGCATTACAACTTCGCCCAAGTTTGGTTGAAAGCGACAGCTTTAAGCAAGAAAGAGAGATAGTCCAACATAGCTGGGCTAAATGGTTAAGCAACAATTAGCTCTTTTATACTTAAACATAGGTATTTTCTGAAAGTTCTTGACAAGAAATATGCCAGTATAATATCGCTGACGTTAGGCAAGCAAAATGATTGCCAAACTAAGCCGGGCTAAATGGCAAAGTAAAATAGTTCAGCTTTATACTGAAACGTAGGTATTTTCTGAAAGTTTTTGACAAGAAATCTACCTGTATAATATCGCTGACGTTAGGCAAGCAAAATGATTGCCTTGCTAAAGCAGGCTAAATGTCAAAGTAAAATAGTTCAGTTTTATACTAAAACATAGGTGTTTTCTGAAAGTTCTTGACAAGAAATCTACCTGTATAATATCGCTGACGTTAGGAAGCAAAATGACTGCCTTGCTAAAGCAGGCTAAATGACAAAGTAAAATAGCTCAGTTTTATACTGAAACATAGGTGTTTTCTGAAAGTTTTTGACAAGAAATCTACCTGTATAATATCACTGACGTTAGGAACCAAAATGATTGCCTGGCTAAATGACAAAGTAAAATAGCTCAGTTTTATACTTAAACATAGGTATTTTCTGAAAGTTCTTGACAATCTAACGGTGTTAGCCGTGAGATAACATCGGCTTAAAAGCTTTTTATACCGATTTAGATTTTATTGGAGTTTTAAATTTAATGGCAACGATCAAAGATATTGCGAAATTGGCGGGGGTATCGCACGGCACGGTATCAAATGTGCTTAATGGTCGGGGTAATGTCAGTGTCAAAAAAATCAAATTAGTTGAACAAGCCGTACAACAGTTAGGCTATCAACTTAACTTACAAGCCAAAATCTTAAAAGAGGGCAGTGCTAAAACCATATCGGTAATTTTGCCCAATATCACTAAAGAACAGTACGCTTACCTTTATGAAGGTCTGTTTAATTATGCCAACGATCAAGGTTACGAACTAGCACTCTATTTGACCTATGACTCAAAAGAGCTTGAATTACAACATATCTCAAAAGTGGCCGTCAAACGTGATCACGCTGTTATCACCATTAGCGCTTTAGCTGATGCGCAACCTTATTATCAATCGATTAAAATAGCCGATGAAAAAATCATTTTTGTCTATCGCAAACCGGCTCAAGCTAAGCAATTTATCACCTTAGATTTTGAACAAGCAGGCGAGGATATCGCCGCACAAATGATAAAGCATCACTATCGGCATATTGGCTTATTTTGCTATAGCTATCAACATCATCATGCGAATTTGTTCAAGCAAGGGCTGGAAAATGCTTTTGCCCAGCAAAATTATTCAGTGCGATTAGATTCCATTGCTTCAGCGCCGTCAGAAAGCAGTTATAATTTATCTTTTCAATTTTTTACTGAGCAACACCCTCAATATCATGCCATTATCACCATGGATATGGAGCAGGCGCATTTTATCAGAAACGCTAACTTTTTTGGCAGTTTAGATAAGTGCCCACCCATTTACACATTAGCCAATAACCGTTTTTATTATGAAAGTGACTTTTACCAATACCATATGAATTATGGGATGTTGAGCGAGCAGATCATTAAATTAATTGAAGATAAACCAATCACGCCGTTAGCTAATAAAGGCTTTTCATTATTACCCGCTATATTACCGACTAAATTACCCGATAGCGCAGTAAGGGGCTTATCGCAAACGGCGCAAGTGATTAATTTTCTGATTTTACCCAGCCCGTCGACTGAAGCCGTTAAAAAATTGCTACCCCACTTTAAAAAAGTCAGCGGTATTGATGTCAACTTAATTGTAAAACCCTTTGATGAGATTTACGACATTGTTGAGAATTTTGACCAGCACCCACAAATCGATATTGTTCGACTCGATATGGCAGGTTTACCTTGGTTTGCGCCTTCCATATTTAAGCCGTTAATCGAGCTTGATCTCAATGTGGCATCGCTGTTTGAACGCTATCAACCGGAGATCGTTGAGCGATTTAGTTATGTGGATAACAAAGCCTATGCCATACCATTTGATCCGAGTGTGCAGATGCTGTTTTATCGTAAAGATTTATTTGACGATCCGTTGATCAAACGCGCTTACTTTGAAAAGTATCGACAGCACTTGCAGATCCCGACAAATTTTAAAGATTTCAATCAGATCGCCACATTTTTTAATCAACAGCATAATAGTGAATCCCCAATCGAGTATGGTAGTTGCATTACGCTGGGTAATGACGAGATTATCGCATCAGAGTTTTTACTTCGTTACTATGCGCAAGGTGGAAAATTATTTAATGAAGATAAACTGTGTTTAAATCACTCGATTGCGCTAAGTACCTTAACCCAATTACAGACCTTTATTCAGTCAGCAAACAACATTGATGCCAGTTGGTGGCAACAGTCGGTTAATTTATTCGAACAGGGTAAACTGGCAATGCTAATTGTCTATACTAATTTGTTTAGCTATATCAATCATCGGGATATTTTACCATTGATTGGCTATAGCAATGTGCCGGGTAATCGTGCTTTATTTGGTGGTGGATCGCTGGGTATGTCTAAATATAGTCAAAAAGACAAAGCGGTAAAAACTTTTTTTGATTGGCTCTATTCGGCTGAAATCAATGAACAAATTGCTTTACTGGGCGGTGCAACGGCGCAAAAAAATATTATGCAAAATCAGCCGATTGTTAATCAATCACCCTGGCTACCGGTTGCCCAATTGCAATATGCTAATGGTATACGGGAAAACAGTATCAATGGCAAAGCGATTAATCTGCACTTAGTTGAACATATTATCGGTCAATATTTATCGGGTTGGATAAGCGGGCAATTTAGTGCTAAGCAAGTGATTGCGCTTATTAATGAGTTAATCAGCGAGCAATATTGCTAATAAAGGCATTATTAGCAATATTGTAATTAATAGGTTAAAGGCTACTTGCTTAGGATTTTGCTTTAGATGTCATAATCACATCTTTATCGTTAAAGAAGAACCAGAATCCGACCGCCACAATGGCCGCAACCACAGCCGGATAGATCCAAAACTGCTGCCATTGAGGTCCGGCTTGCTCTAAAGACTTTTCAGTTACAACCCGATTATTGATAAATCCACAGACTGACGCTGCCATAAACAGACCAAAACCATTGGAAACAATAAAACGTAATCCTTGCGCTTGAGCTTTAATTTCAGTTCCGGCTTTTTTATCTACATAAATATCCCCGGCTGTAAAGAAGAAGTCCCAACAGATACCTTGTAATAGTAGTGTACCAATAATATAGAAATACATCTCAACACCTCCTGCCGTGGCGGCTAAGGACAGCATTAAAGAGCGAATTACCCAACAAATGGCACCAAATAAGATGATCTTTTTAAATCCATAACGACTTAATAAGAAAGATAACATAAACATAAATATGACTTCGGTAGCAATGGCAATTTGCATCATGGACGCTGGCTCAATACCCAATACCGGTAAATAGACAGGTAGATAAGCACTATAAGCAGTTTTGGTTATCATCAAAATAAAGGTTGATAGCATAAAGATAGTAAAGTATTTATCTTTAAACAGCGATAACGCATCTAAACACAAAACATCACGTAGCGAGAATTTTTTGTTTTTGCCACTTGGCGGTGTATTAGGTAGCATAAAGCAATATAAGCCATATACCACAGAGGCACCAGCGGCAAGTAAAAACGAATTAATCGAAGTTGAAAAACCGGTAAACCCGAGAATTAACCCGGCAACCATAAAACCAATGGTACCAAAGACCCGAACAATTGGGAACCAACGAACACCGTCAATATGTCTGAAGCTTACGCTATTGGCTAAGGCAGTAGTTGGGTAAAACAGCAAGCCAACAATAAAGATCATAATTAAAAAGCCGGTCACATTACCGCTGAGAATAAAATTGGGAATAGTAAATAAAACACAAGCATTAATAATGTGTAACACGCCCATGACTTTTTGCGAGGCGATAAATCTATCGGCAACCATACCCACAAACAGTGGCGAAATAATGGTAGCTATGCCCAAAACCGAATAAGTTGAACCGACAATCTCTTTTAAATCATGAGCAGCAAGTACTGCGCCGATAACCATATTCCATGCACCTTGCACAAAATATTGTAAAAACATCATAAGTAGCAAACTGGGTATTTTTGACATATAAAACTCCAATATTAAATTGTCTTAATTAAGCCGTCGTAAGCGACTTGAATATGATAAGGTTCAAATATTTCAACTAATTGGTCGTGCATAAATCCACTACTATGTGAGTGATGCGAGGTGATAAGTTGGGTTGAAGAGTCGAAGATCGCATCATCTAACATACGTTTTTGCGCAGCAATGACCGTTTCAATACTCATATGATTATTAGTGCGATCATTTTGCTTATAGCCATAAGTACATTCAAAAACCGCTAAATCGATTTTTTTACCACTTGCTTTTAACCATTGCCAGGTGAGCTCCGGAAAATAGCCGGAATCGTGTCCGTGCAGTACCGTTTTGCCGTCTTTTTCGATCAGGTAAATATAACAAAATTCCCATTTGGCATGATTCGCCAGCAATGGGGTAATACGATAGCCGGCCGAACTGGTTACCGTTTGATATGGCACCAGCAAATTAAACACAAACCGCTCCGGGCTATAACCGGGTAGAACGTTTAAACAGCCATTTATCGCAATATCATTGCCATAAACAGACAACGGATGATCGATATTAAAACCATAATCGACCATACGACTAAATAGATCACCGACATTAAAATGGTCGGGGTGGGTATGGGTAAAAAGAAGATCTTTGATTTTGGTCACATCAATATTATCACGCATAACTTGATAACTAAACTCTGGGGCAAAATCGATTTGCAAGATATCATCGATAATTACCGAACTTCGGGTGCGGATATTTTTACCTTTTTGTATTCGTGCTTTTTGACAAATATCGCATTTACAAAAAGGATTGGGAATACCTTCAGAAGCAGCGGTACCTAAAAACTGTAGTTTCACATTGTTCTCCTATTATTTAGGTTATTTAAACGGATCAAATTACAAGCTGTGTTGTAAAATTGGAACGTTTCAATTTTATGTGAAGGTCGGTTATTCCACAATAAAATTAGCTTACTTTATTGTTAATTCGTGAGCAGGATCAAAGTTTTAAATTAACGTTAAATGATCGGATCAAATAAATTGATTAAGAAACAGGTTTTCTTTAATTGATGTGTTAATAAGTTAATTTAGATACTAATTAATCGATCAGTGATCATTGCGCATGCCACCGCTGATCTAACACTGACAAATCAATAATAAATCTCTATTTTTCAACGATAGAATAGGGCGATCTTTTGATAAATTTATCATTACAAATAGTATCTTAGATAGACTTTAAATCAATAATTAATTAGATAAAATCTTATATATGGAAACTAAAAACACTTAATTGACATTTTAGGAAACAAATTTATACGCCAATTTAGAAAACTGTTAAACAATTCTGGTGATAGTGCAAGCTTGTATCAAGGCAAGCTGTAGCTTCGCTAACCAATAGATTATATTATGCAATCAAGCGTGATGATATTTGTTATTTATCTGTTACACATCAACCTTTTATTAATTATTTAACAGTACGATTAAACAAGTTAATTTAGGGGTATAAGAAATTTAAGAAATGTATTAAGAAACAATAGCTGTCGACTGATCGAGACAAAGATAAGTTTTGAATTGGGTACTAACGGTTTATATATTATAATGGATTGCTTTAATAGCTATCTACATTAATCAGCCGGAATAATAGTTTAGATAAACTTTGAATATTATGATCACAAAGTCTAATTTAGCAATATAGGAAATAAAATAAACAATTTAAGAAACAATCTGTCGAGTTAGTTATTGATAGCGATACACGGGATTAATTTAAGTTGCTAGCGGGTTATAATCGATAATGAAATTTGATGATGTGAGTATTAATTAATTGGCAGGGTAATCATATCAATGAGATTAATAATTAAGTATTTTGGCGATATTGGAAATTAAAGAAATGCTATAGTAAATCATCTATCATGATAATTATTGATAGCGGTAAACGGTGTTAACTTCAGTAATTATCAGGCTATATCTCATAATAAATGACAATATATGTTTATTCATTGATTAGCAAAGTAAACCTTTTAGATAAGTGTAAAATGATAGTGAAAAATAAGTTGATTTGGAAATATTGAAAATAAAAGAAACTATTTTGGAAATCATTGGTAAGAACAGTTTTGGCTGCGATAAATGATATTAACAATTAAGTTAATTTGAAAATATAAGAAATCAAAGAAAACATTTAAGAAACTATCGGCGTTAGTAATAACTAGCGCCGATATAGCGTAATAGCGTTGATCAGTTTAAGCTTAATTTGCCTCTTTCCAAAGGATCATCTCTTGATCATCAAGCTCAGCAGCATTAAAACCAACTATTGGTGGTAACTCTTCCCGATCAAAAGCTAAATCGCCACCATTTTCATCGATATCACCTTTTTTAATTCCTTTAAAATCGAAAAGGTGAGTATCACAAAGGTGTGATAGGGTGATATTTTGTGTTGCACGGAACATGGTTTCAATCCGTCCGGGGAATTTCTTATCCCACTCGTTAAGCATCTCTTTAATCACTTGTCGCTGTAAATTAGGTTGTGAGCCACATAAATTACAAGGAATAATTGGAAACTGCTTAATGTCGGCATATTTGGCGATATCCTTTTCTTTGCAATAAGCCAGCGGACGAATAATGATATGTTCGCCCGTGTCGTTAACCAACTTAGGTGGCATCGCTTTAAGCTTTCCGCCATAAAACATGTTAAGAAACAGTGTTTCTAATATATCATCACGATGATGACCGAGCGCAATTTTGGTCGCCCCCAGTTCGGTTGCGGTGCGATATAAAATTCCTCGACGCAAACGAGAACAGAGCGAGCAGGTCGTTTTGCCTTCCGGAATTTTTTCTTTAACGATGCCGTAGGTGTTTTCCTGCACAATTTTGTACTCGATACCTAACGATTGCAGATATTCCGGTAAAACATGCTCAGGAAAGCCGGGCTGTTTTTGATCTAAATTGACGGCAATCAATTCAAAATTGACCGGTGCGCTTATTTTTAGATTAATCAGAATATCAAGCAAAGTATAACTATCTTTACCGCCGGATAAACAGACCATAATACGATCACCCTCTTCAATCATATTAAAGTCGGCAATCGCTTCGCCTGTTAGACGACGCAATCGTTTATGCAATTTATTTTGATTATATGTACTTGTCACCATACTATTAATTATTCCGCTCGTCCCATATAACGACGTTCAGCGATATGAATTTTCACTTTTTCGTTGTTATCGATATATTCAGGCACTTGAATAACTAAACCTGTTGATAAGGTCGCCGGTTTGGTGCGCGCACTGGCCGAAGCGCCTTTGATACTCGGTGAAGTTTCAATAATTTCTAAATCTACCGTTTGCGGCAACTCTAATGCAACAACTTCACCGTCTGCCATTAAAACTTGGATGCCATTCATGCCACCTTCAGGAATAAACAGTAATTCTTCTTCAATTTGTTCTTTTTTGAAAATAAAAGGAGTGTAATCTTCATTATCCATAAACACGTATTCATCACCGTCAATATAAGAAAAGCTGACCGGACGGCGAAATAGTTCGATAGTGTCGATAATATCATCACCTTTAAAGCGTTCTTCAACTTTACCGCCATTTCTGACATCGGTAAAACGCATTTTATAAAGGGTGCTTGCTCCACGTGCGCTTGGGCTTTGAACGTCAATTTCTTTGACCAGTAATAATTTACCGTTATAAGTGACCGCATCGCCTCGTTTTATCTCATTTGCTTTTGCCATAATATTTTCTTCGCAATTAATAAGGGGGTTAAAAAATTAGCTCGCTATTTTACCGCTATCTTGCTATTGTCTCCAACAAAATTTATCGATGATCGTTAAATAAAAGGTAATGCGATGACTGATTTATTTAAATGCCGTGAAAATTGTGGCGCTTGTTGTATTGCGCCGTCGATCTCATCGGCTATTCCTGGCATGCCTAACGGTAAACCGGCTGGCGTTGCCTGTATTCATTTGGATGAAGATTTTCACTGTCGCTTATTTGGGCAATCATCCCGACCTTCTGTCTGTGGCCGTTTAAAGCCTTGCTTTGAGATGTGCGGTAACTGTCGCCAGCAGGCACTCGATTATTTATCCCAATTAGAACAGCTAACTAGGGTATAAGTATTGCTTATATTTAATAAACTGGTCTTATTATTAGAATTATTTATCTCGCACTGCTGTTTTTTTGCTACACTTCACCGCACTTTATTTGTTATAGATAAATAAACACAAACTGTTAAGTTAGATTTTCTCAGTTATTGGTTGATATTCAAAAGCAAAGCCGACTATGACTGAATTTTTTTATGTAATTTAATCTCTTTAAAAAGAAGAATATTGTTATGAATTATAAATTAAAACGGGATTTAAAAGCTCGTCATTTAACCATGATAGCAATCGGTGGCTCAATTGGTACTGGATTGTTTGTTGCTTCGGGGGCGACCGTTGCAACTGCTGGGCCCGGAGGCGCACTGCTCTCCTATGCGATTATTGGCATTATGGTCTACTTTTTAATGACCAGCCTTGGCGAGTTAGCCGCTTACCTTCCGGTTTCCGGCACTTTTGCCACTTATGGCGCACGTTATGTCGATGAAGCGTTTGGTTTTGCTATTGGCTGGAACTATTGGTATAACTGGGCGATCACCGTTGCGGTTGATTTAGTGGCGGCGCAACTGGTTATCTCGTATTGGTTTGATGTTGGTGAATATAGTTGGCTGTGGAGCTTGTTATTTTTAAGCATTATTTTTTGTTTAAACTATATATCGGTAAAAGGTTTTGGTGAAGCTGAATTCTGGTTCTCATTAATCAAAGTAGTCACTGTAATTATCTTTATTATTATTGGGATTGCGATGTTTTACAGTATCTTACATCATGATGGGGTTAAAAGCGCTTTTGGCAATTGGCGGTATGGTGATGCGCCTTTTGTCGGTGGTTTTTCATCCATGATTGGTGTGGCTATGGTCGTTGGGTTTTCTTTTCAGGGAACTGAACTTATCGGCATTGCCGCTGGTGAGTCAGAAGATCCGAAAAGAAATATTCCTAAAGCAATGAGACAAGTGTTTTGGCGTATTTTACTGTTCTATATTTTCGCAATTTTTATCATCAGCGTATTGATACCTTATGACGATCCTAATTTATTGCGCAATGATGAAACCGACATCAGCGTCAGCCCGTTTACCTTAGTGTTCCAGCATGCTGGTTTATTATCGGCAGCGGCGGTGATGAATGCGGTGATTTTGACCTCGGTATTATCAGCCGGTAACTCAGGTTTATACGCCTCTACTCGTATGCTGTACGCCTTAGCTAAAGAGGGTAAAGCGCCAAAAATGTTCTCTCGATTATCTTCATCGGGCGTACCACGCTTTGCTTTAATAGCAACAACCATTATTGCTATGTTATGTTTCTTAACTTCGATGTTTAAAGACCAACAAGTTTACTTATGGTTACTCAATATGTCAGGTATGACCGGCTTTATTGCTTGGTTAGGTATTGCCATTAGCCATTACCGTTTTAGAAAAGGCTACATGGCGCAACGATTAGACTTAAACAAATTGCCTTACTTTTCGAATTTCTTCCCATTCGGACCGATTTTTGCCTTTGTACTTTGTTTAATCATTACCTTAGGTCAAAACTATGAAGCATTCTTGCAAGATACCATTGACTGGAATGGGGTGATAGCAACTTATATCGGTATTCCACTGTTTTTTGTGATCTACTTCGGTTATAAAATCGTCAAAAAAACCAAATGGATTAAATACGAAGATATGGACTTTTCACAAGTCGATTAACTCAATTATCGGATGTTGCAATTTGAATTGTTGATAAGCCGATAGATTGACTTAATGAGAATAAAATACAATGGCGCCGCTTACTATCGGCGCCATTTTTTTAGTATAAAGCGCTAAGCAAAGTAGTCGTTAGTCAATTAAATATCAATTAAGCCACGATGATAAAATCGATTTTGCGTAAGTTAATATACTTAATTACTACCGATTGCGGTTTGAATGTTCAAGAATCAAATAGACAGGCTCATTTTAGATAATAGAAAAGCGCTTGCGTCGACATCAGTCGACGCAATTGTATTAAAAAAAGAGAAATAACCGATTAGGTGGTTAATTATTTAAAAAACAATAAGTCTGATAACGATTAGCGACTACGGAAGATGATACGAGCTTTTGAAAGATCATAAGGCGTCATTTCAACCGTAACTTTGTCGCCAGTTAGAATACGAATATAGTTTTTTCTCATCTTACCGGATATATGTGCAGTAACGACATGACCATTTTCAAGTTCAACACGAAACATCGTGTTTGGAAGAGTATCAAGTATAGTACCTTGCATTTCAATGTTATCTTCTTTTGCCATTGGGGCCTCTTATTAATAAATACAACAAATTAATTATACTCATTGCACTCACGACAATACACATGTTAATCAATGTGAGTACGAAAAGCGGTAAAATTAGACATTGCAAGTAAAGCCTATTGGATTTTTGCTAATGCCAATTTAGTGATTTTGAGTATAAACACAGAAAACTGAATTTAGAATATATAAATGCAGCGGCAAAATAATGCCGAAAAAAGTGCCAGATGTAAAGTCCTTTCTAAATTTTCTTTGCATTATAAAGCCCATGCTGATGAATATAGCGCCAAACTGGTGGGGGTAGCAAGTTTTCAACGTTTTTAGGGTCGTTAATATTTTGTCTGATTTGGGTTGCTGATATATCCTCAAGTGGCGTATGGGCAAAATAGATATAGCCCGCTGGCGAAGCATGCAGATCAGCCACATTTGTGGTTTGGTGCTTGGCAATCCATTTGGCCAAAGTCAGATCGGTAATTTTTTCACTATAATGCGGGCGTTGGCAGATAAGTAGGTGGCAATAATCAAGTAAGTTTTGCCACTGTTTCCAGCTTGGTAAACTAAGCAAGGAATCTTGACCCATAATAAAGGCAAGCCCTTTTTGGCTGCCGTTTTGTTTACGCCACTGTGCCAGCGTATCGATAGTATAAGACGGGCGAGCCGCCTCGACGTTTAACTCCCTTGTATCGATTGAAAACAGCGGTAAATCAACGATCGCAAGCTCTAACATTGCCAATCGCTCCGCCGTTGTGGCATCGGGCTGGGGTTTATGTGGTGGAATATGATTCGGGAGCAGGCAAATTTGCGTTAAACCGACCTCTTTTGCCAATGCTTTTGCCGGCCGGATATGTCCATAGTGAATCGGATCGAAGGTGCCGCCCAGTAGTGCTGTTAACATTGCTTAAAACCCATAAACTGCATCGATAAACTCGACAGCGCATCCCAAATTGCTAACTGATTATCATGCTTTAAACTGATTTCAATTTCAGTCAGTTTGGCCAATACTGCATAGAGATCGTTAATCGTAAAACGATTTAAAAAAGCGGTATAGATTGTTCTTTTGTTTTGCCAGACTTTATATTCATCAAATATCTGCTTGAAGTTTTTGTGCTGTAAGCCTTTTTTTAAATTGATGACTAAAATAAGCTCTCGTTGAATAGTGCGTAACAATATCAACGGCTCAACATCGTTAACTTTAAGTTGTTGTAATATATGAATCGCTCGTTTAGTTTTTTGCGCAAGCATGGCATCAATCCAATGATAGGGGGTAAAAATAGCCGAATCATTGATATTGTTTTCTATCTGTTCATAACTGATAGTTTGGTTGGGAAACAATAACTTAAGCTGCTCAATAATTTGGGTTAAGGCTAATAAATTGCCTTCGTAATAGTAACACAAAAGTTCAATGGCTGATTTTTCAATTGTTACCTCATTTTGTTGTAAATGGTTATTTAGCCACTGTGGTAATTGAGAAAAATCAGGCGTTGAGCAGTTGACCACCACAAGTTTATCGGATAGTGCTTTATACCATGGTGCGTTTTCTTGCGCTTTGGTGATCTTACTCAAACTGATGATAAGCGCGACATCAGCGGTTAGCTCTTGGCTAAGTGTGTTAAGTTTGCTTGCAATGGCAGCATTTAAGCCACTTTCGCCAAAATCTAATAAGATCAGGGTTTTGCTGGAAAACAGATTTAATGACTGACAGCAGTCATAAATTTTGTTCCAATCGGTTTGGTTATCGATCGTAAAGAGGTTTTGCTCTTCATAGCCCGCTTGTTGCATCGCTTTGCGAAGCGTGGTTTGAGCGTAGTGTTGTAAGTAAGGATCGCTACCTAATAACAGATAGTAGGGCGATCCTAATTGGTGGCTGATTTGATCTGCATTGATTCTTATCATAACAATATTTTAATTTACAGCATCAACCGATTTTAATTTACGGATAATTTGTTTAGCTGCTTGTCGATACATCTCATCTTCAATTAAATTTTGTTCTGCTGTTTTTGCCAATGCCGCAGCAGGATTATCAAAAAATGTTCTAAAAACTCGAACATTAATCGGGTAGATATCTTGTCCGGCAATAATCACTTGTGCTTGAATGGTCAGCACAAGTTGATATTCAGCCGCTTTACCGTCTTGATAAATCGAGATAGTGCTACGATTAAGCGAGTCACTGATAATTTTTAATGAAGGTATCTGCCCGCCGTTATCTTGATTGACTAACGTGACGTTATTGTCTCTCAATAGCTCTTTAATATCTCGTGACAGTCGACCATAAGGGTCGTAACTGACATAAGTTAAAGTTTTAAAACGCTCGGGCACTTCTGTATCATATTGCAAATGAAATCCACAGCCAGTAAGTGATACTGCCAATAACATGAGTAATGCAAAATATTTTTTCATCGTATTACCACCTGTAGTTTAGTTATCTAACAATATCAACCCACCACCAAATTCAATAATTTACCCGGCACATAAATGACTTTACGAATTGTCACATCAGCTAAATATTTTTGAATATTGGCTTCTTGTTTGGCTTGTTCAAGCACAAAGTCTTGATCGGCATCTGCCGGAACAGTGAATTTACCACGTACTTTACCGTTAATTTGCACAACAATCAGTTTTTCATCTTCAACCATTGCAGATTCATCAGCTACCGGCCAAGTGGTATCGTCGATTGATTCACTGTGTCCTAACGCTTGCCACATGATAAAACACACATGCGGAATCATTGGATAGAGTAATCGTACAATCGCATTTAATGCTTCGTTCATTAACGCACGATCTTGTTCGGTTGCTTGTGGTGCTTTTTGCAGCCGATTCATAAATTCCATTACAGCAGCAATGGCGGTATTGAATGTTTGGCGACGCCCGATATCATCACTCACTTTAGCAATTGTTTTATGCAATTCACGGCGTAGTGTTTTTTGCTCAGCATTTAATTGCGCAACGTCAAGTTTGGCACAGGCACCTTGTTGGGCATGTTCATAAACTAAACGCCATACACGTTTAATAAAGCGGTTTGCACCTTCAACACCAGATTCTTGCCATTCAAGGGTCATATCTGCTGGCGAGGCAAACATCATAAATAGTCGAACAGTATCTGCGCCATATTTTTCAACCATTTCTTGTGGGTCGATACCGTTATTTTTCGATTTCGACATTTTGGTCATACCCGCATGCACCAGCTCATTACCTTTGCTGTCGGTTGCTTTGCAAATGCGGCCTTTTTCATCACGTTCAATGGTAACTTCGGTCGGTGATACCCAAATACGTTCGTTAGTTGGGCTGGTGTAGTAAAATGCATCAGCAAGCACCATACCTTGACAAAGTAAACGTTTAGCCGGTTCATCGGAATTGACTAAGCCAAAATCACGCATCAATTTATGGAAGAATCTGAAATAGAGTAAATGCATAATAGCATGTTCGATACCGCCAACATATTGATCGACTGGCAACCAGTAGTTTGCCGCTTTTTCATCTAACATCCCTTTGTCGTAATGCGGACAAGTATATCGTGCATAATACCAACTTGATTCCATAAATGTATCAAAAGTATCGGTTTCACGCAGCGCCGGTTGCCCGTTAACGGTTGTTTTTGCCCAGTTAGGATCGGCTTTAATTGGGCTGGTGATGCCATTCATTTCGACATTTTCCGGTAAAATAACCGGTAGTTGATCTTCCGGCGTTGGAATGGTGGTGCCGTCTTCGAGTGTCACCATTGGAATTGGTGCACCCCAATAACGTTGACGGGAAACCCCCCAATCACGCAAGCGATAATTGACTTTACGTTCACCAATACCTAATGCCGTAAGTTTGTCGGCGATAGCATTGAATGCTTGATCAAAATTAAGCCCGTCAAATTCACCCGAATTAAATAATATACCGTGCTCGGTGTAAGCTGTTTGAGAAAGATCCGGCGCGTTGCCTTGCTCATCTAAAATCACTGGTTTTATTGGTAAGTCATATTTTGACGCAAATTCATAGTCCCGCTCGTCATGACCCGGTACAGCCATAACCGCACCTGTGCCATATTCAATCAAGACAAAGTTGGCAATCCATACCGGTACTTTATTACCCGTTAATGGATGAATAGCATAAAATCCGGTGGCAATGCCTTTTTTCTCCATGGTTGCCATATCGGCTTCTGCTGTTTTGGTATTTTTGCATTCTGCAATAAATTCCGCAATTTTCGGATTATCTTTCGCTGCTAATTGTGCCAGTGGATGCTCAGCAGCAACTGATACAAAACTCACGCCCATTAACGTATCAGGACGAGTTGTGTAAACACGCAATTTATCATTGTAGTTTTCAACTGCAAAATCAAACTCGACACCTTCCGAACGGCCAATCCAGTTACGTTGCATGGTTTTTACTTGTTCTGGCCAGCTTTCAAGGGTATCTAAATCATTAAGAAGCTCTTCGGCATAGTCAGTGATTTTAATAAACCATTGTGGGATCTCTTTACGCTCAACCGGCGTATTACAGCGCCAACAACAGCCCTCAACAACCTGTTCATTAGCCAATACAGTTTGATCGTTAGGGCACCAGTTAACAGCTGAGGTTTTCTTGTAAACTAAGCCTTTTTCATACAGTTTAGTAAAGAACCACTGTTCCCATTTGTAGTATTCCGGTCGGCAAGTGGTGACTTCACGATCCCAATCGTAACCAAAACCTAATAATTGTAATTGCTTTTTCATATAAGCAATATTTTCATACGTCCATTTGGCTGGTGCGGTATTATTTTTAACTGCCGCACCTTCCGCCGGTAAACCGAAGGCGTCCCAACCAATAGGTTGTAATACATTTTTGCCATTTAGACGTTGGTAACGTGAAATAGTATCGCCAATGGTGTAATTCCGGACATGACCAAGATGCAAACGTCCCGAAGGGTAAGGTAACATTGATAAACAGTAGTATTTTTCTTTTGAAGGATCTTCAGTAACATGAAATGTTTTGTTTTCTAGCCAATGCTGTTGCACTTTGGCTTCAATCTCGTCGGGGCGATATTGTTCTTGCATGATGAATATATGTCCTATCTATTATTGCTAATAAAAAATAATTTGCTAATTGTATTGGTTATTGGCACGTTTTACAAACGATATGTGAATCAAGCACAATGATTTGAGCATCCATATTTATTATGAGTTAAGATAGATAAAGTGAATAATATAAATAAAAAAGAGATAAATTATTCAATATCGATATAATTAAAAAAGTCTTTAGACTATAGTTCTAAAACAAATATAAGGAATAGTTAATGGAAAATCGTACATTTGAATTTCGTTGTTTTACTCGGCGCTCATTTATTTTTTTCACAATATCAATAGTTAGTTTTACTCTGTTAATCACATGTTGTCTCATTTTTTTATTTATCTCTGATGCTGTCATGCCTTTGATCCCCAAACAATATTTTAAGGTGATTTTTTTTGGTGGAATCATTGTGTTGAGCTTACTTTCTGGCGTTTTGTTTGCTATAAGTATTGTGAGTTTATTCCGTAAAAAAATGACGATTAATGTCAATTCATATTCGATTAATATTGATGACCATAAAAAATTGAATCAAATGTTTCAATGGTCAGCATTACAAAAAGTAATAAGATTGAAAGTCGAAAACACTGTTTGGGTTAATCAAACACTTATCCTTGAGTTTGACAATAAGCGTATTAAGATGCTGACAGTAAAGGGGAAAATTCCTCTATTATCCAAAAAAGATATCGATCAGTTTTTTGAATTCACACAATATCTTCATGAACAAGTTCTTAAACCAGATTTTACATTAATCTCGGTGGATCAAACTTTATCATCTAAAACAGCTGAATTTCTAGTGAATGCTTCACATGATTTAGAAAATCGTTACCTTTATGTCAGAAAGTAGGTCATGCGCATTTATTTTTTATACATTGTGATAAAACAATGGCTATTTAAATGTTTAAATAGCCATCAACTGTTTTGATAAACTTTAATTGTCTCTTAACTGGTGAATATATTAGCCACCATTAAACACACTTAAGAAACGTGAGAAGAAAGATTTTTTTCTTCAACCGGGTATATTTTCGATATTGGCTTGAATAAGTTCATCGACTTTTTTGGCTTCAATCTCGTTGCGGCGATATTGTTCTTGCGTGATAAATATCTGTCCTATCTATTATTGCTAATCAAAAATAATTTACTAATTGTATTGGCTATTGGCAGGTTTACCAATGATATGTGAAACAAGTACAATGATTTGATATTAATTTTTATTAAGCGTTAAAATGACTAAGGTTAACAATATAAATAAAAAGTAATAAATTCGTTGACCACAACATAATTAAAAAAACTTCATGCACTTCTCTTAAAAGAAAATAGGGAATAGTTTATGGAAAATCGTACATTTGAATTTCGTTGTTTTACTCGGCGCTCATATATTTTTTTCACAATATCAATGGCTAGTTTTACTATGTCAGTCGCACGTTGTCACTTTTATTTATTTATCTTTTTATTTATCTCTGATGCTGTCATGCCTTTGATCCCCAAACAATATTTTAAGGTGATTTTTTTTGGTGGTATCATTGTGTTGAGCTTACTTACTGGCGTTTTGTTTGCTATAAGTATTGTGAGTTTATTCCGTAAAAAAATGACGATTAATGCCAATTCATATTCGATTAATATTGATGACCATAAAAAATTGAATCAAGTGTTTCAATGGTCAGCATTACAAAAAGTAATAATATTGAAAGTCGAAAACACTGGTTGGGTTAATCAAACACTTATCCTTGAGTTTGACAATAAGCGTATTAAAATGCTGACAGTAATGGGAAGAATTCCACTATTATTCAAAAAAGATATCGATCAATTTTTTGAATTCGCACAATATCTTCATGAACAAGTTCTCAAACCAGATTTTACATTAATCTCTGAGGATGAAACTTTATCATCTAAAACAGCTGAATTTCTAGTGAATGCTTCACATGATTTAGAAAATCGTTACCTTTATGTCAGAAAGTAGGTCATGCGCATTTATTTTTTATACATTGTGATAAAACAATGGCTATTTAAATGTTTAAATAGCCATCAACTGTTTTGATAAACTTTAACTGCCCTTAATTGGTGAGTATATTAGCCACCATTAAACACACTTAAGAAACGTGAGAAGAATGATTTTTTCTCTTCAACTGGTATATTTTCGATATTGGCTTGAATAAGTTCATCAACTTTTTTGGCTTCATCAACTAAACCCAGTTCGTTATAGGCATTACGCATCAATAATAATGCTGATTTAGTTGAGTCAGTATCAGGGAACATTGCCAGCATTTGGGTGACACGATTGATAACTGCAACATAAGCGCCACGTTTAGTATAAAATTGCGCTACTTTTAATTCATATCGAGCCATGCGATTTTTCAAAAAGACTAATCGTTTTTTGGCATCTGCTGCATATTGGCTAGTTGGAAAACTGGAAACTAAATAAGTAAAATCTTTAAATGCGGCGGCAGCGAATTCTGGATCACGATCAGAACGGTCAACGTTAAACCACCCCTGAATCATATTATCGTCTTGAGCCATATTGGTAATACCACGCATATAAATAACCCAATCGATGTTTGGATGCGTTGGATTCAATTTTAAAAAGCGGTCGATCGAGGCTATAGCAAGGGGTAAGTCAGCAGATTTGTAATAGGCATAAATTAAATCGAGTTGCACTTGCTGGGAGTACGGACCGAATGGATAGCTTTTATCCATTGCCTCTAAAATCGTGATACTGGATTTGATATTGCCATTTTCAAGCTCTGATTTAGCTTTACTGTGCAGTTCAATCTCTGGTACATATTCAACTTCGGGTTTGGTTGAGGTACAGCCTATTAGCGCACCACATAGAGCGATAGCTAACAAAGAGTGTAAATGTAATTTCATTCAGTTTTCAATCCAAAATATAATTAAACATTAAAGGCTAGGATTAGTATATAATACTCTAAAACAGATGAGCTTAAAATAGATAAATTACACATGCAAGAGTTAAAATTATCAACTGAAATTGAAGCAAGCCAACTGGGAATGCGTTTAGATCAAGCATTATCAGAGCTTTTTCCCGATTATTCACGCTCAAGAATTAAAGATTGGATCGTTAACAATAAAGTGATGGTTAATAACGATATTGTTAACAAACCTAAAGAAAAAGTACTGGGCGGTGAAAAAATAACGATCAATGCTGAAATTGAAGAAGAGACCTATCATCAACCGGAAAATATTCCACTTGATATCGTTTATGAAGATGATGATATTTTAGTTATCAATAAACCTCGTGACCTTGTTGTGCACCCCGGTGCCGGCAATCCAAATGGTACGGTTTTAAATGCGTTGCTTTATCACTATCCGGAGATAGCACGGGTACCACGAGCGGGTATAGTGCATCGGCTTGATAAAGATACCACCGGACTTATGGTTGTGGCTAAAACCATTGTTGCTCAAACGCATCTGGTTGAATCACTCCAATTACGTGAAATTACACGTGAGTATGAAGCGGTTGCTATGGGGATTATTACCGCCGGTGGGACAATCGATCAGCCGATTACTCGTCATCCGACTAAACGCACTCATATGGCTGTTTTTCCAACCGGCAAGCCTGCGACTACCCATTATCGTGTTATGGAAAAGTACCGCTTACATACTCGTTTAAGACTGCGGTTAGAGACCGGTCGAACTCACCAAATCCGTGTCCATATGGCGCATATAGCGCATCCTTTAGTGGGCGATCCTCTCTATGGCGGTCGTCCAAGACCACCAAAAGGAGCGAGTGAATCGTTTATTCAAACTTTACGTAATTTTGACAGACAAGCTTTACATGCTACTATGTTAAAACTGTTTCATCCGGTCACTGGTGAACAAATGCAATGGCATGCACCTATTCCGGATGATATGCAAAAATTAATACAAGCATTACAAGAAGATACAGAACTTCATAAAGATGAAATAGATTGGTAACAAATATGATTAAATCGATTTACCCCTACTGGTCAGCGCCAAAAAATATTCGGGCATTTACTTCAACACGAATCGGAGGCGTCAGTAAGGCGCCTTATGATAGCTTAAATTTAGGTAGTCGAACGGCTGATAATTTAACCGATGTTTGTCAAAATCGTCAGCGTATAATTGAAGCCGAGCATATTCCCAGCGAGCCATATTGGTTAAATCAAACGCATAGTAATAAAGTCCTTGATATCTCATCGATTCCCCTTCAAGCCCCGAGCGGCATTATAAATCAAAACGAAGCTCAAGCAGATGCTTCTTATACCAGTCAAGCTAAACAAGTGAGTGTTGTGTTAACCGCTGACTGTATGCCGGTACTCTTTTGTTCAATCAAAGGCGATGAGGTTGCCGCTGCTCACGCCGGTTGGCGAGGGCTTTGTAATGGTATTTTAGAAGAAACCGTGAAAAAGTTTTCTTGTCCGGTCAATGAAATTTTAGCGTGGCTTGGGCCGGCTATTAGTCAACAAAAGTTTGAAGTCGGGGAAGAAGTCAAGCAAGCCTTTGAACAAGTTGACGCTAAAGCCAGTGCGGCTTTTAAATTAATTAATGCAAATCAGCAAAAATATTTGGCCAACCTTTATTTAATTGCCAAACAACGTTTGCAAGCAATGGGCATTTTAAAAATTTTTGGTGGTGATTATTGTACCTATATCGAGCAAGACAAATTCTTTTCGTATCGTCGTGATCAGACCACCGGCCGAATGGCAACGATGATTTGGTTTGAATAACATTACGATTGGATTCAACTTCATTATTTTTTACATCGAAAGCCTAATTATGCTCTTGCATAGAGTCTTCCTATTATTGCGTTTTTATCGCTGATAAAAGCGGCAGTAGCTCATTTTCCTATCGTTTATACTTCATCTTGATAAACGGTATTTTTTAATTCAATCTATAAGGCTAAAATAACAAATCCAATCCGCCTTATTGTTCCACTTAGGCGCTTGAAAGATTAATTTAAATCCGCTTCAAATAATAAAAACAAGATATGCCTCTTAGCCATTGCCGAACATGTTTTTTAGTTGTCAGGTAAAGCGTGCGACTGAATCGGTTTTAATGCAATTATTCGATGCCAGCAAATTTATGAGTCTGCAAACTTAACAGCCATTTATTGTTTTCGCGACCCTCATTAATTTTGCCTAACAAAGTAATAGTGTCATGCATATTCATCACGCCATTATTTTCACAAGGGGAAAGATAATAGCGTTTTGCATCAATTTGCTTTTCAATATATTGGCAAAATGGTAGAAAATCGGGGTGATTTTCGACAACAATTCGCACTTCGTCGGCGAGCGGTTGGGCGATTTTTTGATAGCGAGATTGATAGCAAAATTTAGGGCTTAGTGCGATATAGTCAATCAACAGATCGACTTTGCCAAGACCATTACTCTCAATGGCAATAAAATAACCGGCTTGTTTGAGTGATAAGAGCAGCTCCGGCAACGCTTTAACCATAGTCGGCTCACCGCCGGTGATAATAATATTTTTGCTTTGATACTGCTTAAGCGTTGCTAATAGTTGCGTTAAGGTAAATCGGCTAAATTGGCGAAAATCGGTATCACACCATGCACAATTCAAATTACAACCGGCAAAGCGAATAAAAATTGCCGGCATACCAGTATTGTAACCTTCGCCCTGTAAAGATTCGAAGATTTCAACAATGCGAAATTCAGTCATTTTTAGCTCCGGCGGTACTCGCAGTAAGATGTCGGGGTTTCCCAAAGTTTGATCATCGAAACGGGTAGATATTGCGCTAAGCAATCGAAGATGTATTGACTCATTCCTTCAGCAGTTGTACGGCATGGAAAGGCAAAAATTTTACGATCCATCTGCTTTAATAAATCGGCAATCCGGCACTCGTTAGCGTTATTTTGGTTGTATAAATAAGCATGATCGAGCGGATCAACAATATGTTGTTTAACAATTGCTTTTAAATCAGCGTAATCCATGACCATATCAGCACTTGAGCCGCTGGTAATAAGTTCACCACTGATCTCCACTAATAAGCGATAGGTATGACCGTGCAGGTTATGACATTTTTTATTATGCCCGTCTAACATATGACAAGCATCAAATTGAAACTCTTTAGCTATTTTGAACATGATATTATCCTAGTTTTTTTACGTGGGATGGGTTACGAACCACGGTTAGATGACCTAACAAAACGAGCGGCTAATATAATCGATAAACATTGATTTGTCATCTTTCAATTGTCATTTAATGATAGTTTAAGTAAACTGATGCGGTGATTTTCATCACGTTTTCTAATACAAGGTTAACTGTGTCTTATTTGCGTTGTTTTGTTGTATAAATTCTGTAAAAAAATATTCTCAATCAGCTCTTGAAATTTCATCTTCCACACTCATTTAGTGATCATGCAAATGGATTGAATGCTTCGCCATTTGATCCAAATCTATTGCACAGGAGATAAATAATATGAGGTTAGACAAACTCACAAATAAATTTCAACAAGCTTTAGCTGATGCGCAGTCTTTAGCATTAGGTAAAGATAATCAATATATCGAGCCTGTTCATGTACTTTCCGCCATGCTCAATCAAGAAGGCAGTAGTGTTAAACCATTATTAGCTTCGGCTGGCGCTAATATCGCTCTATTACAACAAGAATTAATTCAAGCGATTGATCGTTTGCCGCAAGTACAAGGTGCAGGCGGTGATGTGATACCTTCACAAGATTTTATTCGAGTACTAAATCTTTGTGACAAATTATCGCAAAAAAATGGCGATAGTTATATCTCATCTGAACTATTTATATTAGCCGCTTTAGAAGATAAAGGCAGTTTAAGTGACATACTTAAACGTAGTGGCGTGACGAAAGATAAATTTAATCAGGCGGTAAATCAAGTAAGAGGTAATGATAACGTGAACGATCCTAATGCAGAAGATCAACGTGGTGCGTTGAAAAAATACACTATCGATTTAACCGAACGTGCTGAACAAGGCAAACTCGATCCGGTTATTGGTCGTGATGAAGAGATTCGCCGTACTATACAAGTATTGCAACGTCGTACCAAAAATAACCCGGTACTTATTGGTGAGCCGGGGGTCGGTAAAACCGCTATCGTTGAAGGTTTAGCACAGCGTATTGTTAATCGTGAAGTACCGGAAGGGTTACGTAACAAACGTGTTTTATCATTAGATATGGGTGCTTTGATTGCCGGCGCTAAATATCGTGGTGAATTTGAAGAGCGTCTTAAAGCAGTACTTAAAGATATCGCTAAAGAAGAAGGTCGTATCATTCTGTTTATTGATGAGATTCATACCATGGTTGGGGCAGGGAAAAGTGATGGTGCGATGGATGCCGGTAATATGTTAAAACCCGCATTGGCTCGTGGTGAATTGCACTGCGTGGGCGCAACCACTCTTGATGAATATCGTCAATATATTGAGAAAGATCCTGCGTTAGAACGCCGTTTCCAAAAAGTCTATGTGGCAGAACCAAGTGTTGAAGATACGATTGCCATTTTACGTGGTTTGAAAGAGCGTTATGAAATTCACCACCACGTACAAATTACCGATCCGGCTATTGTGGCGGCGGCAACGTTATCGCATCGTTATATTTCAGACCGTATGTTACCGGATAAAGCAATCGATTTAATTGATGAAGCGGCTTCGAGCATTCGTATGCAAATGGATTCTAAACCGGAATCATTAGATCGCCTTGAAAGACGCATTATTCAGCTAAAACTTGAGCAACAAGCACTTAAGAAAGAGTCTGATGATGCAAGTAAAAAACGACTTGAGATGCTAAATGATGAACTCGCTGAGAAAGAAAAACAATATGCGTCACTTGAAGAAGAATGGAAGTCAGAGAAGGCAGCAGTTTCGGGCACTCAAACTATCAAAACAGAGTTGGAGAAAGCTCGCACTGAAATAGAGCAAGCACGCCGTGCCGGTGATTTAAACAAAATGTCAGAATTACAATATGGCAAAATCCCGGAATTGGAAAAGAAACTTGCCTCAGCGACACAGTTAGAAGGCAAAACCATGAAGTTATTGCGTAACAAAGTCACCGATAACGAAATTGCCGAAGTATTATCGAAAGCAACCGGTATTCCTGTTTCCAGAATGCTCGAAAGCGAAAAAGATAAATTACTACACATGGAAGATGCGTTACATAAACGTGTTATTGGTCAAGATGAAGCGGTGGTTGCGGTGGCTAATGCGATTCGTCGTAGTCGTGCCGGGCTTTCTGATCCAAATAAACCGATCGGATCGTTCTTATTCTTAGGTCCAACTGGTGTAGGTAAAACTGAGCTTTGTAAAGCACTGGCAAACTTTATGTTTGATAGTGAAGATGCCATGGTGCGGATTGATATGTCAGAATTTATGGAAAAACACTCAGTTGCTCGATTAATTGGTGCGCCTCCGGGATACGTTGGTTACGAAGAAGGTGGCTATTTAACCGAAGCGGTAAGACGTCGACCATATTCAGTCATTTTACTTGATGAGGTTGAAAAAGCGCATCCGGATGTCTTTAATATTTTATTACAAGTATTAGATGACGGTCGCTTAACCGACGGGCAAGGTCGTACGGTTGATTTCCGCAATACGGTAATTATTATGACCTCTAATTTAGGCTCAGATCTTATTCAAGGTCAAGTCGAGTTAAGTTACGACGAAATGAAAGCGTTAGTGATGACTGTTGTCACTAAACACTTTAGACCGGAATTTATCAATCGTATTGACGAAACAGTGGTCTTCCACCCACTAGGTCAAGAAAACATTAAAGCGATTGCTAAAATTCAATTGGCACATGTTGAAAAACGCTTAGAAGAACGAGGCTATGAATTAGAAATCTCTGATGCCGCATTAGAACAGCTTGCGAAAGTTGGCTTCGATCCAATTTATGGTGCAAGACCGTTAAAACGTGCAATTCAACAAGAGATTGAAAATCCGTTAGCTCAACAAATTTTAGCAGGGAAATTAGTGCCGGGTAAAACCATTCATTTGGACTTAGTCGGTGATAATATTGAAGCTAAACAGTAATTTGTGTGATTGAATAATGAAAATAAAAACCGGAAAACATGATGTTTTCCGGTTTTTTTATTGGTAATGATTACTGAACAAATAATCTTAAGTAGCCTAATTATAAAGGACTGACTTTAGAGAATTTAAAGATAAATTCAGGCTCTTTGACTTTACCGTCTAAAGTCAAACTTGATTCATAAATACAAGTATCGCTATCATCAAAGAATTGACCGGAAAATTTCACTTTTTGACCTTTCTTTAGGTTAGCAACAGCATCAAACAGTGGTGTAGAAGGTTGAATTAATGTGTTATGGAAACTATCCGAAATTGCGTTATTCCAAGTTTCGACATAAACATTTTTAGCTATTTCAATCTTTAAAATGCCCAGACCGTCTGAATTGGAATCAATTTTGCTTACTGTTCCAATCCAATCTTCGACCGTTAATGGTCCCATATTGGCACAAATCGTTTTGTTTCTTTCTCTTAGCGCATTACCTTTTTGCATATCATTATCAGCTTTTTTGGCTTTATCAATAGCGAGTAATGATGCATCGATTAAAACAGTTTGATTAGCGGGATACTGAATTTCCGGCTCAGACTCCTTTTTGCTCTCACTGCTATTACCGGCAAAAATGGCTAAGACTAAGAAGCCTACGCCGGCAATAATAATTTTTTTGCTTAAAGACATCTTCTTTTTGGTTGCGTCAGTCATAAAACATTCCTTTTTATTTCCATTGACTATAAAAAAAGCGATCACAGTTTAGATGAATCTCATTTTTTCTACAACACTGTTTTATTAATCATGGCTAAGCATTTTGTTCGTTTTACCATGCTCGATGTTGATGCATTGTTGATATTAGCAGTTAAACTTAGCTGTTTTATTGACTTGTCATCTGACCGAAATGTGATATTAATGCTTAAGATATCATCAGTATCAACACCATTAAAAAATAGCGTTGAGATTGCTCTATTAATAAGGATTACAATAATTCATCAAAAATAGAACAAGCATTAATCTTGCTAAATATTGCATAAAGTTGCATAATCAATCACGGTAATGATCTATCTCGTAAAATAAGTGAAAGGAAAAATGTATGATTAAGTTAATTATCAGTGATTTAGATGGTACTTTTTTAAACGACAGGGGCGATTATGATCGCCAGTTATTTGCTAAAGTGTATGAGCAAATGGCAAAACAGGGTGTCCATTTTGTCGCTTGTACCGGTAAGCAGTGTGAACGGGTAGAAGAGCTGTTTGGTGATTATCGTGATAAAATTTGGATTGTTGGTGATAGTGCGACGGCAATTAAATTGAATGGTGAGTTTATCTACCGCTCATTTTTAGCCAATCAATTGGGCCAACAAATTATTGCCACTCTCGAACAAGTTAATAAAAATCATGTTATTATTGCCTGTACTGCAAATGGTGCGGCCATTAAAGCCAATTTGCCGGATCGGTTAAAACAAAAAGTACGACAATCTTATGCGGCAATGATTGAAGTTGATGATTTTAAAACTATTACTGATGATTTTATTAAAATTACCGTTTACGATGAAAACCAACAATGCCCGCAAACTCGCACCCATTTAACCCCTTATGAAAACCAAGCCTATATTGTGGTATCTGAAGCCGCATGGATAGATATTACAGAACATAACGTGCATAAAGGTAATACTATTAAAAAATTACAACAACTATTAAATGTTGATTATGGACAAACCATGGCATTTGGTGACGGTTATAACGACATTGAATTGCTCCAGCAGGCTCAATATAGTTTTGCTATGCGTAATGCTTTTGATGAAACCAAAGCGGTTGCTAGATTTATTACCGGTTATAATGATGAAAGTGCAGTATTAAAAACCATTCAACTTATGTTGGATTTGCAGGCTCAGCCAAAAGCCGAATCTTAGGATAAAAAGCGCATGAACTTAAACCAGCTCAATTTGTAAATTGACTTGTTCAAAGCCTTCAATTTTTGATTCACGGCTGGCAATAACAATATCAATATCTTCACAAGTTGCCACTTTATAGCGTGCAACTTGCAACATTTTATCGGCAATTACCGCAGCGATTACCTCGTTACTTTGCGCAATCAGCTCTTTTTTAAAGCAAGCATCTTCATAATAAACCGCACTTAACCCGGCTTGCGGATCGAGTCCACAAACGCCAATAAAAGTTTGATCAAAAATCATATTACGAATTTGATTGACGGTATCGGCGCCCATGGTGCTGCCGGTTTGTGGATTGACTTTGCCACCAACTAAAATCAGTTCACCTTTGTTACGGCTACTTAAGACGGTGGCGATTTGCGGGGAATTGGTGATAATGGTTAAATCCATATCTTGAGGGATGTAACTTGCCATAGCAAGATAAGTCGAGCCGGCATCGATAAAAATACAGGAATGATTTTTAATCAACATAGCGCATCGCTTAGCGACTTTGGATTTTTCATCGACACTTTGCGTCATTCTAGTTTCGAAGCTTGCTGACTGTTTTAACTGACTGACCGCACCACCATACACACGCTTACAGATTCCGTTGCGAGCAAGTTTTTGCAAATCTCGACGGATAGTGTGCTCTGACACGCCTAGTTGCGAGATTAAATCAGCACTCACCACCCGGCCTTTTTCAGCTAAGAGCTGCTGAATGTAAGCTTGTCGTTGTTCCGGAAAGGCATTAAAGTCAATCATTTAAAGTCCTTTTGTGAATATTTGTATCGGTGAAAGATTATGATTGATAATCATACCGATATCGTAGGGAAATATCAAAGGTGATTAAGGGAAGGGGAGAGGTGTTTTTTTAATAGCTTAAAAGTGTGTTTTTATACTGAAACGTGGATGTTTTCTGAAACTTTTTGACAATGGTTTGTGTTTTTACTTAAACACCTATATTTTCTGAAAGTTTTTGACAAGGTTTATATTTTAATTGAAAGTTGCGGGTTTTTGGTTTGCAGGTTTCGGACGCTGTTAATTGGTTGATATTTTCATTAAGATGTTTGCGTCCGAATTAGGGGGATTTTATGCGAAATCCCCCTAATAACCCCCTCGCAGCACCACCCAAAGCGGTCTTCGACTGCCCTCCGCCTTCGTTCGGTCTTAACGCACCGGCGCTGATTTGTTCCGGACAAAGCAGCGCCTCGCCAAACATCCTTGTTTGGCGTGCTAACCTCTCTCAGTTGTCGGCGCTTTGTGAAGGTGCGGGTTGGTGCATTTGTTTGCTTTTGGGAAAGGTAATGGTAAGTCGTTTAGAAAAAGTAGTGGAGCTTAAAATACAAACTTTATGACCCCTTTTTTTTAGCTAAAAATAAAAACATTAAAAATCAATATATTGCAAAAGCGTTAAAAAAAAGGGTTTTTAAACCTAAAATTGCCCTTTGTGTTTTTATAAACGATGTTTATAGTATGTGAGATTCTAGTTTAAAGCTGGATAAGCTGTTTAGAAACTCCTCATATAAAAGTCTTGATACATATCGTTGTTTATAGCTGCATAAGCCGTTTAGAAACAACAATTTCCTGTTTTTTTACCAGACAAAAACTTTACAACTGCATAAGGATTATGGATATTTTTGTAATATCTAAAACTTTTGTTTTTATACTAAAACTTAGGTATTTTCTGAAACTTCTTGTCAATGTTTTTTAGGCTTTGCTTTTATATCACATTGCTTTGTATTAGTAATTTTCGTTGCTGGGTAGGGTTGATAATTTTTTTTTATTATTAAATTGTTAAATATCACGTTATATTATTTAGCCAAAATTTAGTCACGAGAATTTATTATGAAAACATTAGTAAAAGCATTGTTTATAATGGGTGGTTTTATTTTTCCTTTGGTTAGTCATGCGGCTTTGCCTGATACGATTAAAGTTGGGGCTGATACGTCTTATGCGCCTTTTGATTTTATCAATGCCGAGGGGGAGATCACTGGTTTTAATATTGAGATTACGCAAGCTTTATGTGAGAAGGCTCAAGTTAAGTGTATTTTTCAGTCGACTGATTTTGATGCGTTGATTCCGTCTCTTTTAGCCAGGAAGATTGATATGATTTCTTCTTCATTAATGATGACTGAGAAGCGCAAAAAGCAGATTGCTTTTTCTGATGAAATTTTTCGCACTCAATCACGTTTAATTACGAAGGAAGGATCGGATTTATTGCCGACGGTTGAATCTTTAGCCGGTAAACGTGTCGGGGTTGAGCAAGGTACTGCGCAGGAGCATTTTGCCAATGACAAATGGCGATCGCATGGTGTGACTATTGTGCCATATCAAAATCAATTACAAGTGTTTTCTGATCTGGCAGCAGGGCGGTTAGATGCAGCTTTGCAAGATGAAGTGACCGGTAGTTATGCATTTTTAAAACAGCCACAAGGTAAGGGTTTTGCCTTTGCTGGCGAGGTTTTAAGTGATAAGGACTATTTTGATGTGGGTGTTGGTTTAGGTTTTCGTAAGAATGATGACCAATTGCGTGAAGCATTTAATCAAGCTTTAAAGGCGATCATTGCTGATGGCACCTATAAAAAAATTAACGATAAATATTTTGATTTTAACGTCAATAGTCAACTTAAATAGTCGATGCAAGGTTATAGTTCATTAATTTTTCATGGGGCTTGGTTGACCATTAGTTTAGCTTTAGCCTCATTAGTTTTGGCAATGATGATAGGGATTATCTGTGCGCTGGGTAAGTTATCAAAACGCAGAGTGATTAGGTTAATTTGTCAGGCTTATACGTCGTTAATTCGTGGCGTGCCGGATCTAGTGTTAATGATGCTGATCTTTTTTGGCTTGCAGTTTGCGTTAAATAATCTGACCGATTTTTTACAGATCGATATCATTGAAATCGATCCCTTTATTGCCGGCATCATCACTTTAGGTTTTATTTACGGGGCTTATTTTACTGAAACATTTCGTGGCGCTTATCTGTCGGTTTCAAAAAATACCTTAGATGCCGCAACGGCGTTGGGATTAACTCAAAGACAAGTATTTGTTAATGTCATGTTTCCATTGATGATGCGCTTTGCCTTGCCGGGGATTGCTAATAACTGGTTAGTGGTATTAAAAGCGACTGCTTTAGTTTCGTTACTCGGGCTATTTGATTTAGTTAAAGCAACCAAAACTGCTGGTGAAGCTACCTATCAACCTCTCTATTTTGCCCTCATTGCTGGCGGCTTCTATCTGTTTTTTACCTCAATCTCAAATATCGTATTATGGTGGCTGGAAAAGCACTATTCTATCGGTATGAATAAAGCTAAATTATAAAGAGTTTTATTATGATAGATATTTTGCAAGACTATTGGAAAGCCTTATTATGGACTGACGGTTATCATATTACCGGGCTTGCGATGACACTTTGGATCTTGATTGTATCAGTAAGCTTGGGTGGTATGTTAGCGCTAATTTTAGCGGTCGGGCGTAATTCGCAATATCGTGTGATTAAGTTGCCAATTTGGTTATTTACCTATATTTTTCGGGGAACGCCACTGTATGTGCAACTGTTGATTATCTATACCGGTCTTTATACCCTAAGTATCGTTAAGGATAATGCTTGGCTGGGTGATTTTTTTCAAAGTGGTTTAAATTGTACTATTTTAGCTTTTACCCTTAATACCTGCGCTTATACGACAGAAGTTTTTGCTGGCGCTATCCGAAATGTGCCACAAGGTGAAATTCAAGCTGCTATTGCACTGGGCTTTAATCGGTTTGATCTTTACCGCTATATTATTTTGCCTAGAGCATTTGGCATTGCGTTGCCAGCTTACAGTAATGAAGTGATCTTTATGTTACATTCTACCGCACTTGCTTTTACGGTAACCGTGCAGGATGTGATGAAGATAGCAAGGGATATTTATGCCGAAACTTATCAACCTTTCCATGCTTTTTCCATTGCGGCGGTCATCTATTTATGTGTCAGCTTTACACTAATTTTTGCTTTCAAAAAGTTAGAGCGGCATTGTTTAGCGTATATGCGCAAAGATGAAACTGAATTTAAGGAAAAATCTACATCTAAATAATAATAAACAATCAGACAGCGTATAAATCATTGCCTGATTGTTATAACGAGTGGGTGGGACAAGTCACTTAATTATTCAGCTAAACCGTCATCATGATCAAAATCAGTTCCGCCGTCGACACCATGCTCGTGGGCTCCCGGTAAAGCACGGGTACGATCGATTGGAACATAGCTACCACTCGGCGTTTCGACTTGACACTCACCTAAATAGATCGAGTATTTTGTATTGGTGTGCATACTTATACCACGAAAATAGCAGTGTGTTGCATTATATAAGTCATGTCGACAAAGTACGATTATAACCAGCCAAACGATACCAATTGATAGTGCGACCCACTTTAGATTATGCCAAATAAAAGACCAAAACCCTCGACCACGAAAACGACAAAATCCAAAAATTGCCAGCAAAACTGCTACAAATCCTAGAAATTCATATAACCAAAATATCCACATATTGTTATCTCCAAAGCAATAGTTAGTTGGTATTTTATCCTAACTTTGCCTTTACATCCATGTACCGTTGCGAATAATCCCAACAGCTAAGCCTTCAATGGCAAAATTTTGTTGTTCAAGATTGACTTCAATTGGGGCGAACTCTTCGTTTTCAGCTAATAACTGAACATGCTTGCCTTTTCGTGATAGTCGTTTAACGGTAACTTCATCATCAATACGCGCCACAACAACTTGACCATTTTTAACCTCTTGAGTTTTGTGCACTGCAAGTAAATCACCGTCTAATATACCAATGTCTTTCATCGACATGCCTTGAACACGTAATAAGAAGTCGGCGTTAGGTTTGAAAAGTGAAGGGTCAACTTGATAATGGCTTTCGATATGTTCTTGAGCAAGAATAGGGGAACCGGCAGCGACTCTACCAATTAACGGCAAGCCTTCAAACTCATGTTGCTCGGCAGCATTTTCCAGCAATAGGCGAATGCCACGTGACGATCCGGCAATCATCTCAATCGCGCCTTTTTTGGCTAAAGCTTTAAGGTGTTCTTCTGCTGCATTGGCTGAGCGGAAACCCAGCATTTGGGCGATTTCGGCACGTGTAGGTGGCATACCGGTTGTTTGGATGTTTTCTTTGATCAAGTCGTAAATCTGTTGTTGGCGTGCGGTTAATGGTCTCATTATCATTTCCTGTGTTTATATACAGATATATGTGATTATATACAGCTAGGAATATAAAACCAACTGTTTTATCTGATTTTTTTACAAAAAGGCCATAAAATTTATCCGATAGTTTGAGTGATAACCGCATCATCGTTAATGTTTTGATAAAAATAGACACAAGATTAAAGCGATAGCGGCTGCGGTTTTTGGGTCTCAATAGGTTTTATTTATTCAATTGATTTATCATAACTTTCATTAACTATTGCACATCTTTTTAAAATTTAAATATTTCTTAATTTAAAGGTTATTTGCTATGTATTATGAAAGAAACTTGTATGATATACTAAAGCCAAAATAGTTATTAATTGGAATGTGTTTTATGCCTTATGTTGTTGCACTTAGTGGTGGTGTTGCTAGTGGTAAAAGTACCATTGCTAACTTATTTGCTCAATTAGGCGTACCAATTATTGATGCTGATATCATTGCGCGTCAAGTGGTCGAGGTTGGAACAGATGCTTTGGCTCAAATCGTAAAACATTTTAGCACTGAAATTTTGTTACCAAATGGCGAACTTGATCGCAGTCAGTTAAGGGAAATTATTTTTAATAATGATCATGAAAGGCTTTGGCTCAACAATTTGTTACATCCAATAATTCATCAAATAACTCAAAAGCAAATTGCGAAGCAGACCGCCCCTTATGTTATTTGGGTTGTGCCATTATTAATTGAAAATAATTTACATCAATTAGCTGATAGGGTACTAATGGTTGATGTACCTGAAACGTTACAAATGGAACGTTTAATTTATCGAGATAAAATAAGCGAGTCATTAGCAAAACGAATGATACGTACGCAAGTACCTTTAGCCGAGCGCTTATCGTATGCTGATGATATTATTGTCAATAATGGTAACTTAGCCTCGTTAAGTGAGCAAGTTAATAAGTTGCATCAACAATATTTGAACAACTTTAAAATAAAGAATAACAAGTATGAATAGTATCATTTTTGAACATCCATTAAATGAAAAAATGCGCACGTGGCTTCGTATCGAATTTCTATTGAATCAATTAAAGACGCATAGCCAGTTAGATGAAACAAATGCGTTAATGTTTTTCCATGCATTATCCGAACTATTAGAAATTATTGAACGTAATGATGTGAAAGGCGATTTAATTAAAGAGATTGAAGCGCAAAAGCAAAAGCTTTCGTCATGGCTGGATATTGAGGGTGTCGATCAAGAATTATTAAATCATCTGATCAGTAAATTTCATGATTACCTCACTCAATTTAATGCGATTATGCGTTTAGGGCAACCGTTAAAAGATGATCGTTTTCTTACCGCCCTTCGTCAACGGTTAACCATACCGGGCGGCTGTTGTAGTTTTGATCTTCCTTCTTTCCATTTATGGCTTAAACAGCCACAGCAAAAACGCGATGAACAAGTTCAAAATTGGTTACAACATTTAATCCTACTTGATCAAGCCCTGGCTTCTTGTATGCAATTGATTCGGCAGTTGGGCGAATTTCAATTTTATACCTGCACCAATAACTTCTTTCAAGAAACTAACGGCGAAGTTAATTTGATTCGGATTCGGGTTGATTTAGATAAAAATGTCTTCCCGCAAGTATCCGGGCATATGTCACGTTATAGCATCCGTTTTTTACCTCTTGACGCATATGATAATATGAACACTGATAGTATTGAATTTGAATTAGCTTGTTGCTAATACCGTTTAATTAAAAAAGAGTTTAAATGAATAAAAATCCTGTCACATTTGTTAAATGTCCAACTTGTCAAATACAAGTTGAATGGTCTACACAAAGTCCGTTTCGTCCATTTTGTAGCAAGCGATGTCAGCTTATCGATCTTGGTGATTGGGCAAGCGAAGAGCATCGTATTGCCGATAAAGCACAAATTGAAGAAGATCTTTGGAGCGAAGACAATATTGATGATTTGAGGGATAAGTATTAATGAAAGTACTGGGTATTGAAACCTCGTGTGATGAAACTGGCGTGGCGATTTATGATGATAAACATGGATTAATCGCCAATCAACTTTATTCGCAAATTGAGTTACATGCTGATTATGGCGGCGTGGTGCCTGAACTCGCGTCACGTGATCATATCCGTAAAACGGTACCTTTAATTCAAGCTGCACTTAACGAGGCGAATTTGTTAGCCAGCGATATTGATGCTGTGGCTTATACTGCCGGACCGGGGCTAATTGGTGCATTAATGGTCGGTGCATCAATTGGGCGTTCGTTAGCTTATGCATGGAATGTGCCGGCTATTGCTGTGCATCATATGGAAGGGCACTTGCTTGCTCCTATGTTGGAAGATAATCCCCCACAATTTCCCTTTGTCGCTTTGCTGGTTTCAGGCGGACATACTCAGTTAATTAAAGTAACTGGCATTGGGCAGTATCAGTTAATGGGTGAATCGATCGATGATGCCGCAGGTGAAGCGTTTGATAAAACGGCAAAACTCCTTGGACTTGATTATCCCGGTGGGGCTAAACTATCGGAATTGGCTAAGCAAGGCGATCGATTACGATTCCAATTTCCAAGACCGATGACTGATCGCCCGGGGCTCGATTTTAGTTTTTCAGGTTTAAAAACAGCCGCAGCCAATACAATCAATCAATATCGTGATGAAAATGGTGAGATTGATCATCAGACTAAAGCTGACATTGCCAGCGCTTTTGAAGATGCATTAGTCGATACTTTAGTCATTAAATCTCGTCGTGCTCTTGAACAGACTAATTTCAAAAGATTGGTTGTTGCCGGTGGCGTAAGTGCTAATAAAACATTAAGGGATAAACTAGCAAAGCTTATGCAACAACGTAAAGGCGAAGTTTTTTATCCTCGCATTGCATTTTGTACGGATAATGGTGCGATGATTGCCTATGCTGGCATGATTCATTTGGCTCATTCACAACGCGATGATTTAGCGATAAATGTTAAACCCAGATGGCCTTTAAATGAGCTTAATGGTGGCTAAATAAGAGAATTATTTGTTATATTATTTGTCAGCAAAGTGAGGATAAACCTCACTTGCTTATAAAATTAAGCATTAAAATAGTGCTAGTAGCTTATTGATTGTTAGATTCGGATTTCTCTGTATCTTGAACTTTGTCAGCAATGATATCAATATCTTTAGGGTCAATCTTGAACAAAATAATAATTGTTTCGCAGATAACTCGTGAAGACATAATTCCTACAACTATAATGAATAACCCCATTATAATGTCATATAAAGCACCAGAAAAATTATAAGAAAAAGATTTAAATCCTCCCAGAATTGTCGCTATTCCCATAAATGCAAAGAAGATTAATAAAATCCAATAATAAAGTGTTAAGAACATGGGTGTGAGAGGTTTTTTTAGCTTTAGAAGATCGGTGACTTTAACATTATTCAAGTTTGCTATGTTTTTCATTGTGTTTCCTTTTATTTCCTCAGTTATGTTTCGGTTTTTTACTACATTGACTATAATACAACTAAAACGATTTAAAAAAACAATCGGTACAACGGTTACAATTTTAACATAAAATTTCTTGAGATTAAATATGAAAACTTTTATCCCTGGCAAAGATGCCGCGCTTGAAGATTCAATTAGTTACTTTCATCAACAATTGGCTAAATATGGTTTAGATGTTAAAGAAGCATCTTGGCTTAATCCGGTTCCTAATGTTTGGTCAGTACATATTCAAAACATCAACTGCCCACTCTGCTTTGCAAATGGTAAAGGAGCAAGTAAAAAAGCGGCACTAGCTTCAGCGTTAGGGGAATATTTTGAACGTTTATCGACCAATTATTTCTTTTCGGATTTTTATTTAGGTAAACAGGCTGCCAATGCTGAATTTGTTCATTACCCGTCAGAAAAATGGTTTTCAATTCCTCAAGATAATCGCTTACCGAAAGGCTTACTTTCTGAAAAACTGCTGAAATTTTATGATCCGGATAACGAATTGACCGCCAGCGATTTAATCGATTTGCAATCAAGTAACCACGCTCGTGGGATATGTGCGTTACCTTTTGTGCAACAATCGGATCAACAAATTATTTATGTTCCGGTTAATTTAATTGCTAATTTATACGCTTCTAATGGCATGTCGGCCGGTAATACCCGTAATGAAGCTCGGGTGCAAGCGTTGTCGGAAATTTTTGAACGTTACGTAAAAAATAAGATTATTGCCCAGGCAATAAGTTTACCGACGATTCCTGCTGATGTGATTAATCGATATCCTTCAGTCTTATCCGCCATTCAAGCGCTGGAAAGTGAAGGCTTTCCTATTTATTGTTTTGATGCATCGTTAGGCGGACAATTTCCGGTTATTTGTGTGGTGTTGTTTAATCCGCAAAACGGCACTTGTTATGCCTCTTTTGGTGCGCATCCTAACTTTGGCGTAGCATTAGAAAGAACAGTGACTGAATTATTACAAGGGCGAAGTTTAAAAGATCTCGATGTGTTTTCGCCGCCTAGTTTTGATAATGATGAAATAGCTGATTTAAGCAATTTAGAAACGCATTTTATTGACTCCAGTGGTTTGATCTCGTGGGATCTTTTCAATGAGCAAGCCGATTTTGACTTTGTCGATTGGGATTTTTCCGGAACAACCGAACAAGAGTTTGAAAATTTAATGGCGATTTTCACCGCTCATCATGTCGAAGTTTTGATTATGGACTATGAGCATTTAGGTGTATATGCTTGCCGAATATTGGCGGTAGGCATGTCAGAGATCTACCCGCCGGAAGATCTGCTTATTGCCAATAATAATATGGCCATTGAACTTCGTAAGTTAATCTTATCTTTACCAAATGGCAAACACACCAGCAAACACTACCTTTCTCTTATTGAGCAGCTAGATGATGCCGGTTTGGATGATTTTGCCCGTATAAGAGAATTATTAGGTATAGCAACAGGTAAAGATAATGCATGGTTAACCTTAAGAGTGGGTGAGTTAAAAGCCATGCTCGCCTTAGCCGCTCAAGACCTTGAGCAAGCTAAATTGTGGATCGATTGGACGGTTGAAATGAATGAGTCAATCTTTACCGCTCAGCGTAACCATGCTTATCGCTGTTTGCAAACGTTAGTAAACTTTATACTTGAACGAGATATCGAGCAGTTTAATCAATATCAAAATGCTTTTAATAAGATGTATGGCAAAGCTTGTGTTGATGAAATGTGGCAGTATACAACCGGTAAAAAACGATTCTTCGGTTTAGCGGATTTAACAACCAATAATCCGGCCGAAAATGACAATCTTGAACAGTTCGCTATGCATCAATCCTTGCTGGCGGTTTATCATAAATTACATCAAACCATGTCATAATCCCGCTTTATTGCGGCGTCAGCAACCGTTTTTTATGACGCCGCAATAAGTTTAACCTTGTCGGGCAAATTCAGCGGCTTGTAAGACTAACTGTTGGTTAGGCGTGATGCCGGTATATAAGATAAATTGCTCAAGCGCTTGCAACACCGCAACATCGGCGCCGGATATAATCTTTTTATTGACTCGTTTGGCATATTTTATCAACGGTGTTTCAACCGGTAATGCAACGACATCAAACACAATATCAGATTGTTCAATCAGGGTTTCACTAAACGCCAATTGATCTGCTTCAATTCCACCTTGCATACCGATAGGGGTAACATTAATGATTAATTTTGCTTGCTCGGGTGAAATACTCGCTTCATCTGCAACCCACTGATAACCATAACGGTTTGCCAGCGCTTGTCCTTTTGACTCATTACGAGCTGCAATTATGCCATGTTTAAACCCTTTGTCGTAAAAAGCGCCAATGACCGCATTAGCCATTCCGCCACTGCCTTTTAATACAAATGGCGTGGTTTTAGCAATTTGATTGCTTTCGATGAGTTTTGCAACAGCAATATAATCAGTATTGTAGGCTTTTAAATAGTGATTGGTATTTACTATGGTATTAACCGATTCAATGGATTTAGCAGAATTATCCAATTCATCAATAAACTCAATACAAGCTTGTTTATAAGGCATTGATATGGCACATCCTCGGATTGCCAGCGCTTTTATGCCATATATTGCATCTTTTAAATTATTGGTGGTAAAGGCTTTATAAAGATAGTTAAGATCGAGCTTTTCATATAAGTAATTATGAAAACGGGTACCGAAATTGCCCGGGCGAGCTGAAAGAGACATGCATACTTTTGTATCTTTGTTAATCATTCTTACCATGATGACTAATCCTTGTGTTCAAAGTGATATTACTTTAGTATTTTAGCATTTTTTTTATGTATGTATTGAAATATGGTTGCAAATAATACTGGTCCTAAAATAGAACAAGAAAAATCGACAGTGAGCGTGATGATCCATTTATATTGCCAGAAAAAACATCACTCAAAAGCCAATCAATTGTGCGATGAGTGTCAAGATTTACGGCAATATGCGATGCAACGTTTAACCATGTGTCGTTTTGGTGAAGCGAAAACCACCTGTGAAAAATGTCCTCGCCACTGCTATCGTAAAGATTATAAAGAAAGAATAAAACAGGTTATGCGTTTTGCCGGTCCCAGAATGATGATCTATCATCCGGTTAAGGCGCTAAAGCATCTGTATAAAAATCTTATTAGTTAGATTTTATTATGACTATGTGATTCATCACATAGTCATTTTGCTTAATTTAGACTACTGATTAAAACTTCATACTTGCACTGATAACCGCATTAAATTTTGCTGCCGGAATACTTTCATAAGCAGTGGTATAGTTTTTGTTTAAAATATTATTCAGATCAACGCCAATTTTATATTGTCTGTTGGCACCAAATGAGGTGGTCGTTGATAAGTTTACTGTTGACCAACCGCTATAGCGATAAACCGATGACTCACTGCGTTTAGTTGCATTTGTTGCCATGCGCATAAACAGATCGGCATCGATATCAACGTGATCAAAATAGGCAGTGTGTTTTAATCCAATATTGCCAGCAAAGCGTGGATTGCCGGTATCATAAGTGGTGTATTTATCGGTTTTTATTTGCCGACGTAAATAGTTACCTTTTATATATGGGGTAACAGGTAAATCAACATATTCAACCATAAATTCTAAACCATAAGTTTTGGCTTTATTGGCATTATCATAATAGCTAAAATTGCTACCAATAGCGCCATCACAAATCGCTGAACCATCACAGCTCATCTCGGTGATATAGTTTTTCGCTGCAGAATAGTAGATAGCCGCATCGGCTAAAATTTTGTTATTGTTATAACGCAAGCCAATTTCGTAATTATTCGATTTTTCCGCTTTTAATTTCGAATTGCCATAAAGCGTTTGATCAGATGCCGTGGTGACTGCATACAGGTGCGAAAGGGTAGGATAGACATATCCTTGGGCAAACGATGCTCTTAACTGAGTATCACGGATACCGGAATAAGTCAGCCCGGTTGATACAACAAAATTGTTATCATGATCGCTTTTTTTGCCGTCGGTTTTAACCGTTGACGTTGCCGATCCAACTACTGGCGTTTTATCAATAATTGACGATCCTTTTTTTAGTTTCGAAGTCACCCAATATTGGCGCACACCTAAATTCCATGAAATATCCTCGGTGATATCCCAATCATTTTGCCCAAATAAAGCAATGCTCGATTGTTGCCATTTGTTCGAGGAGAATTTATTTTGAGTATAGCTTTTAATTGGTACCGGCATTTTTGACACAACGACATTATGCGAATTTTGATCGACATTATCTTGCTGATATTGAAGCCCGGCAATCAAATTCATGTTTTTAGCCGGCACAAAGTCAGCTTGAAACGTCATACCATAAGTTTTTTGTTCATCATCGGTTGCCGTGCGGGTATCAACGTTTATTCTGGCATTCGGCGCTACGTTAATATGGTTACGAAATTGTCGATTTAGTTTTTGCGCATAGGCATCATAATGCAGTTTTTTAAGAAAAGTGCCGTCAGCTTGATAGTCATAAAACAGGCCGATTTTTTCCCGTTGTAATTGAGGAATTTCAACCGAGAACTCTTTGATAGCAGGATTATTTTTTGACTTATCATAGTAGGTTTTGGTATCTAATTGATAACGATCTATAGATAGCCCCAATTTATGTTGATCAAGATTAAAACCAAACCATGAACTTAAACTATTATTACCAAAGTCGGTGTTGTGAAGTTTGCCTTGATACGCTTTACGGTCATTGTTTTTCGCATTGCTACCACTGATGCGATAATCAAAAATATTGTCGATTGAACCATTAATAGTGCCCATTTCGGTAAAGCCGTCGGTTGCGCCATTGTAGATCACTTTAGCGTCACCGCTTAACGGCGCCCCGTCTTGGCTACCTTTACGCGTAATAAAATTAACTACGCCACCAATCGCTTGCGAGCCATAAAGCACAGAGTGAGGACCTTTAATCACTTCGATGCGTTCCACCGATTCCATATCAATTAATACACCGGCGCTTGAGCCATGCCCGGAACGATGATAGGTGACTTCTTGCCCGTCAATTAACATCAAAATACGTGACGGCGCTTCACCTCGTATCATAATTTGTTTTCGGCCGGCTAAAGCATTATCCATAATTTCAACGCCGGGAATATCGCGTAATGCTTCAACAACTGAATCGCCATTTTGATTTTCAATTTCATCTCGATTAACTGCCGTCACCGAAACCGAACTATCCCAGACGGTTTTTTCGTTTCGATCAGCGGTCACAACAATGGTATCTTGCGGGGTGGATTTTTTGGTATCGGCAAAAGTTTGATCAATGAAAAGCAAATTGGTTAATGAAATGCAAATCGCTGTTGCGATATGAGTTTTGGTAATGTTTAAATCCATTATTAACTTAATCCTATTCTTCTCTTTTTTTATAGGTTTTGAATAAAGATTGAATGATAACCATTATCATTTAAGCTGTAAATAGTATTATGCAAATTAATCGATATTGATCACACTCTTTGCCTCAATTTTGCTCACAAATACTGCTCTAAAAAGGAAAATGGCCGTTGTTATCGATTAATAAAACAGCGTGAATTGACTAATTTATTAAAATAAATATTTGTGATTATCCATAACAAAACTTACAATAGCCATTTGATATATAAGTTAGGTTAAATACAATGTCTGTGGCAGTAGTTGAAGTTAATCGCAAATCACTTTTACATAATATTGACTATTTTAGAAATAAATCACCTAATAGCGCCTTAATGGCAATTGTCAAAGCCAATGCTTATGGGCATGGTATGTTAGGGGTGGCGAAGTTATTACAAGATAAAGTCGATTACTTTGGCGTAGCACGGGTGGGTGAAGCGTTATTATTACGGCAAGAGGGCATTAATACCCCAATTGTTTTATTAGAAGGTTTTTTCCCGCATGATGATGTTAATGATTTAATCGATTTTAATTTACAACCGGTTATTCACGCAAGCTGGCAAATTGATGCATTAAATGCGATTGATGTTGAAAATCAAATTACCGCATGGTTTAAATTAGATACCGGTATGCATCGCTTAGGTTTTCACCCCGATGAGGCTGAGCAACAATTTATTAAGCTAGCAAATTGCCGGGTAGTGCGACCTTCTATCAATATTATCAGCCATTTTAGTTCGGCCGATGATTTAACCTCACAGCAAACGGCTAAACAAACTGCGTTGTTAGATCAGTTTATTTTAGCCATGAATCATCACCCAGCTATCAATAAACAATCTATTGCGGCATCCGGTGGCATTCTTGCTTGGCCTAATTCACATCGTGATGTTATTCGGGTTGGCATTGCTTTATATGGTGTATCACCGTTTGATGAGGCGATTTCAGCGCTTAAACCGGTGATGACACTTAAATCAGAGTTGATAGCTGTTAGAAAGCATAAAAAAGGCGAAGCTGTGGGATATGGTCAAACTTGGGTCAGTCCAAACGATACCACCTTAGGTGTGGTGGCAATGGGATATGGCGACGGTTATCCTCGGGGTATTAGTCCAAATACGCCGGTGATGATCAATGGTCGTCAAGTGCCGATTGTTGGGCGGGTCTCAATGGATATGATTGTGGTTGATTTAGGACTTCATTGCCATGAAAAACCTGGCGATGAAGTTATCTTCTGGGGGCATCAGCTACCGGTTGAACACATTGCTAAGCACACAGGTATTAGTGCTTATGAATTATTAACGCGCCTGACGTCACGGGCTAAAATTCACTATGTAGATTGAGAGTTATGATTAAGAAAATCGTTTTATGTACTTTACTTACTTTGATATTAATTGTGGGTGGTTCAATTGGTATTGGCTACTACTTTTTGCATCAGTTTTCCAAACAATATCTAAATGTCACTGATGATAATCAAGTCTTTGTGCTAAAAAAAGGCACAACATCACATCAGTTAGCTCAGCAAGTTAAAGAGAGTAATTTACTTGAGCAATCACATTTATTGCCTTATCTATCTAAACTCAATCCTTCGTTAAGATCGATTAAAGCCGGCACCTATCAACTGCATCCGCATATGACGGTTGAGGATTTTTTAGCGTTATTGGTTTCGGGCAAAGAGAGTAATTTTTCGATCCAATTTGTCGAAGGAAAACGAGCGAAAGATTGGCTTAACGTGATTAAAAATTCACCTTATATTGAACAGACACTTGACGGCAAAACCGATGAAGAGATCGCCAAATTGTTAGGGATTGAAGGATCGATCGAAGGTTGGTTATCGCCAGATACTTATCTTTATACAGCTAACACGGTCGATATTAATTTATTAAAACGTGCCCATATGACCATGAAAAATAATTTACAAAAAGTCTGGGAAAATCGAGATAGCGATCTTCCTTACAAGTCGTCTTATGAGCTGTTAATTATTGCTTCAATTATTGAAAAAGAGACCGGACTAAGTTCGGAGCGAGCTAATGTGGCATCAGTTTTTGTTAATCGCTTGAAAGCCAAAATGAAATTACAAACCGATCCGACCATTATTTATGGTTTAGGTGACAAATATACCGGCACCATTCGTCGAGTAGATTTAAATGATACTGAAAATCCTTATAATACTTATGTGATTGAGGGATTACCACCAACACCAATTGCAATGCCTAGCCTTGCCTCGTTGGAAGCGGCTGCGCATCCGGCTAAAACTAACTATCTGTTTTTTGTTGCTAATGGAACAGGCGGTCATACCTTTTCAAGCAACTACAACAGTCATCAACAAGCCGTTAATCAGTATCGACAGTTAAATCGGTAACATCACAGATTGAAAAAACCGTGCAGATGAAGTGACCCCCAATAGTTGGACAACCAATTACTTGGGGGTTTTTTTATATCAAATCTTTTCGCAGAACTTTTTCTTAGAACATTTTCACAGAATCTTTTACACAAAATCTTTTACTCAGAATCTTTTATTGCAGATAATTGATCAAGCTGCTTAATCAGCTCTAATAGCTGTGTTAGGTCTTGTTCCTGCTGTTTAAATGCCTCTTCAAAATAGGGATGAAGGGCAAATTGTGGGATAGTGGCATTAGCATCAATAAGAGCATAAATTCGAGGAATAAAAATCCATTGTAGCCACTCATGCGCTTGCATGGTGTCGAGCGCAAACGGTTCTTGACTTAAAAAAGCATCGGGATGCGGTGGCGCTGATTGCCATAATTGAGTGTCTTGCAGTGCCTGTTTTATCAATTCCAGTTGCTTAATTAACGACTGTGTCTGCGATTGCTGGCTTAATAAATCCCGGTAATATTGCCAGTCAAAACAAGGACCCGGATCGGTTTTACGCGTCGGGGCGATGTCACTATGCCCGGTAATATTTTTAATGGCATAAGTTTTTTGGAGGATCAAGGTTACTGCGGCTAACTGCTCATATTGCACTGGAGTGAAATTTTCACTGTCGCAGCCTTCTAATTCAATGCCAATTGAGAAATCATTACAATTTTCTTGCCCTTCGAACTGTGATTGTCCGGCATGCCAGGCTCGTTTATCAAACGGGACAAACTGGATAATTTCACCATTACGACGAATAAAAAGATGTGCAGAAACTTGCAATTGGTAAATTTTAGCAAAATAGGGATCAGCATTCGGATCAAGTTTGCCGGTAAATAATTGTTCCACATAAGGGCCACCATACTGATTTGGCGGCAAACTAATATTGTGAATGACCAATAATGAAATAGGTTTATTCGCCGGGCGATCATTATAAAAAGGCGATAAAACTTGCTTAACACCTTGTAACCAACTATTAATGATGTTTAAGGGCATATTAACTCCAACAATTGTTTAGGTAATGCGAATGAAGTTTGTGAACTATTGCACAACGATTTTGACATGACCGAAATAATTAACGTGACGATTGTATTTCAAATCCCAAAATACTAATTGGCTTATTATTTCATTTTTTTGTTTCGCTATAAAGTCATCACTCAAATCATTTCTATCAAGGAGTGTAACAAAATGTCTAATCAATCGGGATTTACCTTATTTGAACTTATGATTGCTATTGTGGTGATCGCTATTTTAACCGCAATCGGTCTACCAGCTTATCAAGGTTATGTCAAAAAAGCGGCTTTAACTGACATGCTTCAATCGATGAGCGCCTATAAGTCAGCCGTTGAAATTTGTGCCATTGAAAAAGGGGCATTAAAAGGATGTAACAATGGCAGTAATGGTATTGCGGTGACCAAATCGAGTAACTATGTTGCTTCTATTACGGTAAGTAATGGGGTTATCACTTTAGTGGGATCAAACGCTTTAGCTGGCTTAACCACTACGCTAACGCCGACAATCAATACCACCCATGGTCATTTGGATTGGAGCCGAACTTGCATAACAACACCGCCGGATGCCGGTTTAACTTCCGCTTGTGAAGATATTTTTAAATTTTGATTATGATAAAGCCAACATTAGAGAGCGATTATGCAAGAAGATAAATTGGTTGAACGTATTAACGACATATTATTATCGGCGCTTGAAAAGCGAGCTTCAGATATTCATTTTGAACCTTATCAAACCTATTACCGCATCCGGATGCGTATTGACGGCGTTTTACAAAACAAGGCAAGTGCACCTTTGTCTTTAGCTAAGCAGATAACGGCCAGACTCAAAATCATGTCCAATTTAAACATAGCCGAACAGCGATTGCCGCAGGACGGTCAATTGGTGATTGACCATTTTGCCATGCGCATTGCCACTTTACCGGTAATCAATGGCGAAAAAATCGTATTGCGGGTTATGGATAACGAGCAGTTAGACTTAAGCATTTATGATTTGGGATTGTCGGCTCAGGATCTAGTAACTTTCGAAAAAATTCTAAGTTATCCGCAAGGCTTGATTTTGGTCACCGGCCCCACAGGTAGCGGTAAAACCGTCACCTTATACAGTGCACTAAAACGACTAAATAAAGAAGATTGTAATATTTGCAGTGTCGAAGATCCGATCGAAATTCCACTCGACGGCATTAATCAAACCGCAATCAATCCAAAAGCAGGGTTAACTTTTTCAGTTATTTTACGTGCTTTGCTCAGACAAGACCCTGACGTGATGATGATTGGTGAAATTCGTGACCAGCAAACCGCTGAAATTGCCATTCAAGCATCACAAACAGGGCATTTAGTTCTATCAACCTTACACACCAATTCAAGCATTGAAGCTATCACTCGCCTTAATCAAATGGGCATTGAAAATTATCTGCTTGCATCAAGTTTAAAACTGGTAATTGCCCAACGGTTAGTGCGTAAACTTTGTATTGAATGCAAAACCGCAGCCAGTGAATACATATTATTAGGCAATGAGTTCGTACCACATTATTTAGCCATTGGTTGCCAACATTGTGTTGGCGGGTATTCGGGGCGAATTGGTTTGTACGAATTATTAGTTATCACGCCGGAAATTCAACAGCAAATTTTAGCGAAGCAAACAATCACGCCAACCAATATGACTAGCTTGAAAAAAGCGGGTGAAGAGCTGGTAAAAAATGGCATCACAAGTCTTGCTGAAATAGATCGGGTGTTAGGGGATAGCGAGTGAAACGGCTCTATTATTGGTATGATCTCAACTTTGAGCAAAACAACATTATTGCCCGTTCAAGGCAAGAAGCTCAAAAACAGTTGTTAACACAAGGCAAGGTAGCAATAAAATTTAAAGCAGGGCGATTTATCAGCAGCAAAAGTTTTAGTCGCAACGAATTATTGCTGATAACAAAACAGATAGCCACGTTATTAAAAGCCGGTTTATCACTGATTGATGCGCTCGAACTGATGATTGAAGATCAGACCAAAGCGCATTGGCAATATTTGCTTAACGATGTGAAAAGCCAAATTACACAGGGTGAATCATTATCGCAAGCGCTAGCCAATCATCATTTGGTTTTCCCTTCGCTTTACTGTCAAATCATTGCCACCGGCGAGCTAACCGGTCAGCTCGATACTAGTTTTGAACAGTTATCCCTACAACTTGAAAGATCGATTGAACTCCACAAACGAATTAAAAAGGCGGTGCGTTATCCGCTCTTTCTTTTAGTGGTATCGCTTGTTGTGGCATTGATGATGTTACTTGTTGTTTTACCTAAATTTAATGAGATATACCGAAGTTTTGATGCCCAGCTCCCTTATTTTACCCAATGCATGATTGAACTTTCAATTTCTCTGGAAAGAAACTGGATCATACTGAGTTTTATTCTGCTATTAAGTTATCTCACTTACCAACACTATGTGAAAGCTCGTTTTCAAGCTGAAATCGATAGGTGGATATTGCGTTTGCCGTTAATTGGCCAGCTAATTACCAGTAGCCATTTAACCCAAATATTCCAAACGCTTGCTATTACCCAACAAGCCGGCATTCCTTTATTAACCGGTTTAAATTCAGCCGTTAATACGGCAAGTAACGCTTTTTATCAAGACAGTATTAATCTGATTATCGAGCAAATCAAGCAGGGGCAGTCGTTCAGTTATGCTTTGCGTCAGCAAGCCGGTTACCCCAATATTTGTCGGCAATTAGTTCATGCCGGCGAAGAGTCGGGAACGCTGGATCTGATGTTAGATAATTTAGCCCACTATTTTCAGCAACAACATCAAAGGTTAACCGATAATTTATCTTCGACCTTAGAACCGTTATTAATGCTGTTGTTATCGCTGATAGTCGGCAGTTTAATTATGGCTATCTATTTGCCAATATTTCAACTCGGCGATGTGATACATTGATGTTAGTGTTCATTATCTGTTTAGGATTATCCGTAGGTAGCTTTATTAATGTTGCTTATCGCCGGTTTTCACCTTCATTGAGCCATATAGAATATTTGCAGACAATAAGTGTAAAACGGTCAAAGTGCTTAAATTGCGGTAGTACACTGGCACTGTGGCAGTTAATTCCGGTGATTTCTTGGTTGATATTAAAAGGTCGTTGCTACTATTGCCACTGTAAAATTTCGCTGCATTATCCGGTATTAGAGTTATTGCTTGCTACTTTGTTTACCTTAATTTATATCGATCGAGGATTAAACAGCCACAGTTTGCTAATGATGATGCTTAGCGGTTTTTTTATTCTGCTTGCATTGATTGATTTTAAGTATTATCTGCTTCCCGATTTTTTTACTCAACCGTTGATGTGGTTGGGATTAATTGCAAGCTATTTTGAGCTGACCAGTGTTAACCTTAACGATGCCTTTTTAGGGATTTTGGTCGGTTATGGTTTACTAAAAATTCCGGCAACGTTATTCTTCTGCATTTTTAAAAAAGCAGGTTTGGGCGGTGGGGATATTAAATTACTGGCTGCATTTGGCGCTTGGTTACCGTATTATCTTCTGCCTTGGTTAGTGGTAATTGCTTGCCTACTTGGTATTATCTATTATCTTTGTTTGCGATATCTGCTGGCAAAACATCAAGTGCGGTTAATTCCTTTTGCACCTTTCTTATCGTTTTCAGGTTATTGCTTAAGCTATTTTTGTCAAGAACTTTCAGAAATACCCTACGTTTTAGTATAAAACCTTAAATTAATCTTGTGATATAACTAAAATCGATAACGATATTAAAAAGAGTTATTTTTATCATAGTAAAAATAGCAGTATAGTAAATCCCTATTTACTGACACTAACATAATAATAAATGAAGGAATTAACCATGAGTACTATCCCTGAGTTGAAACAAGATATGATCGCTTGGCGTCATCACATCCATGCGCATCCCGAAACCGCCTTTGAAGAAAAAAACACAACTCAATTTATTATTGAAAAACTTCAATCTTTTGGTATTACCGAGTTATTTACTGATTTTGCCCCAACCGGAGTAGTTGGTCTTATTCATGGTAAAAAGCCGGGACGCTATATTGCATTGCGTGCCGATATTGATGCGTTGGATATTGTTGAAGAAAATAACATCGAATATTGCTCAACGATCCGCGGCAAAATGCATGCCTGCGGTCATGACGGACACACTGCGACTTTATTGGGTGTTGCCAAATACCTGAGTGAGCATCGGGATTTTACCGGCACGGTGGTAGTCATTTTTCAGCCCGCTGAAGAAAACGAAGGTGGCGCCCGAGTAATGGTTGAAAACGGATTGTTTGACAAATTGCCTATTGAAGCTGTTTATGGGATACATAACCAGCCGAATATGAATTTAAACCATTTTTATATCAACCATGGACCAATGATGGCATCTTACGATGTCTTTGAAATTAAAGTGACCGGACAAGGCGCCCATGCAGCCGCTCCTCATTTAGGCAAAGATACCATTTTAACTGCTACCCAAATTGTCAACGCTTTACAAAGCATTGTTAGTCGAAATCTTGATCCGATCAGCTCATTAGTCATCAGTGTGACGCAGATTCATAGTGGTGATACTTGGAATGTTTTACCGCAACAAGCGGTAATACGGGGTACCGTACGTTCGTTTAGTGCGCAAGTGCAAGACCTTGCCGAAAATCGCATTAAGCAGATTGCGAGTGGTATTGCTGCAACATTTGACGCTAAGGCAGAGGTGGATTATCAGCGCCGTTATCCGGCCACGATCAATTATCCAACGCAAGCGGATATTGCTATTGAAGCGGCTAAAAAAGTGGTTGGGCAAGATAATATTGTGGTTGATCCTCAGCCGTCTATGGGATCAGAAGATTTTGCCTTTATGTTACAAAAAATACCGGGTGTTTATGTTTGGCTCGGTGCCGGCAAAGGGGCTAATTTACATAATCCGGCATACAATTTTAATGATGAAGTGTTAACAACCGGCGCCCAATATTTTGTTGAGATTGTGAATCAAGAATTGGGACAATAAAATACACATGTTGGAATAGATCGGAAGATCATTCCAGCATTTTAAAAAAATGGTATGGTAATCTTGCGTTTTAATTTAAATACGTGATAGCAATTAACCGCTAGTAACTAACGGTTAATTGTGTTTTTTTAAGTTTAATTGAAAGTAAGTTGACTATCTGGTTGGTCTTTGACTCTAAATTGGGTATTAATATCGATACCATTAGCGAGAACAACTTGTACATAAATAGCGTTGTCTTGGTTGAGTTTTACCGCCGCCAACACTTGACCGCTTTCTCGCCAATTACCGTCAATCTCATACTCAAGCTTATCGCCAATTTTTGGTAATGTTGCGCTTTTTCCAGATAACAGATAGAGCCCTCGATTATTCGCACCACGATACTCTGCTCTGGCGACCATTTCTTGCCCACAATAACAACCTTTATCAAAGCTAATGGCATCGAAATGTTGTAAATTACATGCTTGCGGTAATAAGCTTTCAATATTCGGCGCATCGATAATGGCATAGCCTGCTTCTAAATCAAGTTTCACCCAGTCATCACATGGTTGCAAATCATCAGGAAGGGCATTTGGTGTAACCATAATAAAGCGCATTTGCGGTAACGGTAATTTGATATAAGTGATGTTATCGACAGTCACGCAGTTGTTAACTGCCAGTGGTGAAATTATCGATTCTAAAGCTGGTTGTCCGGAAATCGCTTCTGGCGGTATACCGACGATATTGAGATCGTTAACGATTTCAATAGTAAGATTGGCAAAGACTGCATATTTTTTTAATTCAGCGATTTGTCGCTCAACAACGCTTTTGCGGACAATGTAGTAAATATCTTGCCCACGTTGGAAAATTAATAAATTACCCCACATTTTACCTTTGGCATCACAATGCGCACCGAAAAGCGCACGTTGTTCAGTCAATTTATTGATATCGATGGTGACTTGTCCTTGCAAATATGAGTGATTATCTTCACCGGAAATTTTGACTAGTTGCCAATCAGCAAGGGAGGTTAGTTTACTAAAAATATTGCTCATGATAGTACCTTTGGGAAATGGATAATTCTAAAACCATATTGGCTAGAATCATTAACTTTTGGAAAAGTGTATATAAAAAATAACAAGATAACAATAACATCAATGGCTAATATTGCACTTTTTAAAGAATTAATGATTTTTATGGAAGATATCTCACAAAAATGAATTTTTTATTCGGATTAAAGTCAGAGAATCATCTTAGCTTATTGACTTTATTGATTTTGTGTAAAAGTTAATGCACAATGAATAAAAAATGACAAATATGTAATACTGGAGGCAATAACTTATGGCAAAGCTGTCAGGTGCGGAAATGGTCATTCAATCTTTGATTGATCAAGGTGTGAAACAGATATTTGGTTATCCCGGTGGTAGCGTTCTTGATATCTATGATGCCATTCATACGTTAGGTGGAATTGAACATATTTTAGTTCGTCATGAGCAAGCGGCTGTCCATATGGCTGATGGTTATGCAAGGGCGACAGGAGATGTTGGGGTGGTTTTAGTGACATCCGGACCCGGCGCGACCAATACCATTACTGGTATTGCAACCGCTTATATGGATTCAGTACCACTGGTTATTTTGTCGGGGCAAGTGGCAAGTAATTTAATCGGTAATGATGCCTTTCAAGAGTGTGATATGGTGGGGATTTCACGCCCAATTGTGAAACATAGTTTTTTAATTAAAGATAGTCAGGATATTCCCGAAACGATCAAAAAGGCATTTTATATCGCCTCGACTGGTCGACCAGGCCCGGTTGTAATTGACTTACCAAAAGATGTCGTTAATCCGGCGAATAAGTACAACTATCATTATCCTAAATCGGTTTCAATGCGGTCTTATAATCCGACCATTCAAGGCCATAAAGGGCAGATCAAAAAAGCATTAACCACGTTAATGGCGGCTAAAAAGCCAGTCCTTTTTATTGGTGGTGGGGTTATCAGCGCCGGCGCAAGTGAGGCGATTAAAACTTTAGCGGATAAATTAAATCTGCCGGTAGCTTCAACATTAATGGGAATTAGCGCTTTTCCCGGCACGGATAAAAAGTATTTAGGCATGATTGGCATGCATGGGGTTTATGAAGCCAATATGTCGATGCATAATGCGGATGTCATTTTTGCTGTTGGTGCACGTTTTGATGATAGAACCACCAATAATGTTGAAAAATATTGTCCAAAAGCGAAGATTATTCATATTGATATCGACCCAACTTCGATTTCAAAAACTGTTCCGGCTGCTATTCCGGTGGTGGGCGATGCCAAAGTCGTTGTTGAAACGATGTTATCACAAATAGATGAAATCAAGGCTGAGCGAGATCTTGATGCATTAGTCGATTGGTGGAAACAAATTGATCATTGGCGTGCTCGTCACTGTTTAGCCTATAGCCATGAAGGCGAAAGCATTAAACCACAAGAGGCTATTGAAGTATTGTATAAGTTAACTAAGGGTGATGCTTATATTACTACCGATGTGGGACAGCATCAGATGTTTACTGCGCTTTATTATCCGTTTGATAAACCTCGTCATTTTATCACTTCTGGCGGACTTGGTACCATGGGCTTTGGCTTGCCGGCAGCGTTAGGAGTTAAATTGGCTTTCCCGAAAAAACATGTGGTTTGTGTCACCGGCGATGGCAGTATTCAAATGAACATACAAGAGCTTTCAACGGCTTTACAATATGGCTTACCAGTGCTGGTATTAAATCTCAATAACCGCTTTTTAGGAATGGTGAAACAGTGGCAAGATATGATTTATGCCGGTCGACATTCAAGTTCCTATATGGAATCACTGCCGGATTTTGCCAAAATTGCCGAAGCTTACGGCCATGTCGGTATCAGTATCACTAAACGAGAAGAACTTGAATCTAAACTTAAAAAAGCGTTGTCAATTAAGGATCGTCTGGTATTTGTCGATGTGATGACTGATGCCACCGAGCATGTTTACCCAATGCAGATTCGTGGCGGTGCAATGAACGAAATGTGGCTTAGTAAAACGGAGAGAACATAATGCGTTATATTTTATCAATTCTAACTGAAAATGAGCCGGGCGCTTTGTCACGAATTATTGGTTTATTTTCTCAACGTGGATTTAATATTGAAACGATTACCACAGCGCCAACCGAAGATCCAACCATGCACCGCATGACCATTCAAACAACCGGGGATGAGCATGTCATTGAGCAGATCCAAAAACAACTGCATAAACTGGTCAATGTTTATCGGGTGAATGATTTAACCGAAGGTCCTCACGTTGAACGTGAAATCATGCTGGTTAAAGTGGCGGCGAAAGGTTCCGATGCTCGTGATGAAGTTAAGCGCTGTGCTGATATTTTTCGCGGCTCGATAGTTGATGTGACTGCGACCCATTACATTGTACAGTTATCGGGAACGAGCGAAAAATTAGACTCGTTTTTAGCCTCAATTCGTGAAACGTGTAATATTGTTGAAATTGTGCGTTCCGGAATTATCGGTCTATCCCGGAGTGAAAAAACCGTCAATCATTAATTTTGTAGTAAAAAATTAACAGTTAACTTTTTACATTATAATAAAACAAGATTTATAAGGAATAAGTTTCATGCCGTTTTTTGCTTTTTTCACCATAATTCACTTATTTATTACATTGATTCGTTCTATTATTTTTTATCCAATAAAAAAGTTTAGAAATAATAAATATAAAAATAAGCTAATAGCAGGTAGTTCGGTTACAGACCTCAAAGCTTTTAGAATGTTAACTGAAGAGGAAAGAAAAGGTGTAGAAACTTATTTATCGATGGCTTGTGACCAATCTTCAGGGAAAAAAAAGTCATCTTTAGTTTCCCGAGAAGTGATGTCAATCTCCGGTAGTTGTGTCAAACAAACTGAATTTTTGCCTTCCGAAAACGCTTGTTCCTATAAAATCCATAATATTGATATTGTATTTCCTTTCAACATGGATCGTTACCTCAGTGATTATAACGAAGTTGAAATTGCGCTTACGCAAAATTTTGCTATTGCGGTTAAGTTAAATGATCACAAAATTGGTTCAGCATTATATGCGACCTATTTGGCCGATGAAAAAAAAGATAAACAAAGTTCGGCATATTGGCAAAGCGGCGTTTCAAAATTCTCACAAGGTGAAAACGTCGATGACGATGCTATTCATAAGGTAAGTCCACACGATAAACTGAGTGAAAAATTGGGTTACGAAATTTTATCAGTTCGAAAAGAAACATCGCAAGAATCAGCTTCCCGAAATAAATTAAATCGAGGGATACTCACGGCATTTTTTTGTTTTTTTGTCGTAAGCTATTTTAATCGTTTTTGGAATACAAAAGAGTTAAACGATCTGTTTTGGTTTGGAGTGAATTTTCTGGCTGCTACTTACTTTTATTTTCGAAAACCAAAATATAAAGCTAAAGTGCGATTTATTAATCAAGTAAAAGGAAGAATAACGAGAAAAATTGTTAAATCCAATGAGATTATCATTGGTCATGGTTTGAAATTAAAGTATCCCAAAAATTGGCAATCATTTATCCCTGAAAATAGTACTTTTGATGTTGATTTAGATGTTGATGTTGACAGTAAAAAAATTGTTCGTTATGGCTACGACTTGTCAGTTAGTAAAGAGGTTGAACAATTCGGGCCACCAAAATTTTGGGGACGAAATTTATGGCTTTTTTTAGTTGGCGCGTTTTATGTTTATGGTGTTAATTATCAAGCAGATGTGAGTGACAATTTCTCATTTGTTTATCATCAATACAATCACGATTCTAAACGTTGGTTTTTTGATGACCCCTCAAAATTAGTCACCAGCGACATTAAGCCGGGTGATGTAGTGAAATTAAATTTTTTAGATGTGTCATTGACATGTGAAGTACCTGTTAAAAATCAGGACGATAAATGTATTAAATCATTAATTCACAGTGCATCTACCGATAGCTCTTTTCATTTAGCCAGTTCCACAAGATATTTTCTTCTAGCTGGTTTAAAAGATAAGACAAGTTCTCAATCGGGTGAAAGTGTTGATCCACAATCTGACAAAAACTTTCATATAGATCATATCGTGGTCACGATGTCGGGATTCGTTTCAAATGTTGATCATGATCCTAATCATACCATTTCAACATTAACCATAAATACGCTAGAGTTATACCAAAAAGATATCAGCGAAAATCTATTGCCAATTTGTGTAAACCTGCTGTTATTTTTGCTTTTAGCTTCAGCGACCATTCTTAATGGTATGATGTTCGTGTTGAAACCAATTTTGAATTTAATTCGTAACGTTAAAATTAAAAATTACAATACGTATCGTATACATTAGGTTGGTTGTTACCATGATTGATATTATTTAATAAAAAAAAATGGCAGATTAAAGATTGAATTAGTCGGTTGAATCGAATTATTCAATATGATAAAGATAGAACTTTTTAGGCTTAATTTAAACACTCAACGTTAAAAGCCGCAAATTTAAAGGTAATCTAAGCTAAAGGCGCATTAAGCGCCTTTTGTATCAATATGAAAGCGATTCAAAAAAGTTTTCATAAACTGAAGAGAGAAAATAAAATAATCTATTTATCAGTTTCAAATTGTTTTTAGTTGTTTTTAGTAATAAATGAAAAGGAAATAAAGGAAATAAAGGAATATGTTTGAACTGTACATAATTTTACAGATTGGGATATTGTTATTTGGGACTTGTGTTTGGCTATCTTATCGAAGTGATCGTAGTAATAATAAGCAAAGATTAAGAGAATTTATTCAAAATCGACAGTCATCGCGAGAGCTAACTCAAGAAGAGTTAACACTCTTAGAACCTTATTTAACGAAAAAAAAAGCTGTTCGGCCTTATAAACTCAAACCATTAATTGATTATAAAGTATCACAGATTGAAGGTAGCTGTACCCACCATGGATTGTTATATAATGGAAAAGTTAACGACTATTATTATGAAATCGACAATATTGAGGTTTTCTTTCCCTATCAAATGTCTATGTTTATTAAAAAGTTCAATAAAGTCGATGTGGTTTTGACTAAGAATTACGCCATAGTAGTCAATATTAATACTTGTGATCTTGAATTTGCGTTCAATAATTATGATCCAAATTTTACCAGTGGCATAAAAACGATCGAGATGCCTGAATCTTTTTATGCTGACGATGCGTTAATCGATGATAAAGATGATCATGCTATTAATTACAATATTGAAGAAGATGAAGAAGAAAAAATTGAATACGAAACCTTGTCCACAAGAGATGAAACACCTTTAGAGGCGCTTACCCGTAATCAACATAACAATGGTATTCTAACTGCTATCTCTCTAGTCGTTGCCACTCTTTTGTTTATTGTCTTATGGGCAAATCAAATGGAGCTTAGCTATGGTTTAAGCGCAATTATTGCTATAAGCCTTATACTAGCGGTTGTCTGTTTGTTCGTTAAACCTAAACGTTTAACAAATTTGAAGCAGGTCAACATTATTAAAGCCAATATATTTGATAAAGATACTATAAATAATACTGTGGTTGTAAGTGAAACAACTAATTTAAGTTATCCTAAATATTGGTCAAAATTTTTACCGAGTTCTACTCCAACGCCGATCGAGATGGAAATGGTAGAAGAGAGTAAAAAATTGCTTCGTTATGGCCATACGTTGTCAATTAATCGCGAAGTAGAAGAATTTGGACCACCTAAAATCGTCGAACGAAATATACTTTTAGTTATTATTGCGGGGATTTTATCGCTTGCGCTTATTTGCTTTTCAGAGCCTATTAACAATACTATTTCGGCATATCGCTATTACAATAACCAATTAAAAAATTGGCAGATTAACGATTTAACTAGCTTAAATCAAAGTGATATCAAACGTGGTGATTTGATCAATATGACTATCAAAGGCACATCATGTGATGTTGAGAATATAAATCAAGAGAATAAATGTAATCACTTTTTTATCAATACCAAACCATTCGATGCTAAAGATAATAAAATTATGATCAATGCGCAAATTATTAAAAGAGTATTCGATAAAGATTCGGTTAAAACTGTGCGTGATGATGAGATGTTGCTTTTTGAAAAATACCAAAAGGAATTGGTTGATGAACTTAATAAACAAAGCAATATGTTCTCTTTTGATCGCTATGAAATTAATCCTTTTGTCAAATTAAAAGATATTGGACCGATGATAATTGATATTAATGATGTTTGTAATATTTTTGATTACGAATGTAAATTTATCAAAATGAGCTTACTCAATCTACATGATACAAGAGATTATGAAGAAGAGTATTGGGATGATATTGTTAAAGAGGCTAAATCAGATCCAACCTATTCGCTTATTTTAGAAGAAAAGAGGTTCGATTCATTTATCAATGATCTTCACAGATTGAAAGAAGAGTTAATGTTTAAAATCAAAAGAACGGTTTTACGTTATCAACTTGATCAGTCCGATGTTGAGATTACCTTAGCCAATGTTAGCTATATTGAAATACCTCAATCATATAATATTGATCATCTACAAACGGATAACGATTTGAACGAATCTCGAAATTATTATTACAATCTTCTAACTAATAATGATGAAGGTAATATTAATTTGATTGGAATGATCGACGATATTAGCTATCGACAAGATAACACCATTTCAGCGCTCAAAATTAACTCTAAAGAATATTATCGAGCAGAACCGCAAAAAATCTACTCGTTAACTTCGCCAGTTATTGTCAATATTTTTATGTTTGCGATTTTGATATTTGTGTTTGTACTTAATGGCATCTTACTAATTAGAAAAGTGATATTTAATCGGAAACGGTTAAATCAAATTACTCAATATTATAAAGATAGAATTTTTTAGGCTTAATTTAACTGCTCAACGTTAACGGCGAGCAAATTTAAAGTCGATAAAATTTAAAGACAATCAAAGCTAAAGGCGCATTAAGCGCCTTTTTTTTATCAATAGTCATTCATTTTCAAATTAATTTCTAAAAATGTGGCATCGAACATTGGCTACGGACTTATGTCCTAGTCAAATGAAAAATATCCTTATTATAATTGAGGCAACTCACTCATTATTCAGGAAATATTATGACCGCACATATCAATGCTAACCCCAACGACTTTGCACAAACCGTTATCATGCCAGGTGATCCTTTAAGAGCAAAATTTATTGCCGAAAATTACCTAACCGATGCCAAAGAGGTTTGTAATGTACGTAACCTTTGTAAAAAAAGCATCAAGCAAAAATGTTTCATTTATTTTAATCAGTGGCAGTGCCGGGGCGATGTTTAGCCCGGCTATTAGCTCAATATTGTATAACTATTTAGGTATTTATATTATTATGAAAACCATACCAATATATTATGCCGTTATTATCGTTATGCTGGCTATATCGATGTTCTTAAAGAAAAAAGCCCAAAAAAATAATGAATGAAATTAACTTAGGTTATCGCTTTTATGACAATGGTTGACTATAATGACGCCTCTTCAGAATAAGGTAACGCGATAGATAATTAAGTATCAATACGTTATCGATTCTGATGTGGTATATAGTTTGTGGTAAAAAACTTCGTTGATATGCAATTAAAATCATTAAATAAAGGTCGATTTAGCCGTTATTGGCAGGAAAACAATAAGTTATTCGAATCAATTATAGAACAATGCATTGTAGAAAAGAAAATCGTTGATGAAAAAACCACTCTTTTTCATCAAGAATGTAAAGTCGATAATTTAGTTGTTGTTTATAATGGTACGATTTCGATACGTTATCAAGCCAATAATGGGCGTCGATTTCATCTTGGTACAGTAGATTGTGATGAGCATATTTTCGGTGAAATGGAGTTTTTTACCGACTATTTATGTCAATTTGATATCATTGCCGAAGAAGCCCTTACTGTCGCTATCGTCAGCATTAATAAATTATATCAATCATTACTCAAATACCCTCAATTAGCACTGTTTTTTGCGAGTGCTATTGCTTTTGATTATCAAGAAACATTAGATATCTTCTTAAAAAGAAATTTATATTCAATCTGTTATAACATTGCTTTTGATATGTATCAGCATCATCTAAATATTCAACCCGTTAATCATTTTCAAAAAAACTACTTGGAAGCAGAACGTTTTGGCACTACCGATCGTGTCTATCGTCGAGCGGTTAATGAATTGATTAATTTAGATATCATCCATAAAGTTGCTGGTAAATTGGCAATTAAGGATATCGATAATTTAAAAGATTTTATCGAATTTAAAGGAAAATTCGCTAAATAGAGTAGGAATTGATTAACAATAAAGTTGTTTTAAAAACGCATTTTTTCAATAAAGGAATAATTGGATTAAGGAATTACTATGGAATGGTTTACACTTGTTAAAATAGGTCTTTTAATTTTTGGATTAACTAGCTGGATTCTTTTTAAAGGTGAGCGCAGTATAAAAAAGGATAATTTAGACGACTACTTAAGTCTACGTGAACCAATACGAGATCTCACCGATGAAGAGCTAGCACTATTACAACCGTTTTTAACCAGTAAATGGGCGGTTTATCCCTATAAATTTCAATCCTCATTAGTTGATAACAAAGTATCGCAACTACAAGGGATTTGTAGTCGTCATAGTCTTAACTACAATACTGAAGAAATAAACTATTATTATGAAATAGGCGATATAGAGATATTTTTTCCATATAATATGGATAAGCATATTGATCAATTCAATACCATTGATGTCGTATTTACCAAACAGTATGCGATTGTCGTTAACATTAATGGCAACGACCTCAAGACCGCACAGGAAAACTATGATCCAAACGAGGAATATGAATTTGAAGATTTTGGGGATTTAAAAGACAACACTTGCATTGACAAGTTTTATGAAAAACGCAACGATAATAGAGATGCTTTTGATATTGAGTCACTCACTCTTTATGATGATGATGAGCGCGATTATACGCAAATTGATCAAGAAGATGATTTGAAAAGCATCGACGGCGATAAGGTAAATTCAGGCGTATCAATTAATAATAACCTCTACCAACGAGAAGAAACAGCATTCGAAGCCACCATTCGAAGTAACTTGAGCAATTGTTTATCCATTTCGATATGTTTATTATTAGCCACCTTTTTATTGACATTATCATGGCATAGTCGTGATGATAATATATCTTTTTTAATTTTAATGTTTCTTGGTGGCGTTGCCTTTTTGGCATGGCGTAAACCTAAATTTGAATCAACCCCACAGCAAGTGAAAGTCATTGAAGCTACAATTCATGATAAATATTCCAATATCGTGGAGGTAGGCGAAAACACGGTATTAAAATACCCTAAGTATTGGTCAAATTTTATCCCTAAAAGTTCAGATTCTGCTACCGAAATGGTGATTAGTGAGGATGGTAAAAAATTACTTCGCTATGGTCACACGTTATCTATTCATGACGAAGTAGAGCAATTTGGACAGCCTAAATCAGTTGGGCAAAATAAAATTTTATTGGGGGTTGGGATCATCTTATCTTTTACACTCTTATATTATACTGATCCAATTAATAATGGATATTTTGCTTATCGATATTACTCGCAACAATCTAAAAATCTACAAATTAACGATCTCACTACTTTACATAATAGTGATATCAAGCATGGTGATATTGTGAATATCTCGATTAAAAACACATCGTGCGATGTTAATGATTTAACTGAAGATTTTCAATGCCATAACTTCTTTATCAATAGCCAACCAATAGTGGTGAAAGAAAGGGATGTTATGAGCATCGAAACCTCATTAAAACATATATTTTCGCCCGATTTTATTCAATATAAACATGATGAAGAATTTAAACATTTTGAAAAATTGCAACAAGTAGCTGTTGCGAGAGCTAACTATGAGTTAGGTTATGAGGCTTTTACCAAAAACCCTTTTTCTAAAATAAAAAGTCTTGGTCAAATGGTAATTGATATCGACAATAGCTGTAATATTTTACCTGTTGAACAATGTGATCAAGTTAAATTCCGAATTACTGATTTATTTTATACGGGTGATATCTTTAGGCGTGTTGGATGGGATAAATTGCTTGAGCGATCTAAAAAAAATCCTGATCTAGATATCATCGCTGAATCTATGGAAATATTGGAACTTTCAAGTACATTAGATTCATTTAACCCCGCATTGCAAAAAGAGATAAAAAAAATTGTTTCTCAATATCAGTCTGGAATAGAAATTACTTTAACCAATCAAAGCTATATTGACATGAGACCATTAATCAAAATTGACATAGAATCACCATACAATTCGATGAAATTGTACGAATATAAAACGGTGAATTATTATTTTGATATCTTAAATAGCACTATCTCGCCTAATGTTAATATTGTTGGTGTAGTAAGTGATATTCGTTATGGTAAAGATCAAAATTCTGAAACGATTTCTTCTTTAAAAGTTAATGCAAATCATCGCTATAATTTGGATGATAATCAAACAATATCATTTTTTTCTTTAATTAATATTAATGTTATCGTGTTTATTGTCATGATATTAACCGCAGTGATTAATGGCGTTAAACTAGTTAAAAACACTAAAGTTAACCAACGTCGAATTGATGAAATTAAAAAATATTATGAAAATAGATTAGGTACTATCGTTAATCTTGAATAAATAGACAAAGTGATTAACTAAACAATTAAACCTAATTATTCAATTGTGAGGGAAGGCATATTCTGTTATACTAACTTCCCGTCTGATTCATCATATATTGCATAAGTTTTTATGGTTTAAATTTCTGCAATATTATTCTATTAAATTAATAATGGTCTGGTATTAATGGTCACGAATTATATTTTTGTTACAGGCGGTGTCGTTTCTTCCTTAGGTAAAGGCATTGCCGCAGCATCGTTAGCTGCAATTTTAGAAGCCCGCAATTTAAAAGTCACCATGCTAAAACTTGATCCCTATATTAATGTTGATCCTGGCACAATGAGCCCGATTCAACATGGTGAAGTTTTTGTGACAGAAGACGGTGCTGAAACCGATCTTGATTTGGGGCATTATGAGCGTTTTATACGCACAAAAATGACGCGTAAAAATAATTTTACAACTGGACGTATTTATTCTGATGTATTACGTAAAGAGCGCCGTGGTGATTATTTAGGGGCTACGGTTCAAGTTATTCCTCATATCACTAATGAAATAAAATCACGGGTAATTGAAGGCGCAAAAGGTTTTGATGTTGCCATTGTTGAAGTCGGTGGCACCGTTGGTGATATTGAATCACTACCATTCTTAGAAGCAATTCGCCAATTGGCGGTTGATGTTGGTCGTGAACATACCTTATTTATGCACTTAACATTAGTGCCTTATCTTGCATCGTCAGGTGAAGTTAAAACCAAACCAACACAGCACTCAGTAAAAGAGTTATTATCAATTGGTATTCAACCTGATGTACTAATTTGTCGTTCAGATCGCGCAATTCCTGCTAACGAAAGAGCTAAAATTGCACTATTTTGTAATGTTCCTGAACGTGCAGTGATTTCTCTTAAAGATGTTGATTCGATATATAAAATCCCAGCATTATTGAAATCACAAAATTTAGATACCTACGTGTGCAATCGTTTCCATCTTGAATGTAAGGAAGCCGATCTATCTGAATGGGAACAAGTCATCTATGAAGAAGCTAATCCTGTCGGTGAAGTTACAATTGGTATGGTAGGTAAATACATTGAATTACCTGATGCGTATAAATCAGTAAACGAAGCATTAAAACATGGCGGTTTAAAAAATCGGTTAACTGTTCACATTCGCTATATTGATTCAGAAGATCTTGAATCACGCGGTACTGATATATTAAAAGATTTAGACGCTATATTGATACCGGGTGGATTTGGTTATCGTGGCGTGGAAGGCAAAATCATGGCAGCACGTTATGCCCGTGAAAATAAGATCCCTTATTTAGGTATCTGCCTTGGATTACAAGTTGCTTTAATTGAGTATGCACGTAATGTTGCAGGTATTAAAGATGCGAATTCAACTGAATTTGTCAAAGATTGTGCAAGTCCGGTTATTGCGCTTATTACCGAATGGAGCGATGAGTCGGGTAATGTTGTGCAACGTAATGAAAACAGTGATTTAGGCGGCACCATGCGTTTAGGTTCACAAATCTGTCATCTTGAGCCTAATTCATTGGTATCTGAGATGTATCAGAAGGAATCTATCACCGAACGTCACCGTCATCGTTATGAAGTGAACAATAATTTATTACCGGAAGTTGTAAAAGCAGGATTAAAAGTCACCGGTCTTTCAACCGATAAAAAATTAGTCGAAATTATTGAAATTCCTGATCACCCATGGTTTGTTGCATGTCAGTTCCACCCGGAATTTACCTCAACACCACGTGACGGTCATCCACTGTTTAGTAGTTTCGTGAAAGCTGCCAAAATTTATCAAGAGCAGCAACAAAAATAGTTTTGGATTAAATTTAGTAATATATCTGTCATATAGAGGAAAATAACATGGCAAAAATCGTTAAAGTACATGGTCGTGAAGTCATCGACTCTCGTGGTAACCCAACTGTTGAAGCCGAAGTTCATTTAGAAGGTGGTTTTGTTGGTCTAGCAATCGTTCCATCAGGTGCGTCAACAGGTTCACGTGAAGCGTTAGAACTTCGTGATGGTGACAAATCTCGCTTTTTAGGTAAAGGTGTATTAAAAGCGGTTGAAAACGTAAATGGCCCAATTGCTAAAGCAGTTGTAGGTAAAGATGCGTTAGATCAAGCAGCTATCGACCAAATCATGATTGATTTAGACGGTACTGATTTCAAATCTAACTTAGGTGCAAACTCAATTCTTGCTGTTTCTTTAGCAACGGCTAAAGCTGCTGCTGCGGCGAAAGGTGTGCCACTTTATCAACATATCGCTGATCTTAACGGAACTTCAGGTCAATACTCTATGCCTTTACCAATGATGAACATCATCAATGGTGGTGAGCATGCTGATAACAACATCGATCTACAAGAATTTATGATTCAACCAGTCGGTGCTAAAACAGTACGTGAAGCGATCCGTATGGGTTCTGAAGTATTCCATAACTTAGCTAAAGTGTTACACGCTAAAGGCATGAATACCGCAGTTGGTGACGAAGGTGGTTTTGCTCCTAACTTAGGTTCAAATGCTGAAGCATTAGCTTGTATCAAAGAAGCGGTTGAAAAAGCAGGTTATGTACTAGGTAAAGACATTACTTTAGCGATGGACTGTGCTGCATCTGAATTCTATAACAAAGAAACCGGTAAATATGTATTAAAAGGTGAAGGAAATAAAGAGTTCACTGCTCAAGAATTTACTCACTATTTAGAAGGTTTAACTGAACAATATCCGATTGTTTCAATCGAAGACGGTTTAGATGAAAGCGATTGGGAAGGTTGGGCATACCAAACTAAAGCATTAGGTCACAAAATCCAATTAGTTGGCGATGATCTATTTGTGACTAATACCAAAATCTTCAAACAAGGTATTGAAAAAGGTATTGCTAACTCTATCTTAGTTAAAGTTAACCAAATCGGTACATTAACTGAATCTATTGCAGCGGTTAAAATGGCTAAAGATGCTGGTTATACAGCAGTAATTTCACACCGCAGTGGTGAAACTGAAGATTCAACAATTGCTGATTTAGCTGTTGGTTTAGCTGCGGGTCAAATCAAAACTGGTTCTATGAGCCGTTCTGACCGTGTTGCTAAATATAACCAATTAATCCGTATTGAAGAAGCTTTAGGCGCTAAAGCTCCATTCAACGGACTTAAAGAAGTTAAAGGTCAATAATAAGTTTTTAACAACTTAATTTATTGTCTTGATAAGAAACGGTGACAAGTTCACCGTTTTTTATTTTGTTTCCAAATACATAAATGACAAAGGTTGCGTTGCGCTAGGTTGTGTTGTACTCTTAATGCTTTGTATTTATGACTAATCATTGATATCTATTGATATTTTATAATTTAGCCACATATAAATTTTTTAATCAATTAACTAACTCGATTTAAATTTTCTGCTTATGAATAATATTACGAATATGTCCCAGCCTAAAAGCAAATGGCAACTTTTCAACTGGCTTTGCAGCGGTAAACTACCGTTAAATGAATTATGGCGTAATCGGACTTATCGTTATAAATTTTTCTTAAGAACTTTGTTCTTAAGCCCAATTACCCTTAAATGGCTGGATAAGCTAAGACAGTATCCACGGCTTGGCGACTATTTTTCTTGCCAAACTAATTTACCGTGTAAATTGCAAAGACCTTATTTATCATCTTGCTTATCCCAGCAAGAACGATTTGATGCGTTAGTTTATCATTATGATTTTTTAGCTAAGCATAGCGATAAGATGACCAAAGCATTTTACGATCCTAATTCGCCATTTGTGTTGGCTGATGTCACAGTCAAAAATGATGCAAATATTCAGATCGCCATACAAGCTCGTAATAAATTTGCTCGAGAAGGGGAGATCAGCCTTTATTTTTATGATCAAGACGGCATCGATTTAGCCACCTTAACTTTTTCGATTATCCAGTATCAACAAAAGCCGACGTTATTTATTGCTGGTTTACAAGGTACCGGTCATCAAGAGGCTCGCATACGGGTGCAAAAGGCGACAAAACAGTGTTACGGTCTGTTTCCTAAACGGGTTGCGGTTGAAGCGGCTTTAATTATTGCCAACTATTTTCAGCTACCGCAAATAGTTGCTGTTGGTAACAAAACTCATGTGTATAACAACTGGCGTTACAATAGCCGACAAGAGCGAATTTTATCGGATTATGATGATTTTTGGTTAACTATTGACGGTAAACAAGATGAACGTGAATTATTTATCTTACCGAACGAAATCAATCGTAAATCGATTGAAGAGATAGCCAGTAAAAAACGTTCAGAGTATCGCAATCGTTATGCATTATTGGATCAATTAAAAGTGGCGATACAAGCGCAGTTAGCCTCTTTAAACTAACAGTCAACTCATCTTGGCATTAAGCGTGCCATTTTTTGTTGCATAGTGCCGGTTAACTACCGCAATGAAAGCGGCAAGCAAATTCGAGATTATTGGATTTGCTTGAAGCGCTGAATTAACAGGATAATAATATAAAAAAATAAGAGTAGGGAATAAAATATGTATTTTGGTATTTTAATTGCATTGGTGCCATTGTGTATTGGTTATTTGATTAAATTCAAACAAGAAAAATGGCTGGCCAAAATTAACCAAATCCTTAGTTGGATGGTCTATTTTATTCTCTTTATTATGGGTTCTGAGCTGGCTCAGTTAGATGATCTAACCACCAATTTACAACATATCTTATTTTATACTGCCATTATTTTTGTCTGCACATTCGGTAGTAATTTTATTTTCTTAATGTTATTCGATCTCTTCCTGCCTTGGAGAACTTCGCACACTAAGCAAAGCTATGATTCTCGTTTTAAAATGATATTGGAGTCGCTACGGGTCTGTATTGCTTTAATATTGGGTTTTATTGTCGGTCTTTTTCCATTATTTATATGGCAATACAGTGAAAATATTATTCAAGTTGTGTTAGTGTTTCTGTTGTTGCTGATTGGTATTTCATTGCGCAGTAACAATATTTCACTCAAGCAAATTTTACTTAACAAGGTGGGTATTGCAACAACCTTAATTGTTATTATTAGTACCTTTTTAGGTGGAATTATTGCGGCATTAATTTTACATCTACCACTGCCAGTTGGATTGGGGATGTCGTCCGGATTTGGTTGGTATTCCTTGTCTGTTATTTTGATGACTAAAGCACAAGGTCCAATTATCGGCAGTGCCACTTTCTTAAACGATATTTTACGTGAACTTTGTGCCATTATTGTTATTCCAACCCTAATCGGGCGCTATAAATTGACCGCACTTGGGTTGTGTGGCGCCACGTCAATGGATTTTACTTTGCCCATTTTGCAAAAAGGGGCAGGGATAACCATTGTGCCTCCGGCGATTGTACAAGGTTTTTTACTGACGTTGTTGATGCCGATTTTTATGACTCTGTTTAATTATGGGTTTTAAAGTTGAGGTTTTTAGAATTACGGTTTTTAAAACGGTGGTTTTATACTGAAACGTGGGTGTTTTCTGAAAGTTCTTGACAATGGTTTTTACTTTTATTGAAAGTTTTTTAGTCCGCAGGTTTCGGACGCTGTTGATTGGTTGATATTTTCAGTTCAGTGCCTGCGTCCGAATTAGGGGGATTTGGTGCGAAATCCCCCTAATAACCCCCTCGCAGCACCACCCAAAGCGGTCTTCGACTGCCCTCCGCCTTCGTTCGGTCTTAACGCACCGGCGCTGATTTGTTCCGGACAAAGCAGCGCCTCGCCAAACATCCTTGTTTGGCGTGCTAACCTCGCTCAGTTGTCGGCGCTTTGTGAAGGTGCGGGTTGGTGCACTTGTTTGCTTTTGGGAAAGGTCATGGTAAGCCGTTTGAAAAAAATAATGGAGTTCAAAATACAAACTTTTTAACCCCTTTTTTGTAGCTAAAAATAAAAACATTAAAAATCAATATATTGCAAAAGTGTTAGAAAAAAGGGTTTTTAAGCCTAAAATTGCCCTTTATGTTTTTATAAACGATGTTTATAGTATATAAGATTCTACTTCACGGCTGCATAAGCCGTTTAGAAATTTGTAGATATTTTAAACTTTTCAATATTATCTTCACGGCTGCATAAGCCGTTTAGAAAAAAACATGATTAAAAATTTTCAAGAAACCGAACTTCACCGCTGCATAAGCCGTTTAGAAACGGAACAGGTTTAAATCCAAAAATACAAGAATCTTCACGGCTGCATAAGCCGCTTAAAAAAATCGTGTGTGTCTGTCGTAAGACAGAGCCTTTTATGCTGTATAAGGGGTTTAGGATATTTTTAAAATATCTAAAACTTTTGTTTTTATACTTAAACGTGGGTGTTTTCTGAAACTTCTTTACAAGGTTTTATACTTTAATTGAGAAATTGAGAGTTGCAGGTTTTTAATCCGCAGGTTTCGGACGCTGTTGATTGGTCGATATTTTCATTTCAGTGTCTGCGTCCGAATTAGGGGGATTTTGTGCGAAATCCCCCTAATAACCCCCTCGCAGCACCACCCAAAGCGGTCTTCGACTGCCCTCCGCCTTCGTTCGGTCTTAACGCACCGGCGCTGATTTGTTCCTGACAAAGCAGCGGCTCGCCAAACATCCTTGTTTGGCGTGCTAACCTCGCTCAGTTGTCGGCGCTTTGTGAAGGTGCGGGTTGGTGCACTTGTTTGTTTTTCTGGAAGGTCATGGTAAGCCGTTTGAAAAAAGTAATGGAGTTCAAAATACAAACTTTTTAAACCCTTTTTTTTAGCTAAAAATAAAAACATTAAAAATCAATATATTGCAAAAGTGTTAGAAAAAAGGGTTTTTAAACTTAAAATTGCTCTTTGTGTTTTTATAAACGATGTTTATAGTATGTAGGTTTCTAATTCACGGCTGCATAAGCCGTTTAGAAACGATCAGACTGACAAAAAATTTATATTCTAAGATTCACGGCTGCATAAGCCGTTTAGAAATTTTGTTCTAACTCGGCTAGCCCCTGGTCATCATTCACGGCTGCATAAGCCGTTTAGAAAGTTGGATCACCCGAGAATTAATAATGAAAACGATTCACGGCTGCATAAGCCGTTTAGAAACGCAAGCAGGGGGTGCTTATCAACTAATTCACCTTCACGGCTGCATAAGCCGTTTAGAAAGGTAAATGTCGGATACCCTCACGTCCGACCGACTTCACGGCTGCATAAGCCGTTTAGAAAGTTTCTAAAATACCAGCCAAACGGCAATTCTTCTTCACGGCTGCATAAGCCGTTTAGAAAGAATCCAGCCGATCGCAAAGTGATAAAACAGCCTTCACGGCTGTATAAGGGGTTTAGGATATTTTTGAAATATCTAAAACTTTTGTTTTTATACTGAAACATAGGTGTTTTCTGAAAGTTTTTGTCAAGGTGGGTTTTTGGTATTGTGGTTGTTTTGGGTTGGTTAACTTTATCGCTAGTTATGGCTTTGGGATAAAGTTTTGGTTTTGGTGTTGTGCCGGTTAGTTTGTGTGGTTTTATTTTTATGGGGTGTTTGGTTGTCGGGGTAGGGTTAGGTTGCTGGTGTTTACGCCTTCAATTTCCAGTAATTTTATTTTTTTATCGATGCCGCCTGCATAGCCGGTTAGGTTGCCGTTTGTTCCTATCACTCGGTGGCAGGGGATGATGATTGAGATTGGGTTGTGTCCGACTGCACCACCAACCGCTTGGCTGGACATCTGTTGTTTATTTAGCGCTGATGCGATTTGTTTGGCTATGTCGCCATAGGTGATAAGTTGTCCATAAGGGATTTTACACAAGATATCCCAAACTAAATAGCGAAACGGGGTGCCTTTTGGCGCGAGTGGTAATTGGTTAATAGCGGGGTTTTTGCCGGCAAAATAGTCATCTAACCAATGTTTGGTTTGATTAAAGATCGCTAAATTTGCTTGTTCTTGCCACTTTTTTACTGCCATATCGCCAAAATATTTTTGTCCTTCAATCCATACACCAACTAATTTATTTTGATGACTAGCTAGGGTGATGTTGCCCATTGGTGAGGTGTAGTTGGTCGAGTAGTACATGATCTTTCCTTGTTATCTAGATTAGCTGTTGGCAAGCTATTATAGCCTGATCTTAAGATTAAGGTGGTTTGTTTTTTATTTTTTATGAAAGAAGATTATTGGTGTTTGATATCTTTTTATTTTGATTATTTGATTAACGCTATAACTGCAAGCAGAACAATAATCAATAAACGCTTTTATTATCCAGCATAATATGAGTGCAATAAGAAAAGTATGCGGTCTGCGATTTTATTGGTGGTGATAGTTCGGCGGTTTTGGCTGATAAGTCAATGACTCACTGGAGTGAGCCATTGGTTTTTGTATTTATTACTTGCTTAAGGTTTTGCCTTTTTCTACGTAGCTCATGTCGCCTAAACTTTCTACGATAAATTTACCGTCGTCGGTGTAGCGAATTTTGGTCACACTGGCGTTACCTAATCCGGCGGTAATCGGTTGGTCTTGCATCTCTTCGACCATTGCCATGATCGCCATGCCATGAGTCACAACTAATACGTTACCACCGCCTTGCGCTTGTGCTTGTTTTGCAATAGCTTTTAATGCGGTTTGCATACGTGTTTTGACTTTATTGTAATTTTCCGCTTCGCCGGATTTTTCAACTGCTGCAATGGCATCCATCATTTTGTTTAAGGTGATTTTTCCTTTACCAAAATCTTCCATTAACGCTTTATCCGATTCGTAGCCTAAATGCTGAGCAGCGGGCGTCCACATATTGGGATCGAGATCGCCTTCGAAGTCACCAAAACAGGTTTCTCGTAGTGCTTCCATTTCGTTTATGTTTATCGGATCGCCTTTGGTTTCTAATATGATACGGGCAGTTTGTCTTGCTCGTCCTAGATCGCTTGAGTAAACTGCAATAAATTTCATATCGCCTAATCCGCGTCCAAGTTGCTGTGCTACTTCGATCCCCGGTTTGGTTAATGGTGTGTCAGACCAGCCTTGAGCACGATGTACGTTGTTAAACATTGTTTTACCATGACGAGTAAAATATAAGTTGACCTCTTGCGCAAAGGCTTGCGATGCTAAAGAGGCTGCCACAACGACAATACTGATAAGTTTGATAATTTTTTTCATACTTTCATCCTTTTCTTAAAATAAATTAAATCGATAATCAATCACGGTTTCAGCCGATAGCGTTGGTGAGCGTTGTGCTTTGCCGTCTCTGAGTTTTGGGGTGACATCAGAACTGCTGATTGTTTTGTATGACCAGCCATAACCTGCTTTAGCTAAAATTGATAAGTTTTTGAAAGTGCCGCTGGTCGGTTTAAAGATATTAAAGACGTTAATTTCACCGTTTTTTAGGGTTTGGTGTTTATAGTTAAATCTGCCGTAATTCATATACAAACCGGTAGTGTTATCTTGCACAAAGTCGTAACCTAATACCGCTGATAATACCAGTTCGCCATCTCGCATATAATCAGCCCCGGCGGCGGCAAGTCCGTTAAAGCGTCCACGTGTATTTTTGCCTAGATGTCGACCGTAAAAGCCTATTGCATTATGTTTGTTGGCATCGGTATAAGCCAGACCGAGTTTGACGCTCCAATCATCTTCTTTCCATTGGGCATCGGCGGCATAGTGCCATGCGTGATCTTCAAACTCTTTTTTGCTTTTTGACATGGCATCATAATTTTTTAAAGCATAACTACCGTATAACTGCGAGCCTAAGGTTAATTTGTTGGTTGGCTTGTAAGTTAGCTCAATAGCATGACGTCTTAAATAGTCTTTAGCGACACCATATGAGTAGTCGATTTTTGTGGTGCTATCTTGATAAGCGATTTCAGCCGTTGAGATATGGTCGATGACACTTTTGCGATCATTACTCATAAAATGCAGTTTTTGGGCTGATTCACGGGGAAAGGCACTGTTAATCCGAGCAAATGAGAAAGCGAGCTTGTCAACATTAAAAATCCCACTGTAACCGAGGTAGCTGTTACGAGTTAAATGCTGGGATGAGCTGATAATGCCCAGATCTTTTAAACTTTGCCAGCCAACTTTACCGTTGAATTTGATGTTGTCATTTCCCAGTTTGATTTTGATATAGCGCTGGGTGAATTTATTAAATCCGTGGGCGTTATGTTTGCTGTAGCCTTTGCCGTCGTTATACAGTAAATTACGGGTGGCAAAGTAGTCACTTGCGCCAAGTTTTATCACATTGTCATAAGTGACATCAAAACCTAGGGTATCAAATAGGTATCCCGATTTATAATTGAGGGTAAATGCTTGCCCCCAAGCGCTGTGAACTTCTTTGGGTTGGGATGCGTTCTCTTTTAAGTATTTCCAATGATTACGGGTGGAAAAATCGAGCTTGCTATCGTTAAAAAAGTGATTATCGAACATACCGGCTGATGAACTTACGTCATTGGCCAGTACTGAACAACTCAGTAGGCTTAGAAGTGCCAGTGGTAGGTATTTCAGTTTTGTCGTCATATCCTTTGTCCTTGTTTCCTAAAATAAACCTAAATGCCAACTTGTGAGGGGGCTAACTCCTTAAGTTAGGATTAAGGTGTTATCTGCTAAGTGCAGTCATCATTCAAGATAAAATTGATTCGTGCGATGTGTTTACCTGTTTTTTGTCTGTTCTTGCCTTATGTTAACGAGTGTTTAATGCAACGTTTTTTAGTCGCTATGATCGAGTGAGATCATCGGCGCTAAACTTGCTGCATTTGCCCATTGCTGGTAAATAACCGGATGATGCGACTTCCTAATCTTTGTCTGTACTTTCAAGCTTCTGATAATCTGCAAGTCGCTGGTATTTCGCCTTTTGGCGTTATTTAAAGCAGCTATCGATCGGCTTTCGGTTTGTTGTTCCATAACAATTTATTCATCCGGTTTAATTTTTCGATCCTTTGCGCTTGATGCGAAAAAGATTGGTAAGCCGATAGCCCATAACTTAGGCTATCGGGCTAGTTTTATTTTAGTACCGCTCCTTTTGATGCAATGACCGATTTGTACCAGTAAAAACTTCTTTTCTTATATCGTTTTAAAGATCCGGTGCCGTCTTGGTTAAGATCCACATAAATAAAGCCGTAACGTTTTGTCACTTCGGCTTTAGATGCACTAATTAGATCAATTGGTCCCCAACTGGTGTAACCCATGACCTCGACACCGTCTTCAATAGCTTCACGGATTTGAACTAAATGATCGTTCATATAGTTAATACGATAATCATCGTTTATAGTGCCGTCGGTTTCTAATTTGTCTTTTGCGCCTAATCCGTTTTCCACAATAAAAAGCGGTTTTTGATAACGTTCATAGAGCATATTTAATAGATAGCGAATGCCGACAGGATCGATCTGCCAACCCCATTCAGATGCTTTTAGATAAGGATTCGGTACCATATCTAAAATATTACCTTTGGTTTTAAGTGACGGATCAGCCGTTGCACAGCAACTCATGTAATAGCTAAATGAGACAAAATCGACAGTGTTTTTGAGATCTTGAGCATCTTGCTCAGTAATGGTTAACTCAATACTGTTTTGTTTAAAGTAACGATGCATGTAGGTTGGATAGTAACCACGGACTTGAACATCACCAAAAAATAGCCAGCCGTGGTTTTCTTGATGAGCTGCCCATACATCTTCAGGTTTCGGGGTAAGAGGGTAGGCGACAGCGCCTAATAACATGTTGCCGATTTTGGCATCCGGTATGATTTGATGACACAATTTTACCGCCCGTCCACTGGCCACCAGTTGATGATGAATGGCTTGATAGATTTGCTGTTTACTGCTGTTACGATCTAAGCCCACGCCGGTAAACGGTTCGTGCAATGACATGTTGATTTCGTTGAAGGTTAACCAGTATTTGACTTTCTCTTTATAGCGTTCAAATACAACTTTGGCATAATGGGTGAAAAATTCAATCACTTGCCGATTACCCCAACCACCATATTGCGTGACTAAGTGATAAGGCATTTCATAATGCGATAGTGTGACTAATGGTTGGATATTGTGTTTAGCCATTTCGTCAAATAATTTGTCATAAAAAGCTAAACCTTGTTCATTTGGCTGTTGTTCATCCCCGTTAGGAAATATCCGCGTCCATGCAATAGATACTCGTAAGCAGCTAAAGCCCATTTCAGCAAATAGCGCTATATCTTCCGGATAGCGATGATAAAAATCAATCGCTGTATCTTTTATGCTGTTGATCTGATGCTGATTGCGATCGATTATTTCGCCAAATAAGCCGTTTGGTGTACAGTCGGACGTTGATAGACCTTTACCGTCTTGACGATAAGCACCTTCCACTTGATTGGCGGCAATTGCGCCCCCCCAAAGAAAATCGTTAGGAAACGTTGTTGACATGTTTTACTCCTTATTTGCGATTAATGCTAGTAATGCGTCACCACTTTCAATGTTGCTTTGCTCTGTTATGCAAAAGATATCTTGATAATTATCTGTGTTGGTAATAATGATTGGTGTAGTCATGGCAAATCCGGCTTTTTTTATGGCCTCAATATCGAAGCTGACTAATAGATCCCCTTTTTTGACTTTATCACCTGCTTGGACATGCGATTGAAAATGTTGACCGTCTAATTTAACGGTATCAATACCAATATGAATCAATATTTCAGCGCCACTTTGGGTTTGTAAACCAATAGCGTGTTTAGTTCTAAATAGCGAAACGACTTCACCGTCATCCGGGGCGAGCGCTTGTCCAACCGTTGGCTCTATTGCGATACCTTTACCCATTAATTCGCCGGCAAAGGTTGGATCGTTCACTTCGCTTAAAGGCAAAATGTTGCCGGTTAACGGGCTAAAAATGGTGGTTGCATTGGTGCTCGCTTGCGCATGGCTGTGTTGATTGGTGTTATTAGCGTGCGCATTATCTGTGTTTTCATTCTCACTATTTGCATCTTGTAAGATCGATTTATCTTTAGGAATACCAAATAGATAGGTCACAATTAAGGCTAAAGTAAATGACAGCACACAACCAATGACCACGGCATAAAATTGCTCATTAATGCCAGTTTTAGGGATCAGTTGTAAGAATGAAAAGATATTAATAAAGCTAAAGGAGTAAATCACACTGTGGTAGTAACCGACAATGCCACCACCGACAACTGCGCATAAACAACCGATGATAAATGGTCTTTTTAACGGCAGGTTAACCCCGTAAATAGCCGGCTCAGTCACACCAAAGATGCCCGATAAGACCGAAGAGCTGGCTAATGCTTTAAATTGTTTGTCTTTGGCACGTAACATCACCGCTAACACAGCGCCGACTTGGGCAAATACCGCTGGAAATAAGATCGGTAACATAAAATCTTCTTGATAAACCGCAAGGTTATTTAAGGCAAACGGAACCAGTCCCCAATGAATGCCAAAAATAACCATGACTTGCCAAATGGCGGCTAAAATCATTGAGGCTATAATCGAGTTCAGTCCATAAACAAAGATAATGCCGTCGGCAATAAGATTACTGACGTAAGTCACCAAAGGTCCAATTACCGCAAAGGTGAGTGGCACAGTGATGATAATGCCCAGTAGTGGCGCAATAAACTTTTTAAACGAGTCATGCATAATTTTATTAAAATTGCGTTCTAAGAGTGAATAGAACCATGCAGCTAAAATTATTGGAAAGACAGATGACGCGTAAGGAATAAGCTTAATCGGAATGGCGAATAGTTCAGTATTTAATGAAAATGCACCTGCCGGCATCATGCTGGCTATGGTTGGGTGGATAAGTGCGCCACCAATTGCCATACCCACGTAAGGGTTACCACCAAATTTTTTCACCGCCGAAAATCCTAAAATAATCGGTAGGTAATATAAAGGGGCGTCACTTATTGCAAATAAAAATTGATACGTTGAGGTATTTTCCTGCACGATATTGCTGATAAGCAAAACCGATAATAGACCTTTTAATATCCCGCCGGCAACTAGTACTACCAGCACCGGAATAAAGATCCCCGATACTAAATCGATTAGTTTAGAAAATAGTCCTGTTTTTTGTTTTGAGGAAGCTTGCTCATTATTTTTGTCGTTTAAGTTGGTCAGTTGCATAATGTCATTAAATACATCTGCAACGTTATTGCCAATCACTACTTGAAATTGTCCGCCGCTTTGAACAACCGTTATAATGCCGTTTTGTTTTTTTAATGTATCGGCATCGGCCAGGCTTTCATCTTTTAAGACAAATCTTAGTCTGGTAGCGCAGTGTACCAGGCTGATAATATTGTCTTTGCCACCGATTTGGTTAATGATTGATTCGGCAAGTGCTCTGTTTTTCATACCTTATCCTTATTTTTATGCAAAAAAAAACCTAGCTCCCTTTTATTCAAGGAAGCTAGGTTTTGCTTGCAAAGTAGAATCATTCTATTTTGCAATAACAATCCAAAAACTGATGTATTTAGGCTAACATAAATTTTGCGACCTAGGTATTAATTCCGATATTGTGTTTTGGAAATTGTGATTTATATCACATTATGTTTTTTTTAATTCGTTGCGCAGTCTTTCGATATGAATGGTTAGATATAAACTTTCGTCATCGCTAAGGGGATGTGAATAGTGTTGGATTAAATGCAGATCAATTTGTTTAGTGCATTGGTAAGCTTGTTCATATTTTTTTCGAATTAATTCATATAGCGAGGCGTCTTGTTCGGGGTGTTCGGTTTGGCTCAGTATGCGATGTGAAAAGAATTTCAAATGAGTGATAAACCGCTGATAGGACAGACAATCTTCATCATACTCAAACTGAAAGTGATATTTTACAATGTTTAAAATTTCACGCATGATTTTGGTCATTTTAACAATGTTGGGCATGGTGTCATTGAGCTGCGCATTGATAATATGAAAGGTGATAAAGCCGGCTTCGTCTTCCGGTAAATCGACATTTAATCGTTGTTTTATCACTGATAATGCGTATAAACCGATTTGAAACTCTTTAGGGTAGAGTTTTTTGGTTTCCCATAAAAAACTATTTGGGATATCAAACCCTTGTTTATGTCGTTCTATGGCAAAATGGATATGATCGGTGAGTGAAATATAGATACTATCTTGCAGTTTGCCTTCTAATAACTGCTTTGCATGATTAATAATCACTTCAGTTGTTGTTAATATTTCAATGGGAATTTCAGAAAGTAATTCAGCAAATCGGGGGAGGGTTTCGTTATTGGTTAATGAGAACTGTTTTTCAATCAAATCACTATCAATTAAGTCGCCTTCTCGCTTTTTAAAACCCACGCCACGACCGGTAACGATGAGTTCATTACCCTTCGCATCTAACGTAACAACGACATTATTATTAAGAATTTTATGAACTTTCATACACTGCTGCTTGTTTTTTCTATATCGGTATTATGTATAGTGAGCAAAAAATAGGAAGTAAAAAATTGAAAAAATGTGATAGGTGTCATATTTTTAGTGAAATTTTGTTGCTTATTTCAAAAAAAAGCTGACAAAAAACCCGATACCGTTAACGGTATCGGGCTGATATTTGCAAAGATTATTGCGCAAGGAGTTTATTCATCGTTTGAATAAATTTACTTGGATCATTTAGTGAGCCTTTTTCGGCCAGTAGTGCTTGATCTAACAATAGTTCGATCCAATCATTAAACGCTGTTTCATCTTGCGTGTCGGCAATTCGTTTCACCAATTTATGATCAGGATTAATTTCAAACGTGTAGTTGATCTCAGGTGCTTTTTGGCCGGCTGAGGCAAGTAATTTTGCCATTTGAGTCGACATTTCATCAGCACTTGTGGTCACAATGGCTGGGGTATTGGTTAAGCGGTGGGTTAATTTCACCTCTTTAACTTTATTACCTAAAACGTTTTTAACCCGTTCAATAAATGGCGCTAACTCTTTTTCAACTTCTTTTTGATCTTCACTATTTTGATCAGCAAGTTTTTCGATAGATTCGTCTGATTTACTGATTGATTGGAATTGTTTTCCGTCAAACTCAGTTAAATTACTCATCATCCACTCATCAACACGATCAGAAAGCAGTAATACTTCAATGCCTTTTTTGTTGAATAATTCAAGATGAGGACTATTTTTTGCTGCGCCGTAGCTGTCAGCGGTAATATAGTAAATCTTGTCTTGACCTTCTTGCATGCGGCTGATGTAGTTCTCTAAACTGACTGTTTGCGCATCGCTGTCGTTATGGGTTGAGGCAAAACGTAATAATTTAGCAATTGCTTCACGGTTGGTGAAGTCTTCACCGGTACCTTCTTTTAACACTAAGCCAAATTCACCCCAGAATTTTTGATATTGTTCCTGGTCGTCTTTAGCTAATTTTTCTAGCATTTGTAATACACGTTTGGTACAGGCATTACGTAAACTTTGCGTAACTTTGTTATCTTGCAATATTTCACGTGATACGTTTAACGGTAGATCATTTGAATCAATTAAGCCTTTCACAAAACGTAAGTAATTAGGCATAAATTGTTCTGCATCATCCATAATGAAAACACGTTGCACATAAAGTTTTAATCCGTGTTTATTATCTCGATTCCACATGTCCCATGGTGCATTTGCCGGGATATAAAGTAAGCTGGTATATTCTTGTTTACCTTCTACACGGTTGTGGCTCCAACTTAGTGGATCGGCAAAATCGTGTGACAAGTGCTTATAAAACTCTTTATATTCATCATCGGTAATTTCTGATTTGCTACGTGTCCAAAGCGCTTGCGCTTTATTGACTTTTTCCCATTTTACTTCTTTGCTCTCTTCATCGGTCGTTTGAACTTCGACAGATAATGAGATGTGATCAGAATATTTACTGATAATTGAGCGTAAACGCCAATCTTCTAAAAACTCTTTTTCATCAGCTTTTAAATGTAAGGTGATCTCTGTACCACGAGTGTCTTTAGTGGTGTCCGATAGGGTATATTCGCCTTCACCGGTAGACTCCCACATCACTGCTTCATCAGCTTGTGCGGTTGCAGCGCGGGTTTTTACGGTCACTTTATCAGCCACAATAAAGGCGGAATAAAAACCAACCCCAAATTGACCGATTAATTGGCTGTCTTTGGCTTGATCACTGCCGATAGATTCTAAAAATGCTTTGGTGCCTGATTTGGCAATGGTACCTAGATTTTCGATGACTTCATCACGGGTCATCCCGATACCATTGTCAGAAATGGTTAAGGTGCCGGCCTCTTGATTTGTCCAAATTCGAACACCGAGATCAGCATCACCGGCATAAAGATTTGGGTTTTCCAGCGCTTTAAAACGTAGTTTGTCAGCCGCATCCGATGCATTAGATATTAATTCTCTTAAAAAAATCTCTTTATTGGAATATAAAGAGTGAATCATTAAATGGAGAATCTGTTTAACTTCGGATTGAAAGCCTCGTGTTTCTGTTCCTTGCTTACTCATTAACTAGTACCTCAATTAAAATTAATAGTCTCAAATAACAATTAGGCGAAAACTGATTGTGACAACAAAAAGACAACCATACTCGCCGTAAGCTATGTTAAATGATTAACATTGATATAATGATTTGATTTATTGTTGTATTGTTATATGGGAATAAAATGAATGTTTTCAATAGCGGTAAATCAATATTGTTAACTGGTTGATGTTTTTTTGTTAAATCGCCGGTATAAAAAAAGCCTTGTAAAGTACAAGGCTTTTAATATTGTATTTAGATTTGATTAATGTTGTAATCCAAAAACAAGAATAGCAACAATTGCGATAGGGATAACAATTGAGGTTAACACTCGCCAAATTTTAAACCAGAAATTATTTAAGTTTAACTCTTCTTGGATGCGTTTTTGTTTCATCATATAAGCACCAAAAATCACCGTACCTAAACCGGTAATAGGTAACATGATTTTACTGGTGAGGTAATCAAGTGAATCAAAAATATTTTTATCAAAGAATTTCACATCAGCCCATTTATTAAATGATAGGATACAAGCAATACCCAGCGCCCAAATCAGGATACTGATGACAATGGTTGCCGTTTTGCGTCCCATATGGGTTTTTTCTTCCAATAATTCGACCGTTGGTTCAAGTAGTGAAATCGAAGAGGTTAACGCCGCAAAGGTTAAAAAGATGAAGAATAAAATACCTAAAACGGTGCCGCCAATCATATTACCAAAGGCGATCGGTAGTGTAACGAAGATAAGACCTGGTCCAGCGGCAGGCTCTAAACCGTTGGCAAAAACCAATGGGAAGATGGCTATTCCGGATAATACCGCAACAACGACATCGAGTATCACCACTGTTCGGGCTGTTGATAATAAATCGACATCTTTACCAAGATAAGAACCATAGGCCATCATAATGCCCATACCTAGTGATAAGCTGAAAAATGCATGGCCTAAGGCCGCTAAAATTGCGGTGCCGTTTAAGGCCGACCAGTTAGGGGTAAACAGGAAGTCACACGCTTTATAAAATGCAGGACCACTAGCATAGATAGCATAACCCACGAGTACTAACAATAAAATACCTAAGCCTGGCATCATCAGTTTACAGCCACGTTCTAAGCCGGCACCAACGCCTAAGGCGACGATAAAGGCGGTCGCAAACATAAATACTGTATGCCATGTTAAAAGGCTACCGACATCAGCTTTGAAATTATCGAATATCAGCGCTGTTGTTTTGCCATTGACGCCTTCAAAAGTGCCTTTTGCTGCTAACACAATATAGTCAGTCGCCCAACCACCAATTACACTGTAGAATGATAAAATTAAAAATGAACCGAGAACGCCAATTATACCAACCCAACGCCAAGATTTTGAATGACCTTCAGAAACCGCAACATCTTCCATAGTATGGATTGGGTTTTTTTGCCCTCGACGACCGATGAGCCATTCTAAAACTAAAATAGGCATGCCAATAATAAACATGAAAAGTAAATAGGTGAGTACAAAAGCTGAACCACCCATTTGACCTGCCATATAGGGAAATTTCCAAATATTACCTAACCCCACCGCAGAGCCTGCCGCTGCAAGCATGAATCCCATGCGTGAGCTCCACTGTGAGTGACTTTTCTTCATAGTACCTGTACTCATGAATTTTCCTTTGATTCTTATTAAATAGTTTAATTTGCGTTTAGTTAAATTATGTATTAATTAAAACTTTTAATCATGCCATGAAATTAGGCTATTCACAAGAAATCATTATAGCGATGAATTTTAGTTGTTTAAAAATTTAGCTGAAATGTAACTCAATATTAAAATGTAGCAGATGGTCTATTGGAGCGTTTTGAGAATATTTAATAAACCGTAAAAGGTAAAAAAGAACCAGCATGGGCAAAAGAAAATGCTGATTCTGATTTTAAAAAAGAAAGTCAAAATGATGTTATAAATACCGAATACCACGTACATTTTACTCTTTTCAAGATTTTCATAACCGAGCGCTAAAAATGCATTGACTACCATTAAAACAAAGAATGGAAATGTCGCAATTGACATCAAAACAGCGTCCCCTAAAAATGGTATTTTCGCTATTTTCATTAACATACGTCGATCGGATTTTAGCGTGATAAACATTTTTCCAATTCCTTTTATTGATACCCGCTTTATCAATTATTGTTTATTTTTTAATGCTAAATTGTACACCATTTAACCTATAAGATTAAGAAGATTTTTTTGTCGATAAAACGATGTCAATGTTTGCGATTTTATTGATAATCAATCGTAGTTAGCATATAGTAAAATCCAGTTTTCAAACTTTATTAACGCCAAACATGTCACAAAATATCGATATAAACGAAATCAATAAATTTTCACAATTAGCCGCACAATGGTGGGATCCAAATGGGCAATGTAAACCGTTGCATATCATTAATCCATTACGTGTTGATTATTTACTGCAACAATGCCGGTCGCTCAATGGTAAAAAGGTATTAGATGTGGGGTGTGGTGGTGGCATCTTGTCGGAAAGCCTAGCTAAGTTGGGCGCACAAGTCACCGCTATCGATCTGGCTGATGAGTCTTTAAATGTTGCCAAAGTGCATGCTGAGCAAAATGGATTAACTATTGATTATTTAAAACAGACGGTTGAAGCGCATGCTGAGCACTACAGCGCAAGCTATGACATTATCACTTGTATGGAGATGCTTGAACATGTGCCCAATCCTGCATCAATTATCGATGCCTGCGCCAAATTACTTAAACCGCATGGCAAACTCTTTTTATCCACCATTAATCGTAACAATAAAGCTAAATTGCTGATGATTTATGGTGCTGAATATTTAGCCCGATTAGTGCCGAAAGGTACCCATGATTTTAATCGATTTATTCGTCCGTCTGAATTAATGCTTTGGGTAGAGCAGGCGGGATTAACGGTTAAAGATATCATTGGTATGGAGTACCATTTACTGAGCAACCAATTTAAGTTGGGATCGAATGTTGATGTAAATTACATCTTAATGGCGCAAAAATCAGAATAATATTAAAAGTGTGATCTAATTCTCATTTTAATGTTTTTTTCTAAAATTTTTCTTAATTTCCTCTATAATCGCCAAAGTTACCGATAACATGCGTTTTTAACTGTTCAATCACAATAGCGCAAGTTAAAAACGCATTAATGATATGCAAAAGGTTAATTAAACGGTTAAATATCGGTTAACTAAACGCTATCTTAATCATAACGCTGTTACCTGAAACATAGCATTGTTTTTTTAGAGGAATAAAATATGCCGTTAATTATTATTGCCATTGGAGTGGCACTATTACTTATTTTAATGCTCCCACTTCGCCTTAATGGTTTTATTGCATTAATTTTGGTTGCACTGAGTGTTGGTGTGCTCGAAGGGATGCCGGTAATGGAAGTGGTCAAATCCATAAAAAATGGCGTAGGGGGAACGTTAGGTAGCCTGGCGTTGATTATGGGATTTGGCGCCATGCTCGGTAAACTTTTGGCCGATTGTGGTGGTGCACAACGAATCGCAACCACGCTTATTGCAACCTTTGGCGACAAAAAGATTCAATGGGCGGTCACCCTTACTGGCTTTATCGTGGGCTTTGCGCTTTTTTACGAAGTCGGATTTGTCTTATTATTACCTTTAGTGTTAACCATTGCCGCTACGCTGCGCATTTCACCGCTTTATATTGGTATTCCAATGGCGGCTGCGTTATCGGTTACCCATGGATTTTTACCGCCACATCCGGGGCCAACGGCGATCGCTGAAATCTTCAAAGCCGACATGGGGCGCACCTTACTTTACGGCACAATTATTGGTATTCCAACGGTTATTTTAGCTGGCCCGATGTTGGCAAAATTGCCGTTTATTCGAGCCATTAATCATCCTATTGAAGAAGGGTTATACAATTCTCGTCAATTTACCGACGAGCAAATGCCGAGTTTTAGTGTCAGCGTGTTTACGGCATTAATTCCGGTGATATTAATGTCGATCCGGGCAGTTTGTGAAATGACGCTTGCTAAAGGAAACGTTATTTTACCTTATGTTGAGTTTTTTGGTGATCCGGTGATTGCCACACTGATATCGGTGTTAGTTGCGGTATTCACATTTGGTCTTTGGCGTGGACGCTCCATGGCTGAGATCAATACAACAATTGTCGATTCGATTAAAATTATTGCCATGATGCTGTTAATTATTGGCGGTGGCGGTGCTTTTAAACAAGTATTGGTCGATAGTGGTGTCAAAGTTTATATCGAGCAGATGATGCACTCATCGACTGTTTCACCGCTAATTATGGCATGGTTAATTGCGGCATTACTGCGTTTAGCGTTGGGATCGGCAACGGTTGCAGCGTTAACTGCTGGCGGGATTGTGTTTCCGTTAATTGCGACTAGTGGCGTCAGCCCTGAACTTATGGTAATTGCCACCGGCGCCGGTAGTGTGGTGTTTTCACATGTTAATGATCCGGGTTTTTGGCTGTTTAAAGAGTATTTTAATTTAAGCATTACCGAAACGATGAAGTCATGGTCTTTATTAGAAACGGTGATTTCGGTTTGCGGATTAGTTGGGTGTTTAATTATTGAGATGTTTATTTAATAATTTGAATTAACATCCTGAGCAATGCAGTTTTCTAGTCTGCAAGTTTCGGACGCTGTTGATTAGTCGATAATTTTAATACGGTGTCAGCGTCCGAATTAGGGGGATTTGGTGCGAAATCCCCCTAATGACCCCCTCGCAGCACCACCCAAAGCGGTCTTCGACTGCCCTCCGCCTTCGTTCGGTCTTAACGCACCGACGCTGATTTGTTCCAGACAAAGCAGCGCCTCGCCAAACATCCCTGTTTGGCGTGCTAACCTCGCTCAGTTGTCGGCGCTTTGTGAAGGTGCGGTCTGGGGCATTTGTTTGTTTTTGTGAAAGGTAATAGTAAGCCGTTCAAAAAAAGTAGTGGAGTTCAAAATACAAACTTTATAAACCCTTTTTTTTAGCTAAAAATAAAACCCTTAAAAATCAATATATTGTAAAAGCGTTAGAAAAAAGGGTTTTTAAACCTAAAATTGCTCTTTGTGTTTTTATCAACGATGTTTATAGTATGTGAGATTCTACTTCACGGCTGCATAAGCTGTTTAGAAACGCGGCATGTCTTGCAAAATCAAGCTGCCCCACTTCACGGCTGCATAAGCCGTTTAGAAATGCCCACGCTTTCTCCCACGCTGGAGCAACTCTTTTAAGCTGCATAAAAGGTTTAGGATATATATTTGAAAATATCTAAAACTTTTGTTTTTATACTTAAACGTAGGTGTTTTCTGAAACTTCTTGTCAATGATTTGTGTTTTTTTCTTTACCAATTATATATTCTGAAATTTCTTGACGAGATTTTTCTGATTTTATGCCTAAACATCTTGTTTACTCAATGCCTTATTGGTTTTTTATCGATGTGGTGATGCGTCTTTTTAATAGTGATTATTTGTTCTGTTTTTCGATAAATAGTTGCTTTATTCAGTTGAATGGTGATGAGTCAATCATTATTACTAAATTTTGCTAGTCTTTTAATGGAAAGATAGGTAGAATGCTTCGGCAATATTTTATCAACAATTCAACTCTATGGTGAATATTGTCATGTCTCGTATAGTAAAAGAAGCCCTCACGTTCGATGATGTTTTATTAGTTCCTGCTCATTCAACTGTTTTACCCAATACTGCTGATATCAGTACTGAGCTTACCCAAACCATTAGATTAAATATTCCGATGCTGTCAGCAGCGATGGATACGGTTACTGAATCTGATTTAGCCATTGCTTTAGCGCAAGAGGGTGGTATTGGTTTTATTCATAAAAATATGCCGATCGAGGCGCAAGCTAATCATGTTAGGCGAGTTAAAAAACATGAAAGCGGGATTGTGCAAGATCCGGTCTCAGTTCTTCCAACTGCAACCATTAAGCAAGTTATCGATCTGGCAAAAGAGTATGGTTTTGCCGGTTTTCCTGTAATTACGCAGTCGCAAGAGTTAGTCGGGATTATTACTGCTCGTGATGTGCGATTTGCTACCGATCTCTCTTTACCAGTAACCGCAGTTATGACGCCAAAAGAGCGTTTAGTTACGGTTAAAGAGGGTGAAAAACGTGAAATCGTGCTTAAAAAAATGCATGAACATCGGGTTGAAAAAGTACTGGTGGTGGATGATAAATTCCATTTGAAAGGTATGATCACGGTTAAAGACTATAATAAAGCTGAACAAAAACCAAATGCTTGTAAAGACGAGAAAGGTCGTTTACGTGTTGGCGCAGCGGTTGGTGCTGGTGCCGGTAATGAAGAGCGAATTGCGGCATTAGTCGAGGCTGGGGTTGATGTGTTGTTGATTGATTCCTCACACGGGCATTCAGAAGGGGTCTTAGAGCGTATCCGTCAAACTCGACAAGCTTACCCTGATTTACAAATTATCGGGGGCAATGTGGCAACTGCTGAAGGGGCTAAAGCATTAATTGAAGCTGGCGTAAGTGCGGTTAAAGTGGGTATTGGTCCCGGTTCAATTTGTACTACCCGTATCGTCACAGGTGTTGGGGTGCCTCAAATAAGTGCCATTATGGATGCGGTCGAAATGGCTCAAAAATATAATATTCCTGTGATTGCCGATGGCGGTATCCGTTTTTCCGGTGATATTGCAAAAGCCATTGCCGCCGGCGCATCGTGCGTTATGGTTGGCTCAATGTTTGCCGGCACTGAAGAAGCACCGGGCGAGATCGAACTATTTCAAGGTCGTGCTTATAAATCTTATCGGGGTATGGGATCACTTGGCGCAATGGCAAAAGGCTCATCTGACCGCTATTTCCAATCCGACAATGCAGCCGATAAATTAGTACCAGAAGGGATAGAAGGGCGCATTGCTTATAAAGGCATGTTAAAAGAGATCATACATCAACAAATGGGCGGCTTACGTTCTTGCATGGGCTTAACCGGTTGTGCAACGATAAAAGCCCTACGTACTCAATCAAAATTCTATCGCATCACAGGCGCTGGCATGAAAGAGAGCCATGTACATGATGTTCTCATCACCAAAGAGCCACCTAATTACCGTGCCGGTGCTTAATAAGCACACTTTAAACCACAAAAGCAAATCCAAATGGATTTGCTTTTTGTTAAAAAATTTCAGAAAATACCCGCGTTTTAGTAAAAAATCAGTTTTTAATCTTGTTAAATAGATCCCAACAGCATTCCCAAATACTAAAACACCTAACTTACTCAAAACTCTCCAAACAGAAGAATAATAGTTAAGTTAGTATTAACGAAAATCCTTGTCAAAAACTTTCAGATAATATAGGTGTTTAAGCAAAAAAACAAAGTATTGACAAGAAGTTTCAGAAAATATAGGTGTTTAAGTAAAAAACACAACCCAAACAAGGATGTTTGGCAAGGCGCTGCTTTGTCATGAACAAATCAGCGCCGGTGCGTTAAGACTGAACGAAGGCGGAGGGCGGTCGCTAAGACCGCTTTAGGCGGTGCTACTTAATCGCTTTAGCGACAATGTCCTGTGCTTCTTCCTGCAACGTTGCTAAGTGCTCATTACTGATAAAGCTTTCAGCATAAATTTTATAAGCATCTTCGGTGCCAGACGGGCGAGCGGCAAACCAGCCGTTTTCTGTCATTACTTTCAGTCCGCCAATCGGTGCATTGTTAGCTGGCGCAGTTGTTAAACATTGCGTGATTTTTTCACCCGCTAAGGTATCGGTGGTTAATTGGCTTGCATCAAGTTTAGATAACTTTTGTTTTTCGCTAAAGGTTGCCGGAGCTTGAATTCGACCGTAATAAGAGACACCAAATTTATCTTCCAGAGTTTGGTATTGCTCTTGTGGATTTTTACCAGTTTTTGCTGTCATTTCTGCTGCTAGTAAGCATAAAATAATACCGTCTTTATCGGTCGCCCAAACTTTACCGTTAGTGCGTAAAAATGATGCGCCTGCACTCTCTTCACCGGCAAAGCCTAATTGACCATTATACAGTCCGTCAGCATACCATTTAAAACCAACCGGATACTCTAAATAGGTTTTATGTAAGCTATTTGCCACCCGATCAATCATTGAGCTGGTGACTAAGGTTTTACCAATAGCGATATCTTTATGCCATTGCGGACGGTTTTGAAATAGATAATTCACACACGCTGAAAGGTAGGCATTTGGATTCATCAAGCCTTTTGGCGTAACAATGCCATGGCGATCGGAATCGGTATCATTACCAAAGGCGAGGTCAAATTGATCTTTTAACTTCAGTAAGCCAGCCATTGCCCAACGGCTTGAACAATCCATTCTGATGACTTCGTCATGATCAAGATGCATAAAGCTAAAGGTTGGATCGACTTTATCATTAACGATATCCAGATTGATGCCATATTTTTCAGCAATGCGTGGCCAGTAAGTGACGCTTGCGCCACCTAGCGGGTCAACACCAATACGTAGCGAAGAGGATTGAATTAATGACATATCAACGATATTTTCCAGATCATTAATATAATCGGTCTCGTACTCTTTGGTGTGAATATAATCTGAATTCAGCGCCTTTTCTAAGCTGACACGTTTGACGCCGTTTAATTGGCTTTTGAGTAATTCATTCGCTCGATTTTCGATCTGTTTGGTGATGTCGGTATCGGCTGGTCCACCATTGGTTGGATTATATTTTATTCCGCCGTCTTCCGGTGGATTGTGTGAAGGCGTAATGACAATACCGTCAGCAAGTTGCGCTGTTCGGCCTTGATTGTAAGTTAAAATTGCGTGTGAAATAACCGGCGTTGGGGTATAACCCCAATCACGAGCCATAACCACCGTTTGTTCGTTGGCAACAAATACTTCAAGTACACTTTTTAAAGCAAGTTCAGACAAAGCATGGCTATCTTGACCAATAAAGCAAGGCCCCGTGATATTATTGGCTTTGCGATATTCGGCAATCGCTTGGGCAACGGCTAAAATGTGGGCTTCGTTAAACGTCCCTTTATTAGAACTACCACGATGACCAGATGTTCCAAAAATAACTAATTGGCTAGCATCATCCGTATCCGGTTTGATCTGATAATAGTTATTTTTTAAAGTTTCAACATTAATAAGGTCAGAAGCTTCAGCTAGTAATCCCGCGCGGCTTTGCTTTGCCATTTTATACTCCTTTTTCATATATAGTATTTTTATATTTTGCTAAACCTGTCAAACAGTGAACGACTCGATAGAGTGCTTTTAGCCTTTCATTTTAGGGTAAAAAAACATTAATAACTTGATTAATCATGTTTTCTGATATGCCCATATCACTCATGATTGATTCAATAATATAAATTTTTCTAGCCGTATTGGTATTACTGATAACCCAATAAGGAGTACCGACGATTTCTCGTGGTTTGGTATTTTTTCCCGATGTTTCTAACGACTCTTTGTCTTTAGCCAAATATTGTCTTTTGCTGCCGTGTAAAGAGGTTGCTGCAATTGCAAAGAGTGCGGGGTTGTAGTTATAAAGCGCACCTAATAATAATAAAAAGCGACTAATAATTGATTTTTCGTTGGTAAACGTTTCACTAGTCAATAAATTATTGAATATAGGATAGTGATTATCTGAATTCGATAGTTGATTTTGTTTAGCCGGTGAGGTTTGATTGATATTCAATAAACGCCGTAAAATACTCGATGCATCTTCGCCAATATGTTTAGTTTGACCTGCAATAAATTGGTATAGTTCTTCGTCGATTTCGATAGTCTTCATTAGTTACATATGCCTATTAAATTAGTTAACCGGACAACTTTCTACTGGAAGGTTGTTCAGATCTAAATGGTTTGCTGGTTTATCATTTAAACAATCTGAGCTGGGTGGCTCAGCAATTGTTGCCTCTTTATTTGTCTGCTTTTCATTAACTTCGTGACAGGCGGTTATCATAACCGATAATACTATTTGAAAAAATAACCGTTTCATATACTTATTGTATGGTAGATAAACTATTAAACGAGTATAACTCAAGTTAGCCATAAATTGTATTGTCGAATGCTAAAATAATGAAAATCATGTTGTTGTTTTGATAAAACAATATTATCCTTATGATGTTATAAAAAAATAATCTCAATCTATATGAGGAATTCAATATGAAAAAGATCATCGCGCTAACTATTTTAGCTACAATAATTACAGGATGTAGCAATAGTGATATCTATTCTGGCGATGTTTACACAGCAGATCAAGCCAAACAAGTTCAACATGTCAGTTATGGTACAGTTGTTTCGGTAAGAGCGGTTAAAATTCAAGCAAATTCAAACGATAACAATCAAAATGTAATCGGTGCGCTTGGTGGTGCTGTGCTTGGTGGTGTTTTAGGTAATACTGTTGGTGGTGGTACAGGTCGTGTTTTAGCAACAGCAACCGGTGCTATCGGCGGTGCGGTAGTGGGTAATGCCATTGAAAATAAAGCAAATCAAGCAAATGCAGTTGAATTAGAGATTAGACCTAAAAATAGTGATTCCAATATTGTTATTATACAAAAAGGCTCGGTTAAAAATTTCTACGTCGGGCAACCTGTTCGTTTAGTTACAAACGGTAAACGTATTAGCGCCTCTCCGCGTTACGATTAATCTATTTTTAAACATCATGTAAAATAGCTTTCGCTCTTTTATCCTCGAGCGAAAGCTTCTCAGTCACACGCTATCCTATCTAATTGCTGTCAGCGTCCGAATTAGGGGGATTTAGTGCGAAATCCCCCTAATAACCCCCTCGCAGCACCACCCAAAGCGGTCTTCGACTGCCCTCCG
>NZ_JAFNOK010000009.1:0-104905 GCF_026536305.1 Gilliamella sp. B3892
CGGCCTGGCGATTGCCGCCGGTGGCGGTGATACCGGCGCTGCCGGTGCGGCGATTGCTGCCGGGAAGAATGCGGTTGAGAATAATCATATTGGTCAAGCCATTGTAAAGGCCGCAGAGGCTTCATGTAACGGCGATAGAGCTTGTGAAGATAAGGTTATCTGGGAAGGAATAAACAGTTATAACGAAACGATAATAGAGTACGGCGAACCGCAAGTGATTGTGATAGGCGGACTGATAGCCGCACCTATCGCAATTGATATAGCCGGTCCTGCTATTGCTTCTTGTACTGCCAATCCTGTATTGTGTGCCAATAATGTAGGAACTTGGTTAATCGAAACTGTTGGATTTGAAGGTTACCCGGCGGCAGGTTTAGGAATGACTGCTGGCTCATTAGTTAATTCATTAAGTAAGTCTGAACTGAATGAACTTGCTGCTATAATGGAATTATATAAAAATAATCGTATTGAAAATCCATCTGTCGTATTAAATGAAATAAAAACGACTCTTAGTGAAAACGGGAATTATAAAATTGTTTATGATAGAGCTAATAACACTATCATTAAACAAACTAAAGTTGGAAAGGGAACGAGTGCTAACATAAATAATGGAACAACTGGTACCGTATGGGATTCAGTGAAGGCAACTCAACCGAATTACTCTGGTTCAGTTATTCCTAAATCATTTGAGATGACTTTACCTAATGGGCAGAAAGTATGGATTCATGGTAATGCAGCAGAACATATTGCCGAATATGCTCAATTTAAAGCGAAAGACTATACGCCAGAAGCTGTAAGGTTATCGTCACAACAACAATTGAACAGTTTGCAAGGGGCTCTTAATTCAGCAACAAAAAATGGCGTTGAATATAATAAGTTAATTACAATCGACGGTTGGGAGCTAAAATTAGCACCACCTCGTCAACTAGGTGAGCTTCCTGCAGTAATTCATGCTCGACCAGTTAAATAAGTAGGAGTATTAATGAGTATTAATTTAAGTGATCCTATCAAGATTATTTTTAATGAGATAGAAATAGATGATTATTTACCGTCAATTAAATTCAAAATTGATATTAATATAAATCAGTTCACTCATCTTTTAGCATATAGTGGAGAACTTTGGATTGAATGTAGCGTCTGGGATCGATTCTCTAAAGGGCTTAATGAGGGAAAAAACACTATATTAAATGATATGGATGATACTTTTATCATGAAGATAATAAAAAGTAATGAGTTCATAGAGTTTGCATGGTCAATTAAGAGACGAGATCCTGAAGGAAATGTTATGACTGCAGATTATAGCAGTAAAATTACTGATGATGTTTACTCTGTCATCAAAAATGAATTTATTAATTATCCTAAGTGGTGGTAGATAGTAAATCTCCCACCTAACCAACGGGGCTCTTCTTATCTATTTTTAGATCTGCATCGCAAGTTCAACAACCAACTTGCCCTGCTCGATTTTAATGATAACAGGGCATCCTACATAAAAGCCTATCTGCTCAAGCCACCTGCCTTTAATTGTCAGTTGTGGTCTGGGGTTGATTTTAGCGTAGAAATGCATCTTAATCATAATAACCATTTCGTATAGTTGTAGTAGTAGCAGGTTGTCGCCTGTTACTACTATGTTACTTTTTTATCCGCCTTACCTAGCTTGTAATTTAATCTCCTTCCTGATTAAAAAGTCTTCTAAAAATATCTCAATCACAGTTTTATCTTCTTCCGATAACTTCCAAAAAATATTCAGTTATCCGGCAATAATGTCACCAATAGTGGCACGGTATTCGGTGAGCGGGTGGCAATCGATGCGAAAAATGATATTACCAATTACGGGAAGTTAGTCGGTGATAAGCTGGTTTATTTATCTGCCGATAATGATATCAATCTTCTGTCCAGTACCCGCACGCAAATCCGTGGTAATAATGCCGGAAAGGGACCTACTGCCAACAAACCATTAGACAAAACAGACTTAGAGCTACAACACGGAAAAGGAAATGTTGAACAAGATGGTGGAAATTATAAAGAGACTAAGGATAAAATACTTGATAATCAGGCTGCCAATCAGAAAGCAAACGAAAGTAGTAAATTTGGTGAACATGTAGCGAAAGAGCAAGAAATTAATGCTGAAAACGGGACGACGGCGACTACAGGTAAGCAAGAGGCCATTATTCCAAATAATAATTGGGGGGCTTTAGATAATGCTTCTAAAACTGCATTTGATGCAGCAAAAAATAATGTAACTACATGGACACCAAAAGATAAACATATGGTTGGCACCACAGCTAATAGAAGTGCTTAATTTAATACAAATAATGTATCTGATATTCAAAACTTAGTTAAAGAGGCATTAAACTCTCCTAATGCTAAATTTCTACCTAATAATGTCGATGGTTCTTTCAGAGTTGTAGTTGATATGAATAAACCTATTGGTACAAAAGGTCAAACAAGTATCCGAATAATAATAGGAAATGATGGAAAAATATGGAACGCATTCCCAGTAAATTCTCAATAAATATTGATTATACCGATTTATTTATCGGTGAAGTTTCATCGAATCCTCAGCTTTTTTCTGAAGTTGAGGGTAATTTATTTATTTTAATAGATAATATCCCTGTTTTTGCTGAGAATGGAATATTACTAGTTGAATTGGCAAAGAAATTGAATGATTGGATTTATGAGAAACAGGGTGATTTTGAATATTACTCTATGGATTATGAAGAAGGACCAATCCTATTCTTTAAGAAGGAAATTACAGGCTATTGGCAGTTTGGTAGTATATGGATGGAAAAAGTCTATTCAGATATTGAACTATCCAAAATAGTTGTTGCAAGCAAAGAGTTTATAGATAAATTGCTTTATGAGCTTCAATTAAAAAAAGTTGATTTTAGCAATTTATTCTAATAATCATAAACGTTATGAAAAGTTTAACTATAAAAAAGATCTCAGTCAGATACTGAGATATTTTATTGCTTTTTAAATCTGCATCGCAAGTTCAATAATCAACTTGTTCTGCTCAACTTTAATGATTACAGGTCGCCCAGCATAAAACCCTATCTGTTACAGCCACCTGCCTTTAATGGTCAGTTGTGGTCTGGGATTGGGTAGCACATAACCGATGGTATAGAATCGCTCAGTAGGTTGTTGGAAGGAGAAGTAGTTAGACCTGATAACTAAAAGGTAATTATTAATATGTCTATAGAAGATATAAATAAATTAGATATGATTGGAATTCCTAAAAATATTAAAAATTTAGTTGAATTAGGATTAACTGATCATTTAACTTGGAATCTACCTTACGAATCTCATCTATTCAAATTGCAAGAAAAACTAAATCTTTATATCAGTGTTATCGAAAGTAAAAAAATATATAAATATTTCCCTGACGCTAAAGGAAGAAATAATTTTTTGATAAAAATATATTTTAAGTACCAAATACCTGACGAATGTATATGTTTTTTGGAGAAAGTTAACGAAGTTATAATATCAATTAATACTACAATAGAGTATGGAATAGGTTGATTCTAAAAGTTACCCAGAATTTAGGTTGTTTATTATAACAAGCTATACACTATACCAATTATTTATGCTCCTTTTTGATCTAATATTTTATAGTCAATTTTTGAATTACACTTCCAATTTACACGTTCAAAATTTATTGATAAACAATATCGACTAGGATTTTATTTAAAAAATATAGAAATTTAATTTTAGAGAATCAAATAATAAATAACTTATTTGATCCTTCTAAACTAAAACACAACGGGCTAAATTAAATAAGATTTAGTCAAATATTAAAAAAGTATTAGGAACAGCATTAGTCAACCAAACACCGTTATCTGCCAAATAAAATTTAAAACCTTGTTGAGACATCTGTAAGGCTTTTACTTTTAATACTACCGGTTTCCCATGCCTTTCGCCTACTTTCTTAGCAGTCTTCTCATCGCCAGATAAATGGACATAATGGCGACTGCCAGCAATTAATCCTTGGTTTTTAATGGAATCAATAAATCGAGTGGCTGTGCCGTGATATAAAAATTCTGGGGGAATTTGTTCTACATGGCTTATTTTTACTTGCTCAGTTGAATGCCCTTGCGCTGCACGTATTTTTAGACCGTCATCCGAAATCGTAAAACGTTTTTTATCACTTGTTTTAACAACTTGCTCTATCAACTCTCTAGTAAGAGATTCATTATGTTGATTAGCTTGCATGATGAGTCTGTCAATATTAACCCAACCATCAGAATCTAATGTAATTCCAATAGCTTCTGGTTGATGTCTCAAAATATAACTTAAGAATTTACTTATTTTATCTAGTTGTTTACTCATCTTTATTTCCTTACTAATCCACGCTCTAACTCTGAGTTAGGATAATTTTTTTATCTATTTTTAGATCCATATAACAAGTTCAATAATAAATTAGTTTTGCTTAACTTTAATGATGATAGGCCGTTTGGCATAAAAACGTATCTGTTTCAACCGCTAGCCCTTAATAGTGAGTTCTGAGCTGGGACTATTATGCCCGACATCATACATGTAACCCACGATATAAAAGTGCTTGTCAGGTTTAGTGCCCGTGCTTCAACTGGTGGTTAATTTTAGCACAACGTATACCTTAGTCATAATAATTACCTTGTTTAGTTGTTACGAGTAGTAGGTTAGCAATGGCGTCACTGCCTGCCCCAGAACGTCAACGTGTTTTGAAGATAGCGACAAACGGTTTTACATTACAATAAAGCCGATCACCAAAAGCGCTATATTAGCTATCATTTAAGAAATTCGTTAAATAGATAAATAATTAACAAATCTGGACAATTACTTTATTCAATACAATAATAAAGATGCATCAAACAATAACTTATTGTTTATACCAATAAAAAATTATTTGATGAAATATAAATAAGTAAAAGGAAATATAAAATTATGGAAAAGATTAAATATGTTATTTTAAGTTGTTGCTTGCTTTTATTATTTGGATGTTCTGGCAACAGAGAACCATTGCCTAGAACACAGATTGTGGAAACAGAAGTAATAACTTTAAATAATGGTGCGAATATTAAGGTGTTAACGGAAAATGCCATTAATGGAGAAGTAGTTAAAGATACGAATAGTTATTTAAATATTGTTACCCGAAGTAATACAGCACAAGTTGTTGGATTGAAAGTAGTTCAATTTGCCGCAGGCTTTTTTACTAGTCTTGGTGGCAACGTGAATACTTTTTCAAAGGAAGAATTAAAAGGTAGCTACGTAAATTCAGTACCAAATAATACCATGGAGCTTTTAAAACCTCAGTTATATACAATTTTAAAAAAAATAAAAGCCAACAAACAAAAAGAACACACTATCACCATTCAACCTTATAAATTTAAACTGATTTATGATGGTTTGACGGATAATAAATACAATTTTATTTATCAAACATCGATTAAAGCGGAAGGATTTTACTTTGCTTGTTCTCACAACAGTTTATCGGTAGAGGATAAAACCAAAACTTTTGACGAATGGGAAAGTAATAACTATCAGTTAGTTCAAGATATCACTTCACAATTAATCAATAATTGTATGACTCAATTAAATTCGACTGAAAATTTAACACAACTTGAAAATGCGCTGAAATAAGTATTAATTATCATCAACATAGTACGCTAAACATAAAATAGATTGAATTTAGTTGATTATTGATAAAATTCTTTTTAAATATAAAAACCAGAAATTAAATAATAAATGTCTGGTTTTTTACTTTGCAAAATCGTAAATTATCCTATGTTAACTATCACCGTTTTGATTCAATTTAATTATCAATAGTAATCACTTACTTTATTAAAAATTATATTTATTACATACAGTTATATAAAAAACAGGGTTGTATGTTTTTTTTAGCCTAGAAATTTGCTTTCTATTCGCATTAAATCAGGAATTATTGCATAATACATGGCGTATTAAATACCGAACTTAAGTTAGGAATAATTATGGAACTTCTTTGTCCTGCTGGATCTTTACCATCGTTAAAAGTGGCGATTGATAATGGCGCTGATGCTGTCTATATTGGTTTGAAAGATGATACCAATGCCCGTCACTTTGCTGGTTTAAATTTTAATGAGAAGCGATTAATTGAAGCTGCGGATTATGTACATAAACGTGGTAAAAAATTGCATATTGCGATTAATACTTTTGCGCATCCTGAAAATTTTCAGCGGTGGCAACATGCGGTTGATACCGCTGCAAACATTGGCGCTGATGCTTTAATCATTGCCGATCTTGCAATGCTTGATTATGCAGCTGAAAAATATCCCAATTTAGAGCGCCATGTTTCGGTGCAAGCCTCTTCGACCAATGAAGAGTCAATTAAGTTTTATTATAATAATTTTCACGTACATCGAATTGTGTTGCCTCGTGTATTGTCAATGCATCAGGTAAAACAGCTTTCTCAAGTGTCGCCTGTTCCATTAGAAGTTTTTGCTTTTGGCAGTTTATGTATTATGGCAGAAGGCCGTTGTTACTTGTCTTCTTATTTAACTGGCGAATCACCTAACACTGTTGGTGCGTGCTCACCAGCAAAATTTGTGCGCTGGGAAGAGACCGAAAAGGGTCTTGAGTCAAGACTAAATAATGTTTTGATCGACTGTCATAAAAAAGGTGAAAATGCTGGCTATCCAACCTTATGTAAAGGTCGCTACTTTGTTGGTCAAGAGCTTTATCATCCGATTGAAGAGCCAACCAGTTTAAATACGATTGAACTTTTACCGGAATTATTTGCTGCTAATATTGCCTCGGTGAAAATCGAAGGTCGTCAACGTAGCCCGGCTTATGTTGAACAAGTGACCAAAGTATGGCGACAAGCTATTGACCGCTATAAAGCTAATCCACAATCCTATCAGGCAGAAAAAAATTGGATGGATACACTTGGTTCTGTTTCAGAAGGAACGCAAACCACATTAGGTGCTTATCACCGTAAATGGCAATAATGTAGAATTAACTTGCCAATTAGTCATTCACAATAAAGATGATTGAAATAGATTCATATTTTAATTAATGACAATGTAAATAAAATCGCTGTAGCGATTTTTAGTTAAATCAATCTAATATAAATATAGTGAGCAAAACGATGAAATACGCATTAGGACCAGTGCTGTACTATTGGCCTAAAATCGAAACTGAAGCTTTTTACCATGCTGCCACAAATAGTGAAGCAGACATTATTTATATGGGTGAAACGGTATGTACCAAACGCCGTGAAATGAAGGTGCCCAATTGGTTAGACTTAGCAAAAGAGATTGCCAAATCTGGCAAGCAAGTCGTCCTTTCCACTTTAGCATTACTTGAAGCGCCATCAGAACTTAATGATTTAAGGCAGCTGGTAAACAATGGTGATTTTTTAGTTGAAGCTAATGACTTAGCAGCAATTAACATTGCCCATGATAATCATTTACCTTTTGTGGCAGGTCCGGCTATTAACTGTTATAACGCTTTAACCTTAAAGTTATTACAAAAACAGGGTATGGTACGTTGGTGTATGCCTGTTGAACTTTCTCGCGATTGGTTAAACAATGTACTTAATCAATTTGATAGCTTGAATATAGCTCGAAATTTTGAAGTTGAAGTCTTTAGTTATGGCTACTTACCGTTAGCTTATTCTGCTCGCTGTTTTACCGCTCGTTCCGAAGATAGACCAAAAGATAAATGTGAAACCTGCTGTATTAAATACCCAACCGGCCGTGAAGTATTTTCACAAGAACAGCAAAAAGTATTTGTGTTAAACGGCATTCAAACGCAAAGTGGTTATTGTTATAATTTAGGCAATAATCTTAAAGAGATGAAAGGATTGGTTGATATTGTCCGCATCTCGCCATTAGGTGTTGAAACCTTAGATGTGGTCAAACAGTTTAAAGCCAATGAAGACGGATTAAATCCTTTGCACATTGAACATAAACGAGACTGTAATGGTTACTGGAATGGAATTGCAGGACTTGAACTTGCGCAATAAATATTTTGATGCCGAGCAATTTCGGGCCGATTTCCCCGCGCTCAATAATCAAAGTGTCTACCTTGATTCGGCAGCCACTGCGCTTAAGCCACAAGCGATGATTGATGCGACAGTACAATATTATGCGCACAACACCGCAACGGCTGAACGCAGTTTGCACCATAATGCGCTGCAGGTAACACAAACCATTCACACAACAAGAGAAAATGTTGCTAATCTGATTCATGCCAAACATAGCCATGAAATTATTTGGACGCGTGGCACAACTGAATCAATTAACTTAATTGCTCAAAGTTATGCTCGCCCCCTATTACAACCTGGCGATGAAATTATCGTTAGCGAATTAGAGCATCATAGCAATTTATTACCTTGGTTAATCGTTGCTAAGCAGACTGGAGCAAAAGTCATTCAATGGTCAGCGGATATTGATGAGCTTTCTTCACTCATCTCATCACGCACAAAAATCGTTGCGGTGACGCAAATGTCTAACGTAACGGGATTTTGTCCAGATTTAGCGCAAATTAGTCAACTTGTTCACCAAAATAATGCGATATTAGTGGTTGACGGGGCGCAAGGTATTGTTCATCAGCCAATCAATGTTGACAAGCTCAATATCGATTTTTATGCCTTTTCAGCACACAAGCTATATGCCCCAACTGGGCTAGGGGTGTTATATGGCAAAGCGACGTTACTGGAACAAATGAGCGTTTGGCAAGGTGGCGGGAAGATGTTGAAGACAACCACATTTTCTGAATTTCAAGTTGCACAATTGCCCTACAAATTTGAAGCCGGAACGCAAAATATCGCCGGGATTGTTGGCCTAAATGCCTCACTTAGCTGGTTAAATAAATGGGATGAAGTTCAGGCAGATAACTATTTAATTCAATTATCCAATTACGCAAGATCGCAATTAAAACAGTTTGATGATATTCAATTTTATAGCGTCGAAGGTAGCCCTATTATCAGCTTTAATTTTAAGCATATTCATCATAATGATATTGCAATCTTATTAGGCGATCAAAATATTGCCATACGTACAGGGGAGCTTTGCGCTCAACCGTTGATGAATAAACTTGGTTGTCACGGTGTGATTCGTATATCGCTTATGCCTTATAATAATCAACAAGATATTGATAAATTGATAACTGCCCTTAATAATGCCATTGAGATATTTGCATAAATTTATGCGAAAACATCTATCTAAACTGAACTAGCATGGCAAATTTTTATCACCCTAAATAGGTCTATAATATGGTTTCACAACAATCTTTAACTGAACTATTTTCTCAGCAACATAACTGGCAAGATCGCTATCGACAACTGATACTTTTAGCTAAGCAATTGCCTGATTTTCCTCCAGATCAAAAAACCGAGGGAAATCAAGTGAACGGTTGTGAAAACCGAGTATGGTTAACTTATCAAAAACAAGCTGACGGCACATTTATCTTTCAAGGTGATAGTGAAGGAAGGATTGTTAAAGGATTACTTGCTATTTTGATCTTGATAGCCAATAACAAAAATGCCACGCAAATTCATGCTATCGACTTTCCGGCATTATTTAAAGAACTGAAAATTGCTCAAGAACTTAGCCAATCACGACAGCAAGGTCTGGCAAAACTTATCGAACGGATCGAATCAATAAAATAAGATAAAAAAAGGGGGAAATCCCCCTTTCTTTTATAATTTTAACTGATTAGTTATCTGGGTAAGTGTAAAGCGTAATCACCTTTTTAACACCGGCTACTTTACTGGCAACTTCAGCAGCAAGTCTGCCTTGTTCTGGTGTTAAGATACCAATTAAGAAAACTTCACCATTTTCCGTCACCACTTTTATCTTACGTGATTTAACTTGTGAATTTAGCATTAACTGAGATTTTACTTTAGTGGTGATCCATGTGTCATTAGTTACTGTGCCAGCACCCACTGGCGTTCCGATACGAATTTGATTGTAAACTGTTTTTACACCTTCAACTTCATTTGCTAAGCTTTCAGCTTTCTCAATTTGTTCTTGATTTGCTTGCCCGGTTAACAAAATATTACCGTCATAAGTGCTAGTTGAAATACGTGAGCCAATAAACATAGGTCCGTTATCTCTTAATTTACTGGTAATTCGTGAATTAAGCGTTGTATCATCAACTTGGGTTCCAGCAGTACGAGGATCGGTTGCAATTGTCGCTGTAGCGCCGGCACCAACGCCAATCAATGCCGCAACACAGCCTTGTAGCATCAATACGCCTGACATTAATAGTACCATTAAGGCGAATTTTTTCATTATAACTCCTTTCTTTTGTGGCTAAATAATGTATAGATGATTACAAAAAAAATCGTATTTCATTATGCCTTGCACAAACCAATTTGCAAAACAATTTTGTTGCTTCTTGTAATAATTCCGCTATGCATTTTAATCACATTAAATTTCAAGACAATATGCCCTTTCAATTTATACATGATTCTGTTATCTTTCTACAACGCTATAAACAATATCTGTTATCAACTGAGTAGAAAATGGTTTCTCAAGATTTTATTGATTGGTTATACGCTTTATCGGCACCTATGGTTATGTTAAATAAAAAAAATGGTGCTATCTTTACGTCCCCTTATGTTTTCCCTGATGATACATTTATCGATTTAAGTGAGAATTGGGAGATCAATTCTCGGGAAACTTTTCTAAAACAAATATTTGACCTGGTTGATGACGGGCCAGCACAATTCATTTCACAACTCTATTTTAAATATTCACGATTTTCTGAAATTGAATGGCTTAACTATTGTGAAGAACAAACAGACATTCAGAAAATAATACTAAAATATGTGGAACAAACATTTCCAGCTTGTGGTGTTGCCGGTATTCGTAGTTGGGATTATGTAAGAGCCGCATATCTTATACGAATCGGCACAACCAATAAATATGTAACCGAACAAGAAGCTTTATGGATTTTAAATAGGATCAGTCTTCGAGCTCGATGTTTTTATGAATCATGGCAGCATTATCATATTGGCTGGTTTATTGGTCATCGATACAGGCAAACGTGGGGAATTGAGGACTTAGAGCAGTTGCATTGTCAATTAACCAGAACATCACAACGCCATGTAATGGCAGAACTATACACAGACAAAACATTGCCTTACAACTTATTACCTTGGTTTATTAATATTGAAGAATTAGAGAAACCAACATCATTAATGGAGTATGATTGGTCATGAATGATAACATATGGCAACTACTGGGCATTGAGAAAACGACTGATATTGCAACTATTCGTCAAGCATATCGTGCAAAATTACCCAATCATCATCCCGAAACCGATCCTGATGGATTTAAAGCGTTACGAGCCGCTTATGAAAATGCAATAGAATATGCCAAATCGCCTGAAAAATTTGCTGCTGAGTTAGAATCGGACAGCTCAGCACAAGACATTTCCCAGCCACTGACAGAAGAGCAGCTTAAAGAGAATGAAATTTGTACTGCTTATCAAATGCTTTTAAATGATCCAAAACGTCGCTTTAATGTCGATGAATGGCAATTATTTATCAGTTCATTTTATGACTATCCTATGGCAATTATTGATTCGGTAAAATGGCGTTTGTTAGAAATAAGCACTCAAGCAAAGAATATATCGCAATCATGCGCCAAATTACTCGCCGAAAGTTTACGTTGGCGACAACAGCTGATGATCGAAAAACCCGAACAATATGAAAAGTATGAGAATTTTCTTGAATATATTGATAGTGGCGATACTTTCAATTACGCATCCTTACCAACCACAAATATCGTACTACAAGATGCCACCATTGATTATATTTCTCACTGCCATTGGTTATATTGGTGGCGTTCACAAGATGAACTTGAGTCTTTTTTAATGCAAGATACAGTCATCTGTTTACCTGATGATAAAGACTTAATGATGCAATTTGCCAATTTTTACCGTGTGGCAAATATACCAAATCAATCTATTTTAGACTATGCTTTACAACGTATCGCCCAAAACGATGATGATGAGCGTAATATTATCGAATGGCGGTTTTTAGCGGCAATTCAATATACATTACTTACCGATAAACAAAATGCGCTACAAGCTTGGATTGATCTTTATAATACAGGTCATTATCAACAAAAAGCAGCCAGTTGGATAGCGGGTTGGTGTTTATATTTTGCGCAAGAGTATTTCCCACTATTATGTATCGCACTTAATGACTGTTATTGCCTAGCACCGACATCAACAGACAATAACTTTTATAATATAGTTCCTCAATGGTCTACGATAACAGTATCACGATTAGCCCAAATCGATCCTAGCGATTATTCACCAGAAATTGCTAGCTTTATAAATTGGGCGCTAGAAATAAATTGGAATTATCGCCAAATCCTGCCTTTGTTGTTACTGGACAATGGTACCAATCGTTTATATCGCTTATACCGACATGCCATTATGTTATGCCACGGTAATCAAACCTTATTACAGCAAATTCTTGAAGAACAAAGCGATGATATATTTGAACAATTCATTTTACAAAATCTACAACGTCAGGCTAAGCAACATTTAGTATGGCTAACCGAACTTGAACCGATAAAAGCATTTAAAGATTGGTTGTATAATAGTGATGAAGATCTTCCAATGCCAATCAGATTTGATATTGAAAGCGATAATGATGACGCGATATATGTGCGTTTATGGTTAGATAGGTTTGATTTAATTCCTAAGCATGCCAAAGTACATCTTTACAGATATATGAAATATTTTAATATGGAAATGTTTGACTGGCAGGTCTATTTTGACAATGAACAATATTACCAATTTCCATTTCCACCTAACGCCTTGATCGATAAAGAGGCCTATTGGCAATGGTATCGTAGCTGTATGCTCGTTCTCGCTATTACTAATAACCCTTTAGAAACAGCCAAGTTAATTAAAAAAGAGAACAGTGATTTTATTTTAACCGATGATGATCCATTTCTTCCATTGGTCAATATCTTTAAGTATGGTAATTGGCAAAATGAATCAGAACTGTATAACTTGATAATTAATAACAATGAGATCACTAATTGTGTTTTGAGTAATTATCCTAACTCAATTGAAAACATCATTACCAATCCATACGACACTGATTTTACCCAAATTCCACAACATTTAACCGGATTTTGGCAAACAAAATTAGCGAATGAAAATCCTATCTATTTGATGCTGCTATACAAAATTGTTTTAAATAAAACAGCACAACAGTCTCAATTAGAGCACACATTACAAACGATTGCCGGCGACAACCTAAATCTTCAAAAAATTGCACACACTTTAATAAATGAAAAGCGCTTAACACTTTTAGCCGTAGGCAGTAAAAGTAAAGCTGCAAAGCAAGCTATCTTCATTGCTAAGCTGGCAAAACATTTATCCAATCCTTATGGCATCTGTGTTCAAAAGCAAATTAATGCTTTGGATCAATTACGAACAGACGCGAGTAATAATTTAGTACTACGACTTTGCGCTGCATTGCTGTTAGCTGAAAATCAAGAAAATCAAGAAAAACTCAATGCACAATCACTACCTAAAAATGGGTATTTTCAGTTTTGGCGTTGGAATGGTCGCACAAATAATAAAGGCTTTTTTATACAGACCGTATGGATGACAATTTTTTTATTTCTCATTGAAACAAGGATACCTGCCTTCCTGAAAAATCTTGATCTACAAAATTTTGATTATCTCTTTCGAGGAATGTTATTTTGCCTAATATTCATTAATCTTATTTTTGCCATAAAAAGGCGTGTCAATGATACCGATACGGGGAAAGGGTTCAATATTTTTCGACTTTGGCAGCCAAGTATTGAACAAACAAATCGATACGGACCACCAATAAATGAGAAAGAAAACTAACAAAAACCCCTTTTATAAAAAAATAAAAGGGGATGTATTATAATCAATAGATTAATAATTCATTAAGTTATCTATCGAGGCTAGTTAAAGATGATTCAATTTCACAACGAATTGTTTCAATTTCCTCAGTATTTTGCCGATCTAATACGGTTAAAAAAGTTTCGATATACGAGCCAATCAAGCTGCGTTCATCACCTAATGATTGTGCCCATGCACGATCTAATCTAGCCAATAATGTACGATTTGGCATTTGATCTCGTGGATGAACTTTAAGCGATTTCAATCGTTCATGGCTTTCTTGTTTTTGTTTTTCTGTTAATCCTATCGGGCTATGATCGATGACTTTACCATGCTGTTGGCCGGTGGCATGTATTATCACATCGACTTCTAATAAACCATTTAAATCATAGCTAAATCGAACATCGATTCCTTGCAGCTCTTCGGTCGGCGTTAAAGGCACCTCAAACTGATCAATTAATACGTTGTTTTTAACAAGTGGGTGTTCGCCTTGATATACTGCAACAGAGATATATTTTTGCTGCGGATGTGTAGTATAAAAGGTTTTAACTTTTGAGGTCGGTACAATCGTATTACGTTCAATAATTGGGGAAAATAAACCACGAACATTATCGGAAGAACTTTCAATACCTAATGTGTAAGGGCAAACGTCGGTCAAGATAACTTCTTCCACATCTGCATTACGTAAACGACAAGCCGCTTGAACAGCCGCACCTTGTGCCACAATAGTGGTCGGATTAATATGACGATAAGGGAGTTTGCCAAATAACTTTGTCACTAACTCACGAACCACACCTAATTGCGATGAACCGCCAACTAACACAATATGTTCAAGCTGATTGGGCTTTAAACGGGCATCACTTAATGCTTGTTCAATCGGTGCTCGCAAACGGTTTAGCAAGGGTAACCAAATCATTCTAGCTCGACTTTCGTTAAGTGAAAATTGCCATTGTTTATCCTGCCAAAACCAAGTTAAATTATGCATTTTTTCGCCATTTAACTTACATTTTAACTGTTCAGCTAAATCTAATAATCGGGCATAGTCATCTGTTGCGATATCTTGTGGTTTAATATTCCACTCACTTAAGCAAGCTTTTACCAGTTCATGAGTAAAATCTTCTCCCCCAAGGTAATTATCACCTGCTGAAGCATGGACTTCGATAATTGGCAGAGAATACTCAAGTACTGTGACATCAAATGTACCACCACCCAAATCAAATACTAACGTATTTCCCGATTGCTCCTCGTGCAAGCCATATGCCATAGCTGCTGCGGTGGGTTCATTAATTAAACGTACAGCATTTAACCCGGCAAGCTCTGCGGCAAAACGGGTTTGCTTACGTTGCTCATCATTAAAATAAGCTGGTACAGAAATGACAACATCACAAATCTCCTGCCCTAAAAACGCTTGTGCATCAGCTTTTAACGATTTTAGTACCATTGCCGATAGTTCTGTTGGGGTAAATTTTTTATTGCCTAATTCAAAAACTTTACTCGACCCTAAATACCGTTTAAACGCAGCTGCTGTGCAATTGGGATGAGTGGTTAAGCGAGACAATGCTGCACGCCCAACTAAAATAGAATCATCATTATCAACACTGACAACTGAGGGGGTAACCAACTCGCCTATTGAGTTGGGAATTAAAGTTGGCTGACCGTCCTGCCAAACACAAATTAAACTATTTGTTGTACCTAAATCTATACCAATTGGAGGATGCATAACTTAACTATTCTCTTATGATTAATTCAATTAATAATGCGTTGATATTATATACATATAGCGGTTTTAGATACAATTTTTATCTAGAGACCAATTTGCAACATTTCTCAGCGCCTAAGTGATATATTTACGGGTAATCAGTCGGTCGGTTATTCGACTTTAACAATTTGGCTAACTAATTTCCCCGTTTTTAATTGAGTTGTGATATGCTCACCAATCACAACTTGGTCACAACTGCGTATCACAATATTAGCTTGATTAGTTGTCACGCTATAACCACGCTCTAAAGTTGCCAGTGGGCTGACATTATTGAGTTGTGATGTTTGTAAAACAAACTGATGTTTAGCATGTGTAAGTTTCTGCTCCATTAAAGTCATGATTTGTTGCTGGCGTTTTTCAACTGTTTGGCGTAGAAGACGAATATCATTTTGCGGTGAGAGGCGTAATAATCTTCTATCTAAATAGTTATGAAGATTTGATTGCCGAAATAGGTATTGTTGAATGTTTTCAAATAGCGCATGACGGCAAGTTAACAGACGATTTGACTGTTTGGACAGCTTCGCTTGTGGGTGCTCAGCTTGCAATCGATGACGCCATTTATTAAGCATTTCCCGACGACGCATTAGATAATTGTCTATCGCCATAAAAAGATACTGTTCTTGCACTTGTAGACGCTTTATTTGATCTAGATTGTTAGTACTCACTAACTCAGCTGCGGCTGACGGCGTTGCCGCTCGAATATCAGCAACAAAATCAGCGATAGTAAAATCAATTTCGTGCCCGACTGCACTAACAATCGGTATTTGACTGGCAAAAATCGCTCTTGCGACCACTTCTTCATTAAATGACCAGAGATCTTCCAGCGAGCCCCCACCCCGACCAACAATTAATACATCACACTCTTGACGGTTATTAGCAATCTCAATCATTTTGACTATTTGCCCTGCCGCTTCTGTGCCTTGCACTTGAGTTGGATAGATAATCAGATGTAAAGAGGGATCACGGCGTTTTAATATCTGGCAGATATCATAAAGCGCAGCGCCGGTTGATGAAGTGATAATACCGATTGTGCGAATATTTTCAGGCAAGGTTTTTTTATAAATTGGATCGAATAATCCTTCGTCAGATAATCGTTGTTTTAACTGCTCAAATTTTTGTTGTAACAAGCCAGCGCCAGCGGGTTGCATTTTATCAATAACAAGTTGATATTCACCTCGAGCTTCATAAAGTGTTACGGAAGCATTAACTAAAACTTGTTGGCCATTTTGCGGTGTAAATCCGGTTCGAAAATTGCTATTACGAAACATGGCACAACGCACTTGGGCGGTTTCATCTTTAAGTGTGAAGTACCAGTGACCGGAGGCTGGGCGTGAAAAGTTAGAAATCTCGCCAACTAACCAAATTTGACCAATAGCATCGGAAAGGAGATCTTTCACCATTTGGTTAAGATCTTTAACCGATAAAATCGAACGATTTTGCATGCTATTATCCTTATTATTCATAATATACGTTTAGGCTAAATCAAAATCTGCCCAAATCGGCGCATGATCTGACGGTTTTTCCATACCCCGAATATCGTAATCAATACCGGTTTGCTGGCAGTGAGCAAGTAATTTTTGGCTGGCTAAAATCAAATCAATTCGAAGCCCGGTATAGCTATCAAAGCCTTTTGAACGATAATCAAACCACGAATAAGCTTGCTCAGTTGGATGAGCATGACGATAAGTATCAACAAACCCCAAAGACATAAGATTAGTCATCCATTGGCGCTCTTCCGGTAGAAACGAACATTTACCAGTACGCAACCAGCGTTTGCGGCTATCTTCAGAAATCCCGATATCCACATCAGCAGGACAGATGTTCATATCGCCCATAATTAAAGATAACTCATTGCTCAATTGATGCTCGGTAAGATAGTCAATCAGATCTTGATAAAACTTACGTTTTGCCGGGTATTTAATTTCGTGATGTAAACTCTCCCCTTGTGGAAAGTAACCATTAATCACGGTTAAATTACCTTCATTAGTGGGTAATTGTGCCATAATCAAACGGCACTGCGCATCGTCACTATCCGTTGGGAAGCCACAGCTAACCGTTATCGGTTTTTGTTTGGTTAACAACGCCACACCATAATGCCCTTTTTGACCATGATAATGTAAGTGATAACCAAATTGCGCCAGCTCTTCAACTGGGAATTGATCATTATGAACTTTTGTTTCTTGCAAGCCGATAATATCTGGCTGATGTTTATCAATAATTGCGGCTAATTGATGAATGCGAGCACGCAGACTATTAATATTAAATGAGATAACTTTCATAATTAACTTATTGTATTTGATTTAACGTTGTCATTGATCCATGCTATCAAAAATACGGTATACTGTTAAGCAATTACAGTAAAAGTCACCACTTGTGATAAAGGAATCACGGAATATGTCTACGGAATTACTCAAACTGCGTGATGAAATTGATGAGATTGATAAATCAATTTTATCTTTAATTAATCAGCGATTAGCGTTAGTTGCCGAAGTCGGCGAAGTTAAAAGCCAACACGGTATTCCTATATATGATCCTAAGCGTGAAGCTGATATGCTAGCGAAAAGACGGCAAGAAGCAGAAAAGCTAGGTATATCACCGGCCTTAATTGAAGATATATTACGACGCTTAATGCGAGAGTCATACATTAGTGAAAATGACAAAGGTTTTAAAAAAGTCTATACCGGTAAAGGATCTGTTGTCATTATCGGTGGTAATGGTCAAATGGGGCGATTATTTGCCCGATTATTTACCTTATCAGGCTACCAAGTAAAAACATTAGGTTCAAAAACCATGCATCAAGCCGCTGAAGTTGTTGCTGATGCCGCAGTCGTAATTGTCACGGTGCCAATCAATAAAACTTGTGAAATTATTCAACAATTACCACCGCTGCCTAAAGATTGTATTTTGACTGATTTCACCTCGATAAAAGTAAAACCACTTCAAGCCATGTTAAATAAACATCCTGGCCCGGTTGTTGGTTTACATCCAATGTTTGGCCCGGATGTGCCTAATTTAGCCAAACAAATAATCGTCTATTGTGAAGGGCGTGAGCCAGCAAAATACCAATGGCTTATCGATCAAATGCGAATTTGGGGCGCAAATTTATGTGCGATCGATGCTAAAGAGCATGACAAATGTATGTCATTTATCCAAGCATTACGGCACTTTACCTCGTTTTCTTATGGGGTGAATTTGCAACGTGAACAAGCTGATTTAGAACAATTAATTGCGTTATCTTCTCCTATATACCGTCTGGAACTAATGATGGTAGGTCGTTTATTTGCTCAAGACCCTGAACTTTATGCCGATATCATTATGGCTTCAGATGATAATATCGAGCTAATCAAACACTATTATCAATGTTTTGGGCAAATGGTTGAGTTAATTGAAAAACGCAATAAAAAAGAGTTTATTGAGAATTTTAATCAAGTGACTAAATGGTTTGGTCCTTATGCAGAGCGATTTATTAAAGAGAGCCAAGTTTTACTAAAATTTGCTAATGATAATCGTGAATAATTTTATACTTAAACGTATATATTTTCTGAAAGTTCTTGACAAGATCCGGATTAAGATTACGTTTTAAATAATTTAATTGATGACTTTCAATGATACATTAGGCAATGATAACCCTTTAATATAATGAAAGTTATCAAATACAAGGCGTCAAAATGAGGGAATAACATGTCTAATCGAAAATATTTTGGGACTGACGGAATTCGAGGCAAAGTTGGGCAGTACCCTATCACCCCAGATTTTGCCCTTAAATTGGGTTGGGCCGCCGGAAGAGTGCTGGCCAAAGAGGGGGTAAAAAAAGTGCTGATTGGTAAAGATACCCGTATTTCCGGTTATATGCTTGAATCGGCACTTGAAGCAGGCTTCGCCTCAGCCGGTGTTGCCTCAGCCTTTACTGGTCCAATGCCGACACCGGCTATCGCCTATTTGACCCGAACATTTCGCGCCGATGCCGGCGTGGTGATTTCCGCCTCACACAACCCTTTTTATGATAATGGCATTAAATTCTTTTCAACCGAAGGGAAAAAGCTCGATGATGCGATCGAACTTGCAATCGAAGCGCAACTGGAAAAACAGATCGACTGCGTCGAATCAGAACAACTAGGACGAGCAAGCCGAATCACCGATGCCGCTGGTCGTTATATTGAGTTTTGTAAAAGCACATTTGATCACGATTTGAGTTTATCCGGTTTAAAAATTGTGGTGGATTGTGCTAATGGCGCAACCTACCATATCGCCCCGAAAGTATTGCGTGAATTAGGCGCTAAAGTTACAAAAATTGGCTGCGAGCCAGACGGTGTAAATATTAATCAAAATTGTGGTGCAACTGATATTAAAGCGTTATCTGAACGTGTTTTAAAAGAGAAAGCCGATGTCGGTTTTGCTTTAGACGGTGACGGGGATCGCATTATTATGGTTGACCATAAAGGCCGCAAAGTTGATGGTGACCAAATTATCTATATCATTGCCAGAGAAGCGCTAAGACAAGGGCAACTTAAAGGCGGTGTGGTAGGAACATTAATGAGTAATATGGGGCTTGAATTTGCCCTCAAAAACCTCGGCATCCCTTTTGCCCGGGCTAAAGTTGGCGATCGTTATGTTCTTGAAAAACTGATTGAAAATAATTGGCGGCTCGGTGCTGAAAATTCCGGGCATGTGTTACTTCTCGATAAAACCACAACCGGTGATGGTATTGTGGCAGGTTTACAAGTGCTGGCGGCAATGGTTCGCAACAACATGTCTTTAGCTGATTTATGTAGCGGAATGAAAATGTTACCGCAAGTATTAATCAATGTCCGTTTTGCCGGTGAAAATGACCCTTTACAAAATGCAGCTGTCAAATCTGCAATTGCTCAAGCTGAAGCACAACTGGCTAAAAATGGTCGTGTTTTAATTCGCAAGTCCGGAACAGAACCGCTTATTCGGGTCATGGTCGAAGGACGTGAAGAAGCCGAAGTACAAAAATTAGCAGAACAAATTGCCCAAACAGTGAAAACCTCTAATTAGCTCAATTTAACCCCATTAATTAAATAATCAATGGGGTTAAACTTCCTATAATATAATCGTTAATCGAACTGTTATTATTTACACAAAATTAGTAAAAAGTGTCTAAATCCTTTGATTTGTTAATCAAATCTTGACTTTATATAGGCAATTGGGTTTAAAATAGTGACTTCGGTTATTATAGCGATTGCTTATACCTATATGGTTTAACATAAGCAGTGTTTTTTTATTTTTAGGAATAGGTAAGAGGGTTTTATGTCAGTTTCCTCTCCAGCTTCACCACAAGCTTATATCAAGCATCACCTTGAGAACTTGCAGGTAGGTTCAGGTTTTTGGACCTTTAATCTTGATTCATTGTTCTTTTCAATTCTACTCGGCGCGCTCTTTTTATGGATTTTTTATTGTGTAGCCAGAAAAGCAACAAGCGGCGTACCAGGAAAATTACAATGCGCAGTAGAAATGATTTTTGAATTTGTCAACAACACCGTAAAAGACATGTTCACCGGTCAAAATAAACTCATTGCCCCGCTAGCATTAACGGTTTTTATTTGGGTCTTCTTAATGAATTTTATGGACCTTATCCCAGTTGATTTCCTACCTTATGCCGGTCAATATTTAGGTCTATCGCATTTAAGAGTGGTACCTACAGCGGATGTTAGTATTACCATGTCAATGTCTTTAGGCGTATTTGTGCTTATCATCATTTATTCAATCAAGTACAAAGGAATTTCCGGGTTTATTAAAGAATATACCCTTCACCCGTTCAATCACTGGGCATTTGCGCCTATCAACTTAGTACTTGAATTGGTCAGTCTATTAGCGAAACCTGTCTCTTTAGGGCTTCGATTATTTGGTAACATGTATGCAGGTGAACTTATCTTCATTCTAATTGCTGCATTATTACCATGGTGGTCACAATGGGTACTATCTTTACCATGGGCTATTTTTCATATTTTAATTATTACGTTACAAGCATTTATTTTTATGGTGTTGACGATCGTCTATTTAGCTATGGCATCGGCAACGGAAGAACATTAATTTTAATTTAAATTTTTTTTGTCAATAAACTGGAGTATATAATGGATACTAGTATGTTATTTGTAGCCGCAGGCATAATGATGGGATTAGCTGCAATTGGTGGTGCAGTTGGTATTGGTTTATTAGGTGGTAAATTTTTAGAAGGTGCTGCTCGTCAACCAGAATTAATGCCGATGCTACGTACTCAATTCTTTATCGTTATGGGTCTGGTTGATGCGATCCCAATGATTTGTGTGGGTATTGCACTATATGTCATTTTTGCTGTCGCAGGCTAAAAATAATTTAAGAGGAATTGTCTCATGAATATGAACGCAACTCTCCTCGGCCAAGCAATTACATTTGTATTGTTTGTTTGGTTCTGTATGAAGTTTGTTTGGCCTCCAGTTATCCGTGCGATTGAAAAACGCCAAAAAGAGATAGCCGATGGACTTGCTTCTGCAGAAACAGCAAAAAAAGATTTGGAATTAGCCAAAGCAAATACATCTGACATAATGCAACAAGCTAAGGTCGAGGCTAATGCAATTATTGAGCAAGCAAATAAACGTAAAGCCGCTATTCTTGAAGAAGCTAATCAAGAGGCATCTCGAGAAAAAGAACGTATCGTTGCTCAAGGACTTGCCGAAGTAGAGGCTGAACGTAAAAGAGCTAGAGAAGAGCTTAAGCAACAAGTCGCTACACTCGCTATTGCTGGTGCAGAAAAAATTATTGAACGTTCTGTTAATGAAGCCGCTAATAGCGACATCATTGATAAACTTGTAGCGGAATTATAGGGAGATTAGAGCAATGGCTGACTTAATTACGGTTGCTCGCCCTTATGCTAAAGCTGCTTTTGATTTTGCGGTAGAAAAAAACAGCATCGAATCATGGCATAAAATGTTGGTGTTAACATCCCAAGTAAGCAAAGATGCACAAGTAAGAAGCATCTTAACATCTGACATGAAAACCGATTCGGTAGCAAATTTACTCATCAATATCTGTAAAGATGTCTTAGATGAGTTTAGTACTAATTTTATTAAGATAATGGCCGAGAACAAGCGTTTATCCCTTCTTCCTGAAGTGTTAGCTCTGTTTGAACAATATTGCTTAGATAAAGATGCCCAAGCAGATGTGGATGTGATTTCTGCCAGTGAGCTAACAAGCGAACAACTTAATAAGATTTCTATCGCTGTCGAAAAACGTTTATCACGAAAAGTAAAACTAAAATGTCAAATCGATAAATCGCTCATTTCTGGTTTTATTATTCGTACGGGCGATATGGTTATTGATAGTAGTATCAGAGGGCGTTTAAATCGTTTAAATGACGCTCTACAGTCTTAAGGGGACTGATAATGCAGCTAAATTCAACTGAAATAAGTGAACTAATTAAAGAGCGGATAGCTCAGTTCAATATTGTGAGTGATGCTCACAATGAAGGAACCATTATCTCTGTTAGTGATGGTATTCTTCGAATCCACGGATTAACTGATGTCATGCAAGGCGAAATGATTGCATTACCAGGCAACCGTTACGCAATGGCATTAAACCTTGAACGAGATTCAGTCGGTGCGGTCGTTATGGGCCCATACGAAGACTTGTCAGAAGGGATGAAAGTCCAATGTACTGGTCGTATTTTACAGGTACCAGTCGGTGACGGTTTATTAGGTCGAGTGATTAATACTCTTGGTGAACCAATTGACGGAAAAGGCTCAATTCAACATGACGGATTTTCACCGGTTGAAGTGGTTGCGCCGGGTGTTATCGACCGTCAATCTGTTGACCAAGCACTACAAACAGGTTATAAAGCCGTTGACTCAATGATTCCAATTGGTCGTGGTCAGCGTGAACTTATCATCGGTGACCGTCAAACCGGTAAAACCGCATTAGCAATCGACGCCATTATCAATCAACGTGATTCTGGTGTTAAATGTATCTATGTCGCAATCGGTCAAAAACAATCTACTATTGCTAACGTAGTGCGTAAACTTGAAGAGCATGGCGCACTTAAAAATACCATTGTGGTTGTGGCCTCAGCTTCTGAGTCAGCAGCATTACAATACTTAGCGCCTTACGCAGGTTGTGCGATGGGCGAATACTTCCGTGACCGTGGTCAAGATGCGCTAATTGTTTATGATGATTTATCTAAACAAGCGGTTGCTTATCGTCAAATTTCATTACTACTCCGTCGTCCACCTGGGCGTGAAGCTTATCCTGGTGACGTATTCTATCTTCACTCACGTCTACTTGAACGTGCAGCTCGTGTTAACGAAGCTTATGTTGAAGAATTCACTAAAGGTGAAGTAAAAGGTAAAACCGGTTCATTAACTGCGTTACCAATTATCGAAACTCAAGCCGGTGACGTATCAGCGTTCGTACCAACCAACGTAATTTCGATTACTGATGGTCAGATCTTCCTTGAAACCAGCCTATTTAACTCAGGTATCCGTCCTGCGGTTAACCCAGGTATTTCGGTTTCACGTGTTGGTGGCGCAGCGCAAACGAAGATAATGAAAAAATTATCAGGCGGTATTCGTACAGCACTTGCACAATATCGTGAATTAGCGGCATTCTCGCAATTTGCATCAGACTTAGATGAAGCAACAAGAAACCAATTAAGTCATGGTGAAAAAGTAACTGAACTATTGAAACAAAAGCAATACGCTCCAATGACTGTTGCAGAACAATCAATTGTACTTTACGCCGCTGAACGTGGTTATCTTGAAGATGTTGAACTTGCAAAAGTATTATCATTTGAAACAGCACTTCTTGCTTATGCCCACAGTCAATATGCTGATTTTGTCAAACTAATTGACGAAACGGGTAATTACAATGATGAGATTGAAAGTAAGTTAAAAGCAATGCTTGAAAGCTTTAAATCAACTCAAACTTGGTAAGGGCGAGGTAACAAATGGCTAATGCAAAAGAGATTAGAACCAAAATTGCCAGTATCCAAAGTACGCAAAAGATCACTAAAGCAATGGAAATGGTTGCCAATTCAAAAATGCGTAAAACGCAAGATAGAATGGCAGCTAGTCGTCCATACGCTGAAATGATCCGTGAAGTAATTGGACATTTAGCGTTAGCTCAGATAGGCGCCAAACATCCTTATTTAGAAGAAAGAGATGTAAAACGGGTTGGCTATCTTATCATTTCAACCGATCGTGGTTTGTGTGGTGGTTTAAATATCAATCTATTTAAAACTGTCATTGCTGACATGTCAGCATGGCAGAAAAAAGGCGTTGAAGCAGATCTTGCTTTGATTGGTTCACGAGGGGTTTCGTTCTTTTCATCCGTGAAAGCAAACATCTTAACCCAAGTAACCAATCTAGGTGATGAACCAACTTTATCTGATTTAATCGGTCCGGTAAAAACAATGCTTGAGGCATATGATAACGGCAATATTGATAAATTATATATTGTTACTAACAAATTTATTAATACCATGTCGCAAAAGCCAACAATACAGCAGTTGTTACCATTACCTGCATCAGAAGATAAAGAACTTAAAACTTCATCATGGGATTATATTTATGAGCCAGATGCAAAATCATTATTAGATGTGATTTTACGTCGTTATATTGAATCACAAGTATATCAAGCAGTGGTTGACAATTTAGCGAGTGAACAAGCAGCAAGAATGGTGGCCATGAAAGCAGCAACAGATAACGGTGCAAACTTAATTAATGAACTACAAATAGTGTATAACAAAGCACGTCAAGGTGCGATCACTAATGAATTAATTGATATTGTATCCGGTGCAGCCGCTGTTTCAGGTTAGTGCTAAATATTGGCTTACAGTTAAGAAAAAGACGTAGAGGATTAAAAATGGCTACTGGAAAGATTGTCCAGATCATCGGTGCGGTGGTTGATGTCGAATTCCCAGAAGATGCAGTACCAAAGGTATATGATGCATTAGAAGTGGAAACTGGCACCGAAAAATTAGTTCTGGAAGTTCAGCAACAATTAGGTGGTGGCGTTGTTTGTTGTATCGCAATGGGCTCATCTGATGGTTTAAGACGTGGACTTAACGTCGTAAACACTGGCCACGGCATTGAAGTACCGGTAGGTACTAAAACGCTAGGTCGTATTATGAATGTACTTGGTGATCCTGTTGATAAAGCAGGCCCAATTGGTGAAGAAGAGCGTTGGGCGATCCACCGTGCTGCACCAACTTATGAAGAACTTGCCAACTCAACTGAATTACTTGAAACCGGTATTAAAGTTATCGACTTAATTTGTCCATTTGCTAAAGGTGGTAAAGTCGGTCTATTCGGTGGTGCAGGTGTTGGTAAAACCGTTAACATGATGGAGTTAATCCGTAACATCGCTATCGAGCACTCTGGTTATTCAGTATTTACCGGTGTAGGTGAGCGTACTCGTGAAGGTAATGACTTCTATCACGAAATGAAAGAATCAAACGTACTTGACAAAGTATCATTAGTTTACGGTCAGATGAATGAGCCACCAGGAAACCGTTTACGTGTTGCGTTAACTGGTTTAACCATGGCTGAAAAATTCCGTGATGAAGGTAAAGACGTATTATTATTCATCGATAATATTTATCGTTATACACTAGCCGGTACTGAAGTATCTGCGCTATTAGGTCGTATGCCATCTGCGGTAGGTTACCAACCAACCTTAGCTGAAGAAATGGGCTTACTACAAGAACGTATCACTTCAACCAAAACCGGTTCAATCACTTCAATTCAAGCGGTATATGTACCTGCCGATGACTTAACTGACCCATCGCCAGCAACAACCTTTGCTCACTTGGATGCAACAATCGTATTAAGTCGTCAAATCGCATCATTAGGTATTTACCCAGCGGTTGACCCTCTTGACTCAACAAGTCGTCAATTAGATCCACTTGTTGTTGGTCAAGAACATTATGATTGTGCTCGTGGCGTTCAGTCAATTCTTCAACGTTATCAAGAATTAAAAGATATTATCGCTATTCTTGGTATGGATGAACTATCAGAAGATGACAAATTGACCGTTGCTCGTGCTCGTAAGATTCAACGCTTCTTATCACAACCATTCTTCGTGGCAGAAGTCTTTACCGGTTCGCCAGGTAAATATGTGCCATTAAAAGACACAATTAGTGCATTTACTGGCATCATGAACGGTGATTATGACCATATACCTGAACAGGCATTTTATATGGTTGGTTCAATTGATGAAGCGATTGAGAAGGCGAAATCTCTGTAAGAGATTCATTGAACGGAGAGAGTATTATGGCACTAACTTCCTATCAATTAGAAGTTGTTAGTGCTGAATCTCACCTATTTTCAGGTGATGTTCAGCGAATCAGAGTCACAGGGCGAGAAGGTGAACTAGGAATCTATCCGGGTCATACTCCCCTACTTACCACCATTAAACCGGGTATGGTAGGCATTGTGAAAGCAGATGGTGAAGAAGAATTTATCTATTTATCTGGTGGTATCTTAGAAGTTCAACCGAATATAGTGACAATTCTCGCTGATACTGCTATTCGAGGCGAAGACTTAGACGAAGCCAGAGCACAAGAAGCAGTTAGACAAGCCCAAGAGCATATTAATCACCCAAGTGATGACATGTCATTTGCCCAAGCATCTGCCGAACTATCAAAAGCATTGGCGAAAATGCGAGTTATTGAATTAACCCGCCGTATTGGTCAATAACTTAGTTACCAAAATAAAAAAGGTTACCAAAGCAAATTTAGTAACCTTTTTATTTTGTTATAGCGTTACGTTAATCAATCTGTAAATTATAAATCGCTACATCTAAAACTCACATAGCAAAAAAATGATAATACAGGCTATTTTAATAACATTGCCTGACTCATTTGCCAAAATTGATTTCTGATTCCGATAAATAATCGAAGTTAACCGCATAAACATTTTCATAGTAAAAATCGCATTCAAACGCACTGCAGATACATAATCGAATATTTATAATAATAGGATACTGGATTTATTATTCGCTATCAGCGATAATTTTAGTAACTTTCTCGACATAAAAGCAACTATGTTCACCATTTACCATTCAAATCAAGTCGATCTACTCAAATCACTCGTGAGTGAATTGATGCAAAGGCAACCACTACAAGACGTATTTACGCCGGATGTTGTTATGGTACAAAGTCAAGGAATGGCGCAATGGTTACAAATTGAACTTGCCGATGCACTTGGCATCGTTGCCAATGTGGCGTTTCCTTTCCCAACTGATTTCATTTGGCAAGTTTATCAAACATTGTTACCCGATGCGCCATTGGAAAATAGCTTCAATCCGGAAGCGATGACTTGGCGTTTATATTATTTAATACCAAAGCTAATTGAGAGATCAGAATTTAGTGCACTAAAAAATTATCTCAATATTGATCAATCCGAAAAAAAACTTTATCAGCTTGCAACTCGAGTTGCTCGTTTATTTGACCAGTACTTAGTATATCGCCCCGACTGGCTGGCAAAATGGGAATTGAACCAAACAGTAAATGAATTAAATCATCATCCCGATGAAATATGGCAAGCGCAATTGTGGCGAGAGTTGATTGCAATTAGTCAGCCTTATCATCGGGCAAATATTTATCAACAAATGCTTGAAATCTTATTAGATGATAGCTTTGACCGTTCAAAATTAGCTCCGCTACCTAAACGCATTTTTATCTTTGGTATCACCTCATTACCGCCAATATATCTCTCTTTACTTTCGGCACTTGGACAACATATTGATGTACATCTAATGTTCAACAACCCTTGCAAATGGTATTGGGGCGATATTGTCGAAAAACAGTTATCAGAGACCTTAACCACCCCAGATAAAATCCCCAATGCATTACTCACCTCATGGGGAAAATTGGGGCGTGATAATCTTTATTTATTACAGGAATTTGAGAATAAACAAGATATCGATGTCTATGTTGATCATGACCGCAACAGCCTGTTACATGCTATTCAACAAGATATTTTAGAACTTTATCAAAGTGAGCAAATTAATCGGGAAATTAATAAGGCGGATAAATCGATAACGTTTCATGCTTGTCACAGCCAACAACGTGAAGTTGAAGTACTTTATGACTATCTACTTTCAGCATTCGACGCCGATCCAACACTTGAGTTACGTGACTGTATTGTTATGGTTTCAGATATTGATAAATATGTCCCTTATATTCAAGCTGTTTTTGCTAATGCCGATAAGCAACGTTATTTACCTTTTACGATTTCAGATCAAAAAGCCCGGAATATTGATCCCATTGTTCAAGGTTTCTTTGCTATTTTAAATTTCCCACAAAGCCGATTTACCGCTGAAGAGCTATTTAATTTACTGGAAATACCCGCCATTGCTGAAAAATTTGCTATAAATGAATCACAACTGACGCTGTTGCGCACTTGGATCATCGAATCAGGAATTCGCTTCGGGCTTGCAAATGCACATAGCTGGTTATTCGGTCTGGAACGATTGTTACTTGGTTATACCATGAGTAGTGAACAAGGCGGCTGGCAACAAATTTTACCCTATGACGGCGCAACCGGTTTAGATGCAGAATTGATTGGTCAATTAGCTGAATTTATTAGCGTAGTACAAAAATGGTTAGTCATCCTTAATGAAAACAAACCATTAATTGAGTGGCAAAGCTGCTGCGTTGAGCTTATTAATGACTTTTTTATTAGTAATGGTCAACGTGAAACAATTTTATTAATGATTCAAGATGAGTGGCAAAAACTGATAACCAGCGGTTTACAGGCTAATTTTACCGATAATATCTCCATTACGATTTTGCACGACGCTATGCAATCTCGCTTAGAACAAAATCACTTAGCTCATCGCTTTTTAGTGGGTAAAATTAATTTTTGCACCATGATGCCAATGCGATCTATTCCATTTAAAGTGGTTTGTTTATTAGGCATGAATGATGGTGATTATCCAAGAACCTCGCTTCCACTCGATTTTGATTTAATTGCACAGCACCCAAGACGAGGCGATAGAAGTCGACGAACTGATGATCGTTATCTATTTTTAGAAGCAATATTATCGGCACAAAATCAGTTATATATTAGTTATATCGGGCGAGAGATGAAAGATGACACAGAGCGTTATCCTTCGGTATTAGTCGATGAACTTTGGGACTATATAAACCAGTATTATGCTGATAATTCTGAGGATAAATTAGATTCAATATCCAAAATAGCTAATATTTTACGTGTTATGCACACGCGCACCCCATTTAATCCGCAAAATTTTCTGAGCGATTTTAAAAGCTATGCAGATGAATGGTTACCGGCTGCATCAAATAAAGGTCAAAGTCAGTCATTTATTAGCGATATACCGAAAATCACTGTCGATAATATTCATGTTGATGAACTTAAACGATTTTATCAACATTCAATCCGCTTTTTTCTACAAAAGCGATTTAATTTTTATGTTAACTATTTAGATGATACGTTACCGGATGCTGAAAATTTCAATCTCGACAATTTTCAACGTCATCAATTAAATGTCCAAATTTTAAATCAATTAATTGATCCAGAGCGTAGCGCTACTGATAACGTTTATTCACGCTTAGCCTTAACCGGTGAACTACCCGACGGTGCATTTGGTGAAATAATCTATGATGAACAGTATGAAGCTTTGCAACCGTTAGCAAATAAAATTATGCAAGAGCGGCTTAGCACATCAACCTTAGAAGTCAATTTAGTCATTGCGATTAACCAACAACACTATCCATTACAAGGCTGGTTAACCCATATCCAATCTGACGGTATTTTTACTTGGCGCCCGTCTAAACTTTCGATTCGTGAAGGGATTGCCTTATGGATAGATCACCTACTGTATTGTATTTTAAATCCCGATAACGTCGATAGCCAAAGCCGTACTTATGGACGTGAAGATACCGAGTGGCGGTTTTTGCATATAAATGCCAATAAAGCTTTAGCATTTTTAACCGATCTTGTCGAAGGCTATTTACAGGGAATCAATCAGCCTTTATTACTCCCATTGAAAAGTGCATGGAGCTGGTTGGTTACAGCTTATAACCCCAAAACTGGCGAAATAGATCCGAGCGAAAAAGCTTACAATCAATTACTTAGCACCTGGCAAGGCGGTTTATACCATTTTGCAGAGTGTGACCAGTACTACGCTCGTATCTATCCGGAATTAACCGATGATTTAATTGAACAAATTACCCTTTTAGCTCAGCGATTTTTATTGCCAATATTACAACATCAAGTAATTGAACAATAGGAGGCTAAATGTTTATTGACACACATTGCCATTTCGATTTTCCTCTTTTTACTGATGATATAACTGATTCAATCCGACAATTGCGTCAAGCCCAAATTGTCGGTTTAATCATACCCGGGGTATCGGTTAATCACTTTAATACCATATTGCAACTGGCGAACGATTACGATGAAGTTTATGCCGCTTTGGGCTTACACCCTATCTACCAACATACACAAGCCGACCTTGAGCAGCTTGGCCATATTGTTAAACAAAAACCTAAAAAGCTGGTCGCAATTGGTGAAATTGGTTTAGATAAATATGATCAAACTATTGATTGGCAACAGCAATTATCTTTTTTTAGATCACAGCTAGCGCTTGCCAAACAGTGTGATCTACCGGTATTAGTGCACTCTCGTAAAACCCATGACATTATCTATCATGAACTTCATCAAGCTGATTTACCGTGTCGGGGCGTGATTCATGGTTTTTCCGGTAGTTATCAACAAGCCATGCAATTGATCAAAATTGGTTATTATATTGGCGTGGGTGGGGTAATAAGTTATGCCCGAGCGAATAAAACCCGTAACACTATTGCCCAATTACCTCTTGAGAGTTTAGTATTGGAAACTGACGCTCCCGATATGCCATTGAGTGGTCGACAAGGGCAAGCAAACCGTCCGGAGTATATTGTTGAAACGTTTAATATTCTTTGCCAACTTCGAAATGAGCCGGCTGAGCAAATACGCAATACGATATTAACAAATACCTTGACGCTATTTAGTAGAATCAATAAAATGGAAAGACCACATAACGATTAAAATAACTCTATAATTTTTATAAAGTTATATCAATGAATCACAAGGCGGATTCTTATGGCTAAACGTTATAATCAACTGTTTGTTCAATCCCTAATTTCGCTTACACGCCTATTCCCATTATGGGCAATAGTTTGTGCATTTATCGCCTATTTTTTCCCTAATACTTTTATGCCAGTGAGGCCCCATACTTCACAACTATTAATATTTGTGATGTTCACAATGGGCGTTACGTTAAGTATTGATGATTTTAAACGGGTGGTAACCAAACCCAAAGCGGTGGTGATATGTACGCTCTTGCACTATATCGTCATGCCATTAACTGCCTTGATTTTATCTAAACTCTTTACCATGCGACCTGAGTTATTAGTCGGTATGGTGCTGGTTGGTAGCGTGGCAAGCGGAACGGCATCAAATGTAATGATCTATCTGGCTAAAGGCGATGTGGCGTTATCTATTACCATTTCTTCTGTTTCAACACTTGTCGGCGTTGTAGTTACCCCTATTTTGACACTTTTACTCGTCGGGACAACCGTTGAAGTACCGGTTTGGGGCATGTTGGTGCATATTGTCCAAATCGTTCTTATTCCTATAATGCTAGGCTTACTTGTTCACCATTTCCTAAATCCTGTCGTGAAAAAATGTGAGCGATTTTTACCGTTAATGTCGATGATCTGCATATTACTTATTATTTGTATTGTGGTTGCAGGTAGTCATGCGCAAATTGGTCAAGTTGGCTGTACCGTTATGTTTGCCGTTATTATTCATAATGGTTTAGGTCTCATTGGCGGATACTGGGGCGGACGTTTATTTGGCTTTGATGAATCAACCTGCCGAACGATGTCGCTGGAAGTCGGCATGCAAAATTCAGCCTTAGCCGCAACACTTGGCACAACCTATTTTTCAGCACTATCCGCACTACCTGCTGCAATATTTTCAGTTTGGCACAATATTTCCGGATCCCTACTTGCTGGCTATTGGCAAGGCAAACCTGTTAAAAATAAGAAAAAAGCCAACAATTAATTTATATTGTTGTAAAATGATTTTTAACTGCTCTCCAAAGTTTACCTAAACAAAACTGGAGAGCTCATTTTCGGGGATTGCTTCCAATCCCTACACCCGGCATATCAAATCAAATTTAGGCTAAACAAAAATGAATAGCGAATTACAGTTACCACCGTTTGTGTATCGAATTTTACCTTGGATTGCAGCTTTTGCTTTTTTTATGCAGTCGCTCGATACCTCCATTTTAAACACAGCATTGCCGACTATGGCAACAGATTTAAATCAATCGCCATTGAATATGCAATCCGCTGTTATTTGTTATGCATTAACCCTTGCCTTATTTATTCCGGTCAGTGGGTTTTTATCCGATAAATTTGGTACAAGAAATATTTTTGTCATGGCAGTAACGCTCTTTACCTTTGGCTCATTGCTATGCGCATTATCCAACTCATTAATTTTTCTGGATATATCTCGAGTTATTCAGGGTATTGGCGGTTCGATGATGGTGCCGGTATCTCGTTTAGTATTAATCAAAGCATTCAAGCGTAGCGAATTTTTAGCGGCGTTAAATACTGCAACGATTCCCGGTCTAGTCGGACCGGTTGTTGGTCCTGTCTTAGGTGGCTATTTAGTCGATATGGTTAGTTGGCATTGGGTCTTTTTTATTAACATTCCCATTGGTGTTTTAGGTGTAATAATAAGCTGGAAATACATGCCTAATATAAAAGGTGAGCGCATGCCTTTTGACTTGCTTGGCTTTATCTTTATTGTTATCACTTTTATCAGCGCAACGTTAGGGGTCGAGTTATTAAATGAAGGTCAACCTGCTTACATTTCGTTAATTCTTGCCGTTGTCAGTATAATATTTTTAATCATTTATCGTTATTATGCGAAAAACAAACAAGCGCCATTATTTCCATTAACACTTTTTAACATCCGCACCTTCAAAATAGGCATTATAGGCAACCTAATTTGTCGATTAGGCATTTCCGGCGTGCCATTCCTTATCCCACTGCTATTACAAGTCGGCTTTGGTTATTCCGCTATATTTGCCGGTATCATGTTGGTGCCTATGGCGGTTGCCTCAATCTGCACCAGAATATTTATCCCACATGTTTTAGGTCGATTAGGCTATCGTTTTGTACTAATTACAAATACTATTTTAGCCGGTCTGTTGATAATTTTAATGTCGGAACTCAACGCTTCAACGCCATTAATATTTATTGGCCTACTGCTTTTTTGTATTGGTGGTGTTAATTCCATGCAATATACCGCAATGAACAGCATCACATTAGCGGATTTACAAGGAGAATCAACCAGTAGCGGTAATAGCCTTATGGCCGTTAATCAACAATTAGCAATCAGTTTTGGTACCGGTTTAGGTGCTGTCTTGGTAAGATTGATAAGCCGTTCAACCAGCACAATTCACGCTTTTCAATTAACATTTGTTATACTAGGTGTCGTGACTGTATTATCCAGTATAATATTTGCTCAACTCACAAAACAAGACGGAAAAAACTTAACCGCTCATCATCAAGAAACAAGGAGATAAATGTATGTTTCAGTACCAAATTATTCCGGTGACGGCTTTTCAAGAAAATTGCAGCATTATTTGGTGTGATCAAACAATGGAAGCGGCCTTTGTTGATCCTGGTGGTGAGCCGGAATTACTCAAAAAAGCGGTTGAAAAGTTAGGCGTAAATATTAAACAAATTTTATTAACGCATGGCCACTTAGATCATGTCGGAGCGGCTGTTGAATTGGCTAATCATTATGATGTCAACATTATTGGCTCTCAACAAGAAGATGAATTTTTGTTTACGTCTTTACCTGAGCAATGCATACAATTTGGTTTTCCCTTCATTAACGCCTTTTTACCCGATTGTTGGCTAAAAGAAGGTGACAAAATTCAAGTTGGCAACATCTCGCTTGATGTACTTTTCTGCCCCGGTCATACGCCCGGCCATATCGTGTTTATCAATCATCCGGATAAAATAGCCTTTGTGGGTGATGTGTTATTTAATGGCAGTATAGGGCGAACAGATTTTCCTAGGGGCAATCACGCAGATTTAATTTCATCAATTACTCACAAATTATTGCCACTTGGCGATGATTTTATTTTCGTACCCGGACATGGCCCGATGTCTAGCTTTGGACATGAACGACTCAATAATCCATTCTTAGTTTAATCTCAAAAGGCGCTATGCTATCACTGCTTATTAGGGTGATAGCTAACATTATTTCCAGCTCAACTGTAAACTATTTTTATAAAAAATAGTTTACAATAATCAATAATGCTTTATTATGACCAGATTAATCATGTATCAAAGGTAAAAAATAATGAAGCAACAAATGACAACTTATTACCCTACATTTATCACAACGCTGGTTAACTTATCTACCTGGCAACGTAAGTTACTTACCACCACCAGTGCGGCACTACTGTTAGGGCTGGCAGCTAATATTAGCATTCCTACTTACCCAGTTCCGTTTACTTTACAATCGTTAGCTGTACTGCTTATTGGCGCTTTTTTAGGCCGTAAATTAGGTGCATTAGCCATACTGCAATATCTACTTTTAGGTGCGATAGGATTACCATTATTCGCCAATGGTAGCGGTGGTATTATGGCTCTGGCATCACCTTCGGCAGGTTATTTATATGGCTATGTGTTTAGCGCTTATCTAGCCGGATATGCAGCAGAAAAAGGCTATGACCGCCACTTTATTCTGGGCTTAATTGCCTTTGCATGCGCACATCAATTGCTTTTCGTATTTGGTGTGGTGTATTTAATGGGCTATTTACATATTAGCTTTGTAGAAGCATTTAAAGTGGGATATCTACCATTTGTAGGGGTTGATGCATTAAAATTTATTATTGCGACCTTTACAATGTTTTCACTTTGGCGTTATCGTGCTAAAAAACAATAATATTAAGTGTGGTGATATTCTCTTCCAGTATTTAAGGGAAGAGAATACATTTAATGGTGCGGTTAGCTATAGTGGTTCAGCGCCCAATGACAATGAATTGATGAATAAAATAAATCATGTAGGATTATATATTGGTCAAAATATTGTCATTGAAGCCATACCTAAAAAAGGCGTAATTAAAAATACACTTAACCGATTTTTGACTGCTGGTAGATACAATATAATTGGTACCATTAATAACCAATTAGTGATAAAAAACGCATTAATGCGTATCAAAGCTTGTATAGGCTTCCCTTATAACGATAGTTTTGATGCAAATGCCAAAGGTTTTTACTGTAGTGAACTAATAACTTATGCCTTTAGGCATCAAACGGGCGAAGATTATTTTCAATTATATCCAATGAATTTTAAAGATTTAACCACAGATCAGTTTATCCCTTATTGGATCGATTATTACCGAAATCTTAAGCAAACCATTCCGCAAGGTGAGCTCGGTTCTCATCCACAACAGTTATTAAGACAAAAGGAATTATTCAAGACAATCCTAACACTTGAATGCTAATAAATGGAGGTAATAAAAAACTGAATAACAATTTAAAATAATTTAACTATTGACATAGCGCCATAAAATCTATAATATGCGCGCTACATTTCGGTTCCTCCATAGTTCAGTCGGTAGAACGGCGGACTGTTAATCCGTATGTCACTGGTTCAAGTCCAGTTGGAGGAGCCAACTTTCCACTTTATCTCATATCGATATATCTCTATTTAATTATAAGTCAATATATTATATTTTTTCGGGTTCAAATGCGGGCAAGCAAAAATGTTCATTTTTTCACCGCTAATCTATCTTGTTACCTTTAAAGCGTCAGAGCCTTGGGATGTATGAAAATGGAATAAATAACTTTCACTAGTTCTTTTGGAGAAGTTACGAAACCTAATTAAAAGTATTAAAAATTTATTCATTATTTCCAATCTACATTGTTATTTTTTATCATGCTTTTATATTAAGATTAATCTATTGATTGGACTAATATCCAAGCATTGAATTATTATTTAGGTATAGTCGAAAGTTCTTTTAACTCGACTTCGTACAAATCATCAAAGTTGTATATTTTTTTAGATATTATTTTATTTCTTTCATATTGCGTAATGATTTTGTAGTCTTTACCGAACTCGTCGGGGTGGTAATATGTAGTTTCTATCAATTCGCCTTTTTCATTATATTTTTTCCATAACCCAACTTGGATTCCTGTACCATTATAACTTCCTTGACATCCTGATAATTTTAATTTTCCATTTGGAAAATACTCTATTATAGGTTTTTGACATGAAGCACTATCAGTTGATAAAGTTTTATTAAAATCATGTTCATTTTCGTCTGCAAAACTTGTATTGCATGAACATGAAATGAAGACTATTGCAAATAGTAAATTTAAATTCTTTTTAAAATTGCTCATAATTAAAATTTTTTTAGGTTTTTTCATCCAAATGATTGTATTTACTATTTAATGGATCGATTCAAAATTGCCATTTTTATTTATTTTAAATTTTAATAAATGTGATTCTATTTTAGGTACTGTGGTGTGTTTGATAATATTTCCTCTATCATCAATTAAAACCTCATTTTTAGAAAATTCTTGAATGAATATATTTCCATCTTTATCAATGGCAAAATCATTCCAGTAGGTGACTTCAAATGTGAATCTATTGTCTATTAATAAAGCATCAATCCTATTTCCTGCATGATCATAACTGTTTATTTGAAAAAATAAACAGGGATATTCTGACTCAACCCATCCTTCGTATATAATCCCTGTAACTCTTTGTAAACCAATTGAAACGTCTAACACAGGGTAATAATATTTTGATATTGAATAATAATCATGAAAATTTTTAGGCTTAATATTTTTTTCTAATTGGGTAAATTCTTTTTTTCCAAAAATTGAGCATTTATTTTATAAGTACCCGTATTTTCATCATAAGAATAAAATTTCTTTAACCCATCAGATGTAAAAGGCAAAGTATGTTGAATGGCGGTATTTTTCGTACTGCCATTTGAACTACCGATGATAATTAGCATAAAAAACAGAAAAAGAAGGATATGTTTCTTCATTTTTAATCTCTTTTATAAACTTCAATCATTTTATTATCCATAAAGTCTGGTGATTGAAAATAATATTTTTTATCCTTAATAAACAGGGTAAAGATAAAATCGCCTTGTGTTTGTTCTTTTGCTAATCCTTGATAGGCGCAAATATTGTCATCGTCTTTTAGGAATAATGGTAAATCATAATCAAGCGTATTGAGTTTAATCTTAGTATCACTAATAGTAACAGTTAAATTAGTGGAAAAATAATGACCATTAAAATCTTTTAAGGTAGTTGGTTGATATTGCGAAATAGTGTTAATTGCTGTTTGATAATGTTGTTTGTAGCGTTCTTCTAACTCAGGATGTTGTTCGACTAATGCTTCGGTGACAAAGTCCCCTAGAAAGTATCGAGAATTTTTAGGATCTCGATAAGAATATAGTTGTGATTGTTCAGTGTGCTTATCGGTAAGTAAAAACCATGACTGCGAACCTAACAGGATATCATAAAGTTTATTATTTTTCGTTAATTCAGCTCTAATATAGATACCATCAGGGGTAAAACCATAGAAATGTTCAAAATTAACATCATCAGGTAAGTACTCTTCGTGCTTATTTTGAGTAATTTCGAGAATATTGTCTGCACTTAAATTCCAATCTAAACACATTTGATAATAAATTAGATTTCGAAATTTTAAATCATGACATGACTTAGAAATATTGGTAATCTCATCTTGCGCTTTACAAGAGAAAATTATTAATAAGCTTGTTATCAGTATTAAAAATTTATTCATTATTTTACTCTTAAACTGTTAAATTTTTTTATATAATTAATGCGAATAATTCATCATTTTTTTATTTACATCTTTTCCTTCATTTGGATCTTTTGCACATAAATCTTCGTGACATTTTACATCATCTATTGTTAAATTATAGTGTTGTAAAAGAAATTTAACTAAACAAAATAATGACTTAGCTTGCTATTCTGTTACCTCCTGCCAATAGCCGTGAGGTAATATTATTTACTTACCACCATTCATATTTATGAGGGTGATAAGCATAATAATCGTTTGTTTACTACACAATCTTTAATTCAATTCATCAATTCTTTATCCACAAATTTGCGTTCGACAAGCTCACCGTCTTTATAGGTTTCTGTGTACAAAAGTTTGCCTTTTTTAGCAGAAGATAGATCCTTAGAACCATCTAATTTCTTTTGATAGTCTAATTGATAACATTTCCGGACACCATCAAGTAAACCATTTTTATATTCCGATTCGAGATAAATATAACCGATATCTAGAGGCGCATATTTACTGCCTGTTATCTCTATCCATACCCCCTCGCGAGTATGGTTTTGAACTAAACCTTCCTCTGTAACATTAAGATCTGTATTTTGAAAAGAACCATTAGTATCATAATAACGGATGAATTTGCCTTGGGGGGTGAGTTGATATGTTCTTTTTTCTTTAGCAGCACTGTCTGTCTCATTACTGCCAAATCTCCTAATAATTATTTTCCCATTATCATAATAGAAAAATCGATAGCCTCTACTCAGATCATTTCCATATTCGTAAGTGGCTACTAATCTATCCACAATTTGATGAGAGCTGATAGATATAATGGATTGAAAAACAAGATGATTTCCATACTCGCAATGGTTGCATTCTAACTCAAGGTTCTCGGTGGTGAGTAGAAACAGATCAAACTGAGGAAAGCCGGCTATTTTTTCCACATGAACTGTAATCTTCTGGTTTAAAATATCGTTGATATTAAATGGGATATCATAGGAATCCTGAACAATCTGCTTTAAATTTTCTTGGGTTAAAGTAATCTTATAGGATTGTTCTGATTGGGACTGCTTATATAAATTTCTGGCCAATTCATCAAAAGCTTTTTCACTCCCCGAACGTTCATTTTCTGTTTCTGCATCTTGCCAATGTGTGGCAAAAGGATATAAAACATGTTTATCACCAATTGGCGGGCTGGCAAGTGGAGCTTGCATAATTTGGGTAATAAGATCGTCTTTTTTATTTTTATTAATCGGTTGGCTATTCGCCATTTGATTACAACCTATCATCAAGAAGATGATGATAAAGGGTATAACTATCGTTTTCATACTATATTACCCCTTTTTAATTTTAGCCACTTCATCATCTATAAACACCCGATTCACAAGCTCACCATCTTTATAGGTTTCTGTGTACAAAAGTTTGCCTTTTTTGCGGGTGGATAAGATGGGTTCATACAGTTCATTATATTGTTGTTCTAATTGATAACATTTCCAAATACCAACAGGCAGGCCATTTTTGTATTCCGATTCGAGATAAATATAACCGATACCTAGAGGCGCATATTTACTGCCTGTTATCTCTATCCATACCCCCTCGCGAGTATGGTTTTGAACTAAACCTTCCTCTGTATCATTAAGATCTGTATTTTGAAAAGAACCATTAGTATCATAATAGCGGATGAATTTGCCTTGTGGTGTCAGTTGGTATGTTCTTTTTTCGTTAGCAGCACTGTCTGTCTCATCACTACCAAAATCCCTAATAATTATTTTCCCATTATCATAATAGAAAAATCGATAGCTTCTACCCAGATCATTTCCATATTCGTAAGTGGCTGCTAATTTATCCACAATTTGATCAGAGCTGATAGAGATAATGGATTGAAAAATAAGGTGTCTTCCATACTCGCAATGGTTGCATTCTAACTCAAGGTTCTTGGTGGTGAGTAGAAACAGATCAAACTGAGGAAAGCCGGCTATTTTTTCCACATGAACTGTAATCTTCTGGTTTAAAATATCGTTGATATTAAATGGGATATCATAGGAATCCTGAACAATCTGCTTTAAATTTTCTTGGGTTAAAGTAATCTTATAGGATTGTTCTGATTGGGACTGCTTATCTAAATTTCCGGCCAATTCATCAAAAGCTTTTTCACTCCCCGAACGTTCATTTTCTGTGTCTGCATGTTGCCAATGTGTGGCAAAAGGATATAAAACATGTTTATCACCAATTGGCGGGCTGGCAAGCGGAGCTTGCATAATTTGGGTAATAAAATGGTCTTTTTTATTTTTATTAATCGGTTGGCTATTCGCCATTTGCTTACAACCTATCATAAATAGGATGGTTATACATACTATTATCAATCTCATTGCCAATATTCCTTATTTATTTTTTACAATGTTTTCCCGTACTTTAAAAAACGCTTGTATAGAATAACGGGTGCAGTATATGAGTGCGGTTTTCAGAATTTATGGAGAGTATATACCTGATTTCAGATAATAGTAAATTTATTTCCTCTTTATTTTAGGTGGATTTTTAATTGATAACTTACTATGAATATTAACAATTTTTGCCAGAATATTTTTTTATTATCACGCATATTATGCACGGCAATCCATAGTAAAAAAATCCTGAATAATTATATATCATTTAGTCGCAATAAATTGGTATATCATTATTCAGGATTTTTATGTTGATTTTCTATAAAACTATTTAAAACTAATTCTTTTTTAAAACTATAATTTTCTATTGCGTAATACGCCATATTTGAAGTAATCTTCCATTCCTATATTATCCTCAGTATTGTAATCAGCAGGTATAGGGCAGTCCAATATTTTGGTTTCAATTGGTAAAGGTTTTAATTTTACTTCCTTAGTGACTTCATAAATTTTTTCAATCTCAAAAAAAACATTTTCTTCATCAAATGTACCCAAGCAAATTCCATTTTTATTATTTTCTAATCGAACATCAATAGAATATACATATTTATTAGCAACGAGGAGCACATCTCTTAAAATGTCATTTTTATCATATAAGAGAATATAAAAATTTTTATGATTATCTTTAATTTCAATGGGTCGAACATAATAAAACTCTGCATCAAGACCAAAAGTATCTGGAAGCATATAGTCTTCATTATTAAGATTAAAAAGCTTGTCTAACTCTTTTGATTTAAAATAATCATTATTTCGATCATATTGTGCTTCATAGACAAATTTTGTATCTATATATTGATTTTCGTAGGCATTACAACCGAATGGTAAAAAAATTGCTAAAAATAAACTAATCAAATAGTTTTTAATTTTTATGGTAGTGCGGTTTATTTTCATTTTCATCATCTTTATCTTTGGTATTATAGGAATTTAGTCTAATTTTTGCCGATATATTTTTTTATTACCACGCATTTTATACACTGCAATCCATAGTATAAAAATCTAGAATGGATAAATACCATTTATTATCTAATTGGGTTAGATAAAATATAAAAATATTTTTTTCATGATTCGGTATTATACCTGGAAAGTTTTCTATATAAACAACTTTAACTGTTTTAGGGGCTATTATATCGGCAATGGCTTGATATTCCTCCCAAACAGGATTTTTTTCAAATTGATAGTGTTTTAGTTCCCAATGATAATAATCAAGCGCTATTTTTAAAGCCTCAATATTTTTTTCTTTTGAATTGGCATACAGACCTAGTTTAGTGACTTTTTCACTACATGGATCAAATGTAGGATATTGTTCATATTGTATTTTAGGATTGCCAGATATTGAAAACCCTAGCAATTCATCGTCTACCCAAGACGGTATTGTATTTTCAATTATTTTATTATTCGATTTAAATTGTTCAATTCTTCTTATTGTTGGGCTGGTACTTCCATTATATACAATGAAAAGACCTATATCTTTATTAATATATTGGTTAATTTCTTTAAAATTCTTTTTATTAAAAAGGTCAATAAGTTGATAAACCGTAGCATCGAAATGTGAGATTGTTTGAGTAACTACTGATTGATTTTCTATTTTTTGACTACATGCTATGTTAACCAAAGACAATAGAATCAGTAATAATATTCTCATGTTAAAATTCCCATGTTTTTTAGTTGTTTATCTTTCTTTCGAACTTAAACTTCATTTGCCATCAAATTCAACTTTTCCTTGACTTATCCATTGATTATCTTTCCACTCGCCGTCACACATATCTACCCCTGACCTAACAACTTTTGAGTTTTTGATATCGATAATGATACATTGATAGTTTCCGTTTAGTTCCTGTGATGTTCCAACATAACCTTTGCTAATAGTATCCATTTCAACATAATGTTTATTTTCAGATATTTTAAAATCAATTGAATAAATACCTGCATATACGTCATCGTATCCTTCATATCCTTCGATTTTAGATATAACACCGTTTCTACTTAGTCTTGGTTCTGAATAAAGTTTGTAATCTTTAATATAATTTAAGAAGATTAATTCTTCTTGATCGCTGATTTTTAGTTTATAGGCATAGCCTGATTGACCAGATAAATGCGTATCAGACTGCAAATCTATCTTAGGAGAAACCTTAGGAGTAGAAGAAGGAGGAGACTCTAAAAAAACCTCAGTAACTACGTAATCATATTCAATGGGAGTGACATGATCATCAGCTTGTTGACTCTCAATTTTTTGACTACACGCTATGTTAGCCAAAGACAATAGAATCAGTAATAATATTCTCATTTTAAAATTGTTTCCTTTTACTATTAAGTCGACTGACAGGAAAAGCAAAAAAATTCAAACCCCAAAAAGTAATATGTGGTAAAAATTGCTTCATAGGGTTTTCTCTTTTGTATTTTTATGTTTTAAAAAAAACAGTATAAGTAAAACTGAAATATAAAGAATTAAAGGAATCTTATAAATCATATCAATGATATTTTGTCCTATCATTTCATTTTCATCAGAAAACAAAACATAATAACTATTGTAACTTAAATCATTAATATAACTATAGTTTTCAGAAAGAGGATTTAATTTTAGCGCCATAAAAACTGTAGGATCATCTTTACAAATAAGAATTTGGGTAAAACATTTAATTAATAGTAATAGTATTATTAACATCTTTAATAATTTCATTTTGTCATCCATTTATACTCTTATTGGATAGATTGAATTTCGACTTTAATTCGGGGATGTGCTTCATAAATATTAATTTTCCCCTATTCTTCTCTTCCAATAATATAATGATATTCAATATCTACCCAATTATTTTTTACAATATGTCATTTTTCTACATCATTGCGCTAAAACCATAAAATCTCTCGCAGGAGCCAATTTTAGGAATTCTGAAATCTGTTAAAGCAGATTTTTATACCAAATATCTCCCCAGCTCCCGCATAATACGCCAAATCTTCACTATTGTATTTCTTAATAAAAGATTCATAATAAACATCGCGCTTAATTGTCCATATTCAATATAGAGTAGGACACAGATCGATAAGATTAAAGGAGATTTACCAATGCATGTGCACTTTATCATCCACGAAGATTTCGAAGCACCTGGCGCATATGAGCAATGGGCAAAAATGCATCAACACACCATTAGTTATTCTCGTGTTTATCTTGGTCAGCCGCTTCCCGATAAGATAGATAAGATTGATATGTTGATTATCATGGGCGGACCACAATCGCCAGCAACGACAAAAAAAGAGTGCCCGCATTTTGACTCATTAGCCGAGCAGGCCGTCATATCTACGGCAATTAAATTACAAAAAATAGTCATCGGTGTCTGTCTTGGCTCGCAACTAATTGGTGAAGCCTTAGGTGCACATTTCGAGCATAGTCCGGAAAAAGAGATTGGCAAATTCCCAATTACGTTGACCGAAGCAGGCAAAAGAAATCCGCTTTTTTCTCATTTCGGTGATAGTTTGGCGGTCGGCCACTGGCACAATGATATGCCGGGTTTAACTCAAGATGCCAAAATCATTGCTTATAGTGAAGGCTGTCCACGACAAATTATTGCTTATGGCAAATTGGTGTATGGTTTTCAATGTCATATGGAGTTAACCCATGACGTGGTTGAAAAGTTGATTGCCCACTCGCAAAATGATCTTAATCAAGCCGCTAAATATCGTTTTGTTGATACCGAAGATAAATTACGCAGTCATGATTACAGTAAGATGAATTATAAACTCTTTGTTTTCTTAGATAAACTTACACAACTTTACCTATCATCAACCTCAAATTAAGAGGTTGATTGTTCATTGTAATAATTGTAGTTAGGCGAAATGATCAAGTAGATAAGCCAGAAAAACGGCGTAATTTGAGGCTAAAATTAGGTAAAAGTATTTTACCTTAAAACGTAAATTTCATTGGTGGAAAAATCGCAAGTCATTTAGTGTCGCCGATCTTAATAATCGTTCATGTTGCTACTTGCATAAAAAACATCAATCGGTTTTATTAAGACAGCTAAAAGATGTAGATATGTTTTTGCAATATAACAAAATGACCAATCTCCGTTTAGCATTGAAAAACTTAATAGCTTATTATCAGGAAGTAAAATTAGTCAGCGAAAATGATGCTATCATGATGTCTATCCCACGCCTAACCAATCATGACACTCATTAATATTAAACGCTAAATTGGTATAAATTGATTAATTATTAAATAGTCATTAACTATCTAAACAATAGATTGTGAGTAAAACAATTTAACCGTATACTCAATTAATTAAAGCAATAACTAAAATCTAATTTTGAAAGGAGTATCCTCATGGCCTATACATTACCACCACTTCCTTATGCTTATGACGCATTAGAACCGTATATCGATTCAGAAACGATGCATCTTCACCATGACAAACATCATCAAACTTATGTCAACAATGCTAACGCACTTTTAGAATCTTTACCGGCCGAACTCAAAGATTTATGCCCTGAAACTTTACTTCAAAATTTAGACAAAGTACCAGCAGACAAACTGACTGGAATTAAAAACAACGTGGGTGGTCATGTTAATCACACCCTATTTTGGGAACTACTCAAAGTTGGTACTGAACTTAAAGGCGAACTAAAAGCAGCGATTGAGAAAGATTTTGGTTCAGTTGATGCATTTAAAGAGAAATTTGCAAACGCCGCTGCTACTCGTTTTGGTTCTGGTTGGGCTTGGTTAGTATTGCAAAATGGCAAACTAGAAGTTGTCTCTACTGCAAATCAAGATTCACCGGTAATGGGCGAAAAATTTTCAGGTGTTTCAGGTACGCCAATTTTAACTTTAGATGTGTGGGAACACGCTTACTATTTGAAATACCAAAATCGTCGTGTTGATTATATCGGTGCATTTTGGAATGTCATTAACTGGGACAAAGTTGCTGAGTTATACGCTCAAGCTAAAAAATAGACTTTTTAAACATCATACCCTCCTGTTTGATCAATGACGCTTTAAGCGTCATTTTTTTCTTAATTAAGCTCATTGCATTGACCCGATAACAAATTGGCAATTGCTAAAATATACTTAAATCCGCTACAATGGGCGATTATTTAAATATCAGAAAACCGAACAAATTAACACATGTTTGAAATTAATCCGATAAAATCCAAAATAGCCGAACTTACCGAGCGCACAAACGTGATTCGGGGGTATCTTTGACTATGATCTCAAGAAAGAGCGGCTTGAAGAAGTCAACGCCGAATTAGAACAGTCCGAAGTTTGGGCAGATCCCGAAAAAGCACAGGCGTTAGGTAAAGAACGAGTCACACTTGAAGAAATTATAAATACTATCAACTCATTAACCCAAGGTCTTGACGATGTCGAAGGTTTACTTGAACTTGCTATTGAAGCCGAAGACCAAGAAACTTTCGATGAGGCTAATGCTGAGCTTGAACAGTTAGAAAAGAAACTGGCCGGACTTGAGTTTCGCCGTATGTTCTCTGGTGATTATGACAGTGCCGATTGTTATTTAGATATACAGTCGGGGTCTGGTGGTACTGAAGCGCAAGATTGGGCTGAAATGTTACTGAGAATGTACTTACGTTGGGCTGAATCGAAAGGATTTACAACTGAAGTTATGGAAGTTTCTGACGGTGATGTTGCCGGCATTAAATCTGCGACAATCAAAGTATCGGGTGACTATGCTTATGGTTGGTTACGTACCGAAACCGGCGTACATCGTTTAGTTCGTAAAAGCCCATTTGATTCAGGTAATCGCCGTCATACATCATTTGCATCGGTTTTTGTCTATCCGGAAATTGATGATAATATTGATATCGATATTAACCCCGCTGATCTTCGTATTGATGTTTACCGAGCATCCGGCGCCGGCGGACAACATGTCAATAAAACGGAATCAGCTGTTCGAATCACGCATGTGCCGACGGGAATTGTGACGCAGTGTCAAAATAACCGTTCTCAGCATAGTAATAAAGATCAGGCCATGAAACAGTTAAAAGCAAAACTGTACGAACTTGAGATGCAAAAGAAAAACGCTGAAAAACAGCAGATGGAAGAAAATAAATCTGATATCGGTTGGGGCAGTCAAATTCGTTCTTATGTGCTTGATGACTCAAGAATTAAAGATTTGCGTACCGGCGTTGAAACGCGTAACACTCAAGCCGTTTTAGACGGTGATTTAGATCAATTTATTCAAGAAAGCTTAAAAGCAGGTTTATAAACCGCTTGGTTATAAATAAAAGGTAAAATTATGTCAACACAGCAAGAGCAACAAAACCATATTGAAGAGTTAAATAACGAACTAGCTATCCGTCGTGAAAAGCTAGCAAATATTCGCCAGCAAGGTATTGCTTTCCCAAATGATTTTCGTCGTGATGCTATTTCAAGTGATCTTCATAAATTGTATGACGATAAAACCAACGAAGAATTAATTGAAAATAAAATTACCGTTACCGTTGCCGGCCGTATGATGATGCGCCGTATTATGGGTAAAGCTTCTTTTGTTTCTTTGCAAGATGTTGCGGGACAAATCCAACTTTATGTGACCCGAGATGATCTACCTGAAAACTATTATAACGAGCAGTTCAAAAAATGGGATTTAGGCGATATTGTTGGTGCTAAAGGTTATCTATTTAAAACCAAAACAGGGGAACTTTCGATTCACTGTGAAGAGATTCGTTTATTGACCAAAGCGCTACGACCATTACCGGATAAATTTCATGGCCTTGCGGATCAAGAGATGCGTTATCGTCAACGTTATTTGGATCTTATCACTAATGAAGAATCAAGAAATACCTTCATCGCTCGCTCAAAAGTGGTAACTGAAATTCGTAACTTCATGTTAGAAAACCACTTTATGGAAGTTGAAACCCCAATGATGCAAGTGATTCCTGGTGGGGCATCAGCTAAACCTTTTATTACGCATCATAACGCCCTCGATTTAGATATGTACTTACGAATCGCACCAGAACTCTACTTAAAACGTTTGGTCGTAGGTGGCTTTGAGCGTGTGTTTGAAATTAACCGTAACTTCCGTAACGAAGGGGTTTCGCCAAGACATAATCCGGAATTTACCATGATGGAAATGTATATGGCGTATGCCGATTATAAAGATCTGATTGTATTAACCGAAGCACTATTCCGTCGCTTAGCTATCGCGGTAACCGGTGATGCAGTTGTACAATACGGTGAACACACTTTTGATTTTGGTAAACCATTTATCAAAATGACCATGCGTGAAGCGATTTGTCATTATCGACCAGAAACCAATAATGCGGATTTAGATGATTTTGATAAAGCCTGTGCGATTGCAAAAGCCGTGGGAATCAAAGTGGAAAAAGGCTGGGGGCTTGGTCGAGTTGTGACTGAAATTTTTGAAGAAGTTGCCGAAGCTAATTTGATTCAACCAACATTTATCACCGAATACCCGGCAGAAGTCTCACCACTAGCTCGTCGAAACGATGAAAACCCATTTGTGACAGACCGATTCGAGTTCTTTATTGGTGGTCGTGAAATTGGTAATGGCTTCTCAGAACTTAACGATGCCGAAGACCAAGCACAACGTTTTGCTGATCAAGTATCGCAAAAAGATGCCGGTGATGATGAAGCTATGTTCTATGATGAAGATTATATCACTGCATTAGAACATGGTTTACCGCCGACAGCAGGGCTAGGAATTGGGATTGATAGAACCGTAATGCTATTTACCAATAGCCATACAATTCGGGACGTGATTTTATTCCCAACAATGCGTCCAATTAAATAGTTGCTACTGACTTAAAACTCACTTATAAAAACATAAGTGAGTTTTTTATTGCCAAAAACCTCGCTTCTTAACTTTTTATGTAAAACGCTAAAAAAATAACCCACCCTAGTTGAGGTGGGTTTTTCATGAGGGGCTAGGTCACAAAAATGCTTCTTTATTGCAAGGCTATGTTGACTCATCGAGTCAACTAGCCTTTAACAACTTAACGCTATTTCTGCTACTCTCTATTCTCCAATCCTAAGAAATAAGAACTAAGGCCAGACGCAAAGCCCTTTGCTTTTGTTGTAGTCTTCTTTCTCTTCATCGTAGACGCCCCAATCTATAGTACCCTCGTCCCCGAACACAATAAAGTGGTAGGTAATACCAATTGAGTCACCAGTCCAGTACCAGTGGGGAGTAAAATCAGTCTCAGGATAGCTGCGCATAGTACCCCACTCAGTAAAGAAACCTGCACCAATGTGACGCTGGTAAACGTTACTCGGTGAAGGAGGGGTTGCACCGACTGAGCCTTCGCAGCTAACAGCTGCATTGTGACGCTGGCAAGATGCATTGGTTAGATCTTTTACCTTAGGAATCCGATAACCTATATTATTACACCACGCAACTGTATTCGGATGAACATAAAAACCATTACCACGACCGACGAACCACTGCTTTAAGACAAACCCATACTTGACCACAGCATTACCATTACTATCACGGCCAACTAACTCGAATGTCTGAGGTAAAGTAGGTTTAGCAACAGGACCGGGATTATTTAAACCCCACTGAGATTGGGATGCAACTGGACCTGTTAATGTAACACGAACCCCTGTACTTGTAGAATTGGTCATAGTAGCTGTGATACCACCATGTGAAACTGGAGACCACGATAATACCTGATTATTACCACTAATAGCTAAATCAAAGTACAAATTGTTACCACCAACGGTAGGAAAGTTTAAATCATAAGATGACTGAGGAAGAAAGCCATTATTCGGATCCCACATCGTAGCTGGGCCAGCATAAGCACTTACACCATATTTCAAGCTAGGCTTGGCAAAACAAACCACAGGCCCCGTCTTAGGATTAACATAATAAGTAACATCATTTGCACTGAAAGTACTACCTTGTGGAATGCCATAACGTGTAGCTAATGTGCTATCAGTGTTAGTTAATTTAACTTGATAAGGTGCCTTACAAATTTCCGGTACTGTATTACGTGATACCGCTTGGTCATATTTATCCACAATAGACAAACTTAAACTACCGGTAGCAGTTATATCACCATCACCATCATCATCCCCCCAATAATAATAAGGCGAACCAATCAATGCACTCAATTCAACTTCATTGGTATCAGTTGGCATTAACATGTTTATATCAGCAAAACTCTGACCTATCACAGGCAACTCGATTGGAGTTGTGGAAGAAGTATTGGTTGAAGGCGTGTACTGCACGCCGTTGGATAACGTAATTCCGAGTAGACCATCGGTATCAACAGCGCGAGTGTGACCTCCGTCAAAAGTTAAATACGGCGCGCTACCCTCAATAGGGTTCGACGTTTTAGAGGTTAATGCATGGGCGGAAAAAGAAGTCGAAAACAAAATCGCCACACCTAAAAAAATCTGCTGAGATAATCTTGAACCGTAAGAGGATCGACGAAGAGATCTTAAATTTTGTTTTATTAATGAACTGGAGTGAAAAACGATATGTTGAGAGTTTGAATTATGTGAATTTGAATTAAAGTCTATTTTTTGAAAATTACGAAACATGTTCGACTATCCTGTCAATTATAATTATGATTTATTACTTGATTTTAGTTATCCAACTAAAATGCTATAAAAGTATAGTGACTGGAAAAATACGATGCAATCCCTTTTTTCATAGAAAACAGTTAACTTTAGTAAAGAAAATCGCAGAAAAATCAAACAATGATCGAATAAACACAGCTTTAATTAAAATCCTCTTTAAAAAACTTTAAAAAAACATATTTTTTGATTAAAAAAAATCCAATCTTAGTTTATAAAATTAACGGTTTTAGTCATTGTATGAAATTTGAGTAGGATGTTGAGCTTCAAAAACCCGGCTTATCAACTTTTTTGCTGTAAAACCTGTCCATCACTTAAGGTCGGATTATTAATGCGGGGCAACATTGCAAGACGGGATTTTAAACTTTAAAAATCCCGTGCCACAATGTTTTGAAAAAAGAAGTGACATTTTTTAGCTATTCATCAATTTAATGATTAGCCACGATTTATTAGTCGGTTGACTTATGAGGTAAGATTAAATTTAGTACAATGGCTAAAATTCCACATAAGCTGATACCTTGTAGCGCATAGGATCCAAAATCAAAGATCATTCCACCAATACCAAACACAAGGACTAATGAAACAATGCACATATTGCGTGATATCGAAAGATCGACCTTATGTTTAATCAATATATTTATGCCTACTGATGCAATCGAACCGAATAAAAGTACCATAATCCCGCCCATTACAACAGTTGGAATTGTACTTAAAAAAGCGCCGATCTTACCAACAAATGACATGAAAATTGCCCAAATTGCCGCCCAAGTCATTACTCGTGTTTTAAAATTACGGGTTAACGTGACAGCGCCAATAACTTCGGCATAAGTGATACAAGGCGGGCCACCAAAGAAGCCGGCACTTGAGGTTGCTAATCCATCACCAAGCAACGTTCTTTGCAATCCCGGTTCTCGGGTATAATCTTTTCCGGTTACGGCACTAATGGCCATAATATCACCCACATGCTCAATCGTTGGTGCAATAACAATTGGGATCATATATAAGATAGCTTGCCAGTGAAATTCCGGAAAGGTGAAATCCGGCACTTTAAACCATGGGGCATCAATAATGGGTTGAAAATTGACAATCCCCATTACACACGACAAAGCATACCCCACAACAATACCGGCAATAATCGGCACTAATCTAAAAAAGCCTTTGGCCCAAATTGCCACAATTAAGGTGGTTAATAGTGACGCCATTGAAATCAAAATTAACTGATAGCTTTCCGCTGGTATTCCGCTGTCGGTACCCATTGCCATTTTTACTGCAACTGGTGCAAGCGATAGACCGATAACCATAATAATTGGTCCGGTAACCACTGGCGGTAAAATACGATCAATAACGTGCTTACCGTTAATTTTCACCAAAAAGGCAAAAAACATAAACACAAAACCGGCAGCAACCAGTCCACCCAATGTTGCAGGTATACCCCACTGTGCTACGCCAAAAGAAATCGGTGCAATAAAAGCAAATGATGAAGCTAAAAATACCGGTACTTTTCCTTTGGTGGTGAGTTGAAATAATAACGTCCCCACTCCAGCTGTGAATAAAGCAACATTGGTATTTAATCCGGTTAATAGTGGTACAAGTACTAATGCACCAAATGCAACAAATAGCATTTGGGCGCCGGTAAAAATATCTTGCCACGAGTGTTTAAGTTGTGATGCATCATTATCGATATTGTCTGTTGTAATTTTAGACATATTGTCCTCTCTTATTCAACATAATGTTAATCATCTCTATTTATAATCAAATAGTAGGCATAAAAAAACCGGTTAAAACCGGTCTAAAATTTGAGATTTTATTTGGTGCCGAATATTTTATCGCCGGCATCACCAAGTCCGGGTAAAATGTAGCCCTTCTCATTCAATCGTTCATCAATTGAAGCAGTATAAAGCTCAACATCCGGATGCGCTTGCTCAAGCACTTTAATACCTTCCGGTGCAGCAACTAAAACTAAAACTTTAATATTTTTACAGCCCGCTTTTTTGAGCAAATCAATGGTCGCGACCATAGATCCACCTGTTGCCAACATTGGATCGACAACTAAAGCCATTCGCTCTTCAATATCTGATGTTAATTTTTGAAAATAGGGTACAGGTTCGAGGGTTTCTTCGTTACGGTAAAAACCAACAACGCTAATCCGGGCACTTGGTATATGCTCAAGAACGCCATCCATCATACCTAAACCTGCTCGTAAGATAGGTACTACCGTAATTTTTTTACCTTTGATTTGTTCAACTTGAACAGGACCACACCAACCTTCGATAGTAACAGTTTCGGTCGGTAAATCAGCGGTTGCTTCATAAGTTAATAAGCTGCCAACTTCACTGGCAAGATCGCGAAAGTCTTTAGTACTAATATCGTGTTCGCGCATTAAGCCAATTTTATGGCGTACAAGAGGGTGTTTTACTTCAACAATTTTCATGGGAGCCTCAGTGTTATCTTTTATAATCTGTTAGTCGTTATAAATAACCACTGAGCGATAATTCTAACATAGTTATCACTTTATGAAAACCCGAATTGAATATGCCTATTTAAAACATAACGCTCTGTTAGATAAGCAAAAACAGATAAAAAAACCAATAGTTTTATTTTTGTTTTCGCTTTTTTTTCATTAGGATCATTAAGCAAAGGCAACATATGAAGCGCAGTTTATATAAACTGATATCTCTAAAGCAACAGCTTATTTATTGATAAGTAAAAACTGACTAAATTGCTATTATCAACCAGATTAATAGGTTTGATTTAGAACATTAACTCGTGCAATTTACGATAATCAAATACTTTCACCGTCTAAATATTGAACAGGGAAATCAACAACTTTTTCACAAATGGTTTCACCATTTATCGACTTTAATAACATTTGTGCCGATTTTTGTCCCATTTCAATTCTTGGTGTTGAAACTGATGCCAATTTTGGTGTAACCACTTGACCAACGTCATGCCCATGAAAACCTGCCACAGCAATCTGGTTTGGCACATCAATATTAAGGCGTTGACACTCAAACAGTACTCCTAGCGCCAAATCATCGTTGGTACTAAATACGCCGTCAATTTGAGGATATTGTTGCAAAGCTTGATGAAGCAGTTGTTTACCTAAAGAGTAAGAAGAAGATTGTTTCGTGGCAAAAGTTTTCGCAACCAATCCGGCATCGTTCATCGCCTGTTCATAACCTTGCTGACGGATAAGACTGCGATCATCCTGACGAGCACTAAAATAAGCAATATGCTTATGGCCTTTGTTAATCATACGCTCAATCATATTTTTGGCGACTTGAAAATTATCAATACCAACCGCCATATCAATACAAGGGGAAACACTATCCATAATTTCAACCACAGGAACGCCCGATATTTCAATCATTTTAAGGGTTGCGGGGGTATGTGTTCGTTCAGTTAAGATTAACCCGTCAACATTGTAAGCCAGTAATGAACGTAGGCGCATTTCTTCTTTTTCCGGGCTATACCCGGTATGGGCAATCATGGTTTGATAACCATATTTATCGGTCTCGATCTCAATGCCTTTTAACACATCCGCAAAAACTTGATTGGTTAATGACGGTAATAACACACCAATAGCATAACTTTTAGCATTCGATAACATATCCGGCGCTTTATTGGGAATATAGCCAAGTTGGTCTATCGCTGCTGAAATTTGAGATTGAAGTGGTTTAGAAACAAGATTGGGATCACGCAAGTAACGGCTTACCGTCATTTTACTTATCCCAATTAAATTAGCTATTTCCTGCAAGCCAGTTCGACGTTTTTTATTACTACCCATTATTTTGTTCCGGTAACCTTGGTTGCCAATCTATCGGCGTTTTTCCCTGTTGGATAATCAAACTATTGGCTTTAGAAAAATGCTGACACCCAAAAAAGCCACGATGTGCGGATAATGGTGAAGGGTGAACAGCTGTTAAAACATGATGCTTTTGACGATTGATAAATTGACCTTTCTTTTGCGCAGGCGATCCCCATAACAAAAATACTACCCCGTCGAGGTATTGATCAACCGCCGCAATAACATGATCAGTAAATGTTTCCCAGCCTATTTTGGCATGGGAATGCGCTTGTCCAGCTTGAACAGTTAATACATTATTTAATAGCAACACCCCTTGGGTTGCCCAATAGCCTAAATAGCCATGCGACGGAATTTGAAACCCTGCTATATCGGTTGAAAGTTCTTTATAAATGTTTAATAGCGATGGAGGCGGTTTAATTCCAGGTAACACAGAAAATGATAAACCGTGTGCTTGATTTGGGCCGTGATAAGGATCTTGTCCTAAAATCACCACTTTGATATCACTAAATGGCGTAAAACGAAAAGCATTAAAAACATCATGCTGAGGGGGATAGATAACTTTTCCCTCAGCTCGCTGTGATGCCACAAATTGCATTATTTGTTTAAAATAAGGCTTCTCTTTTTCCGATCCAATGACATCATTCCATGTTAATTGATTAGTCATACAGTACCTTTACTATGATTTGATATGGCTGGCAATGTTGCTTGCTCATCCCCCTAATTATACCTAAAAATAATAATAAGCCTAATGCTAATCAATATTGTTAAAATTAAATAAAAACCCTTAAATATTCAGTCAAACATAAAATTGCCATTGATTGCCCATATGGCATTGAAGTTAGTGGAATATTTTTATAATAATCCAAATTATGACCCATGGCGGTACCAAACGAAACATTTAACAAAGTACCTTCATCATTGATATTTGCCATGACCCCTTTAATGGCTTTTTCTGCCATGAGCTTATAGTCATCAGCGATATAGCGTTTCCTGATCGATTTTAATATTCCATAAGTAAAACCAGCTGTCGCCGATGTTTCTAAATAGGAATTAGGATCATCAATAATTGTATGCCATAAGCCACTTTCATCTTGGTATTTAGCGAGTGCTTCTACTTGAGCATTTAACACCTCAATTAATAATCTTCGAACAGGATCATCAATAGTCAGATCGAGTAGCTCAATAAATTCCGGAATAACAATAGTTAGCCAACTGTTACCCCTTGCCCACCTTGCTTTTGCAAAGTTATGGTTACCTTCAAAACTCCAACCATGAAACCAAAGCCCTGTTTGACGATCCATTAAATATTGAACGTGGATTAATATTTGATAGATTGCTTCTTGAATATATTCAGGTTTATTAAGCAGTTTGCCAATTTTGGCAATTGGCAATACGCTCATCATCAAGGTGTCATCCCAAAGTTGTTGATGATTTTCACTGTTATAAACAATATGTTGCAAGCCACCAAACTTAGTCCGAGGCATTTGATACATAACCCAATCTGCCCAACACTCTAAATAAGGTAAAAATACCGGATTTTGCGTCTCTTGATAACGATAAGCTAAGGTTAAAAATGGACACACGGTATTGACGTTCTTCGTTGGAGTTCCTTCGGATAAACGCTGTTTAAACCAGTCATCAATAATAGCAAGTGTCGATTTATCGCCAGTTTGTTGGTAAAATTGATACATACCATAAAGACCAATGCCATGCGTCCACTCCCAGCCATTCCACCCTTTAGTGTCAATCACTCGACCGTCATCTAAGCGAAGAAGAAATTCACCTGTCTCATCTTTAATATTAATCAGATTATTCACAATCTTTTTAATCAACTTTTCTAAATCAGCTCGAGCAATTAAATGTTCGGGCTTACACAGTAATTTGCTATGTTTTACAGGAAATATCTGCATGTTTTGTTTACCTCTAATCAAACTCATATAAAAACCAATAACGCTATTTACGTTTATAACCAATATTATTATTGCCCCAAAGCTTAGTGACAGGCATACCCGTTAACATTTCAACTACCGGCTTACCTTCATCACTGACTCTTTTTTCACTCTGAGAGCCAATACCTTTGATATTGTTAATTTCATCAATTAATATTTTGTGAGTTTTTAGATTCAATTTAAATTTCAAAGAAATTAAAAAGCCAAGTGTTAAAACCAAGATAGTCCCGGCTACTAATAACAATAAAATCGTTTGCGATACCGCTGGCGGCTGTTGGTTTTGCCCACTGACAAAACCAGACCACTGTAAACAGACACCAATTAACATCACTGCGCCAGCCTGCGAGGCTTTACGGGTAAATGTCATTACACCAGCAAAGATACCTTCTCGACGCTTACCGGTGATGATTTCATCGACATCAGAAATATAGGTATAGATATTCCAAGGAACATAATTAATCCCGCCACGCCCTAATCCTGCAATAGCTGAAACGGTAATTAACAGTGTATGAATATGACTTAAGTTGTAATACCAAATAATCCCATAAGCTAAGCAACTCATACCAAAAATAGCCACGACACCACGATAAGCCGGCGCAGGGCCATATTTAATACACAACGGCATCATACACAGCACGGCAATAAACTGCGTAATGGACATTGTCCCAATTAGCGTAGAGGCAACGGTCGGCTCTTGTAATAGCACAAAAATGACATAATAAGTAAACACAGCATTAAAGACGTCTTGAGCAATATAGCCACCCAAATACATTCCAAGATGCTGCCTAAATATTTTTATTTTGAAAGTGGATAGCAGTTCAATAATTAAATGAGAAATACTTTCTTTAAAAGACAAGGAGGCGGCCTCTTGTTCGGCTTGCAACGCTTCTTTGGATTTAAGCGCTGTTGGTCTTTCCCAGGTAAACAAGTACACCATGCAAAGCGCAAATGAGCATAGAATAGAAAACACTAAGCTGGCATAAAAGAAGGATATTGCATTATCTTTACCAAAGTAATTGAGTAAAACTCCCGGTAAGAAACCAGCTAAAATGGCAGATAACTGCGCCATTGAAATTCTTGCCCCTGAAAACTTAGTTTTTTGTTTAAAATCATCGGTCATCTCTGGCACAAGGGTTTCATAAGGCACCAGCACCATGGTATAAACCATATCAAAAAAGAGATAAGTGAATAAGTAATAGAGATAATTCATACCCGGCGCCCACATTACGCTATAACTAAAAATAAGTGGAATACCGAGTAAAATAAAGAATTTACGACGCCCAAAACGTTGTCCTAAACGTGTGCGCCCAAAGTTATCGGTTAAATACCCCATTAATGGGCTAATAACCGCATCAAGTACTCTTGCTGCTGCAAAAATAAATGTCGCTTCAATCGGCGTTAACCCACAAAAATTGGTATAAAAATATAACAACCATACCGCCGTTAATGCCGTAGTACCCGCTCCTAAAAAATCACCGGCGCCATAAGCCAGATAATTTTTTAAACCAATCACTCTATTTTTCATCTTACCACCACTTTTTATCTAACTACTGCTCAAGATCAACATCTCTTTTAGATGCTCAAGTTAGTCTAGGGTGGGTGTTGCTTTGACACTTTAACGTCACTGCCAACTTTTTTTAAAAATGGCAAAAATTTAAAAGTCGACGTGATGTTGTTCACAAATATTCTTTTTTTATCAAATAAATTTCATTCGGCAAAAAAATTTATGAAACAATAATTTAAATTTTATTTCAGTAAAGCAAATTTACTCCAGCTATTCATCAGTAGTAAAAGTGTGAAGTAAAAATAGTTTGCCTCTATATCAGGCGATTTATATCAAATAGAATGGTATGTTGATTGAGTGATTGTCATTAATAACAATCTATTGAGTAGCAAAGACTAGCGGCCAACTTCAAGTTTACCTGCATTTTAGGCTGATTATTAAGGCTGGATAAAAAGCGATCTATTTCTAAACCGAACATGTTTATCTAACATATTGATACCCAAATCATTTATAAAATATTACAATCCGTTTTATTGATTACCTGACTAAAAAGTGATCTAAGGTATTGCTTATCAAATTGATAGCTTTTTTTGACTTTAATCAATTTTTTAAAGTGCTATATTACAATCAATTATTCAGGACAATAACGTCCGTTAGGAGGATTTAAAATGATTACAGGTATCCAAATCACTAAAGCAGACAATGCAGCACTATTAAACTCTTTCTGGTTATTAGATGATTCAACTAAAGAAGCACGTTGTGTTGCTGCTAAATCTGTTTACAAAGAAGATCAAGTCATTCCAACAGCTGAACTTGGTCAATTCGAATATCGTGAAATTCCATTAGATGTCGCACCAACAATTAAAGTTGAAGGTGGCCAACACTTAAATGTTAACGTACTTCGTCGTGAAACATTAGAAGATGCTGTGCAACATCCGGAAAAATATCCTCAATTAACTATTCGTGTTTCTGGTTATGCAGTACGTTTTAACTCTTTAACTGCAGAACAACAACGTGACGTTATTGCTCGTACTTTTACAACTAAAATTTAGTTCTAAATGACAATAAATAAAATTAAACATTAAACCCATCTTGCCCAGCTTTGCTGGGTTTTTTTACTTTCAATTAAGTTTTTATAAACTATTTCACCCAAGTTAAATACTGCGACCAAGTCGGATCATATTTACATTCAATATTTACGGATAAATTTTGATTGAGTATCTGTTGTACGACTTGCGTCGCTATATCTTTTAGTCTTATTTGGGTGTCAAAAAAATAGCGAAGCAGATAACCCTGCTTCGCTATTGAGTGATATTTTCTTATCCAAAAAACTTTTTAACTTTATCAAAAAAGCTTTTTTCTTTTGGGCTGTGTTTGGCATTTTTATCCGCTTTCAAACTTTCGCCAAGCTCTTTGAGTAACTCTTTTTGTTTACCGGTGAGGTTAACCGGTGTTTCAACCACAACATGACAGTATAAATCACCAACAGAATTACCACGTAATGATTTAATACCTTTACCACGTAAACGGAACATTTTACCTGTTTGAGTTTCAGCCGGAATGGTTAAGCTCACTTTACCATTTAATGTAGGTACTTCAACTTCCCCACCTAACGACGCTAAAACAATATTAATTGGAATCTCACAATGTAGATTTGTGCCATCTCGTTCAAAAATTCCGTGAGGTTTTACCTGCACTTGAACATATAAATCACCTGCTGGCGCACCATTTAACCCTGCCTCGCCTTCACCAGAAAGACGGATACGGTTACCAGTGTCAACACCGGCCGGAATAGTGACAGATAATGTTTTGGTTTTCTGAACTCGACCTTCACCATGACATTTCTTACATGGATTTTTCACTACTTTACCACGGCCATGACAGGTTGGACACTCTTGCTGTACCGCAAAAAAGCCTTGACGCATTTGAACAACGCCAGCACCATGACAGGTATCACAAGTAACCACATCAGAGGCTTTTTCAGTACCTTGTCCATGACAAACACTACAGGTCACCCAAGTCGGTACTTTGATCTCTTTACTTACGCCACTTGCTGCTTCTTCTAATGTTAGGGTGATATTATATTGTAAATCTGCACCTCTTGAAGGGCTTTGCGCACGCCCACGACCACCGCCGAAGAAGTCACTAAAAATATCATCAAATGCCGATCCACCGCCAAAACCACTAAAGCCACCAAATCCACCTGCGCCAGCACCGCCGCCACCAAAACCTTGCTCAAAAGCGGCATGTCCATATTGATCATAAGCGGCTTTCTTTTGTGCGTCGGTCAATACTTCATAAGCTTCTTTAACTTCTTTGAATTTTGCTTCAGCTTCGGCTTTATTGTCCTGATTTTTATCAGGATGATATTTCATGGCTAGGCGTTTATAGGCTTTTTTTATCTCAGCTTCAGTTGCGCTTTTACTTACGCCTAATGTTTCATAATAATCTTTCTTCGCCATAATTAACCTTAATTTTTCTTGCAAAAACAACTAAACGGGCTTGAGTTACCTCGCGCCCGTTTAGTAAGTTACATGTTTATAACTCGTTGAAATAACTCATTAAAAAACATCGTTGTTAATGCTTATTTTTTATCATCATCAACTTCTTTGAAGTCCGCATCAACAACATCATCTTGACCAGCATCACTAGCGCTACTTGCTTGTGCACCTTGGTCAGCTTGCGCTTGTTGTTGTGCAATTTCAAGTAACTTTTTCGATGCTTCCATTAATGCATTGATTTTCGCTTCAATTTCAGCTTTATCTTCACCACGAGCTGCAGTTTCTAATGCAGTTACTGCTTCTTCGATAGCTGTTTTATCCGCTGCCGGTAATTGATCGCCTGCTTCAGTAACTTGTTTACGAGTTGAGTGAACAAGATGATCCGCTTGATTACGAACTTGAGCTAGCTCTTCAAACTTACGGTCAGCATCAGCATTTGCTTCGGCATCATTAACCATTTTTTGGATTTCTTCTTCGCTTAAACCAGAAGAAGCTTTAATGGTAATGTTTTGTTCACGTCCGGTGTTTTTATCTTTCGCAGAAACATGTAAGATACCGTCGGCATCAATATCAAAAGTTACTTCAATTTGTGGCATACCACGTGGTGCCGCTTGAATACCATCAAGGTTAAATTGACCTAATGATTTATTATCGCTTGCACGTTTACGCTCACCTTGTAACACATGAATGGTTACCGCAGATTGATTATCTTCAGCTGTTGAGAACACTTGACTATGTTTAGTTGGGATAGTCGTATTTTTCTCAATCAAGGTAGTCATCACACCACCCATTGTTTCAATACCTAATGATAATGGGGTTACGTCAAGTAATAATACATCTTTAACATCACCACCTAACACACCACCTTGTACTGCCGCACCAACTGCAACTGCTTCATCCGGGTTAACGTCTTTACGAGGTTCTTTACCAAAGAAGTCAGCAACCGCTTTTTGCACCATTGGCATACGGGTTTGACCACCCACTAAAATGACATCTTTAATATCAGAAACAGAAAGACCGGCATCTTGTAATGCTGTTTTCACTGGTTCCATTGAGCGTTTAACTAAATCTTCAACTAAAGATTCTAATTTAGCGCGAGTCACTTTGATATTTAAGTGTTTAGGGCCAGATGCATCAGCAGTGATATAAGGTAAGTTAATATCAGTTTGTTGTGCTGATGATAATTCAATTTTCGCTTTTTCAGCCGCTTCTTTTAAACGTTGCATTGCAAGTGGATCATTTTTAAGATCGAAACCTTGTTCACGTTTAAACTCATCAACTAAATAGTTAATTAAGCGTGAGTCAAAGTCTTCACCACCTAAGTGAGTATCACCATTGGTTGCTAATACTTCGAAAGTTTTTTCACCGTCAACATCATCAATTTCGATGATTGAAATATCAAATGTACCACCACCTAAGTCATAAACGGCAATGGTGCGATTACCAACATCTTTATCTAAACCATAAGCTAATGCTGCAGCTGTTGGTTCGTTGATAATACGTTTAACATCTAAACCGGCAATACGACCAGCATCTTTGGTTGCTTGACGTTGTGCGTCATTAAAATATGCCGGAACAGTAATGACAGCTTCGGTTACTGGTTCACCAAGATAATCTTCTGCTGTTTTCTTCATTTTCTTTAATACTTCAGCAGAAATTTGTGGTGGAGCAATTTTTTGGCCTTTTACTTCTACCCATGCATCGCCGTTGTCAGCTTTAACAATTTTATATGGCATAATACCAACATCACGTTGCACTTCGGCATCTTCAAAACGACGACCAATTAAACGTTTAATGGCAAATAATGTATTTTGTGGATTGGTTACTGCTTGGCGTTTAGCCGGTTGACCAACTAGAATTTCGCCATCTTGCGTATAGGCAATAATGGAAGGGGTTGTGCGATCGCCTTCGGCATTTTCTAATACTTTAGCCTGACCGTTATCCATTACTGCTACACATGAATTTGTTGTACCTAAATCGATACCAATAATTTTACCCATAATCTATTCTCCTCAAAACCTGTATTTTATTCTTTGTATATAAGTCTGAAATATGGATTTTCAAGCCCTTAATTTTCACAAAGAAATAATTTTGTTTCCACTTAAATGGGAACGTAATTTTTAATATCAAGGGGGAAAAAAAATTATTTTTCTTTAAATCTTGATTCTCCGCTTTTCAACACTTATTATTGCCGCTCTTTTTTATTATGATTATTAGTTAAAGGATCTTTATGGAACAAACAAAACTTGCCAATCCTGGCCCACTTGGACTAATGGGATTTGGTATGACCACAATTTTATTAAATATTCATAATGCAGGATTTTTTCCTGTTATGACGGCAATTGTGTCAATGGGTATTTTTTATGGTGGACTGGCACAAGTCATTGCCGGCATTTTAGAATTCCGCAAAGGTAACACATTTGGCACCACTGCTTTTACGTCATACGGTTTCTTCTGGATTGCACTAGTTGGCATTTGGTATTTACCAACTTCGCCAGCAACTGCACCGACCGATGCAACTTTTGTCGGAATCTTCCTTGCTTTATGGGGCATTTTTACCGGCTTTATGTTTATCGGCACATTAAAAGGTAATCGTGTATTACAATTTGTTTTTGCCAGCTTAACGCTTTTATTTGCGCTGTTAGCAATTGGTAACATTTCCGGTAATCACGACATTATCCATGTTGCCGGGTTTGAAGGTATTATTTGTGGCGCAAGCGCTATCTACCTTGCTATGGCAGAAGTGCTTAACGAACAATACGGACGCACTATTTTACCTATCGGCGCACCAAAAGGCGCTGCACATTAATTCAAACTGTCAAACATAGGCAGTATGTGAGCAACAAAAAACGGGGAAAATTCCCCGTTTTTTATTAATCATTAAAGCGTAAGCTAATTATTTTTTATAAGCGTCGTTATGAACACCTACCGCTGCACGACCTGAAGGATCATTTAAATTTTTAAATGACTCATCCCATTCGATCGCTTTGGCTGTCGAGCAAGCAACGGTCGGACCACCCGGTACACAATGCGCTGCGCTTTCAACCGGGAATAATTCATCAAAAATTTCACGGTACATATAAGCTTCTTTAGAAGTCGGTGTATTGTAAGGAAAACGGAATTTTGCGTTTTCTAACTGCTGATCAGTGATTTTACTTTCCGCAATCTCTTTTAAAGTATCGATCCAGCTATAGCCAACACCGTCAGAGAATTGCTCTTTTTGACGCCAAACCACAGATGCCGGTAAATAAGATTCAAATGCTTCACGGACAATATGTTTTTCCATTTTGCCGTTGCTACCGCACATTTTATCTTTTGGATTAATGCGCATTGCCACATCTAAGAATTTCTTATCAAGGAATGGTACACGAGCTTCAACGCCCCATGCTGCCATTGCTTTATTAGCACGTGCACAGTCATACATATGAAGAGCGGCTAATTTTCGTACTGTCTCTTCATGGAACTCTTTAGCATTTGGCGCTTTATGGAAATAGAGGTAACCACCAAACACTTCATCAGCACCTTCACCGGATAACACCATTTTAATCCCCATGGCTTTAATCTTTCTCGCCATTAGATACATTGGTGTTGAAGCACGGATAGTTGTGACATCATAAGTTTCAATGTAATAAATCACATCACGAATAGCATCGATACCTTCTTGAATGGTAAAGTTGATTTCGTGGTGAACTGTACCAAGATGATCGGCAACCGCTTGCGCAGCTTTAAGATCTGGCGCCCCTTTTAAACCTACGGCAAAAGAGTGCAATTGTGGCCACCAAGCTTCAGATTTTTCATGATCTTCAACACGACGTGCTGAGAATTTTTTGGTAATAGCCGAAATCACCGAAGAATCAAGCCCACCGGATAATAAAACGCCGTATGGCACATCTGACATAAGATGACTCTTAACAGACTCTTCTAACGCAATTCGTAGTGCATTGATATCGGTTTTATTATCCTTAACGTTTTCATAATCCATCCAATCACGTTTATAATAGGTTTTGATTTCACCTTCAGTGCTTGATAGATAACATCCCGGCGGAAATGCTTCAATGGTTTTACACACCGGTACTAACGCTTTCATTTCAGAAGCAACGTAAAATGTGCCGTTTTCATCATGACCCATATACATTGGGATGATACCAATATGGTCACGACCAATAAAATAAGTGCCTTTGTTAATATCATAAAGAATAAAAGCAAACATACCTTGTAAGTCATCAAGGCAATCAATACCTTTTTCTTGATATAGCGCTAAGATAACTTCACAGTCTGAGCCGGTTTGAAACTCATAACGATCTTTGTACTGATTTCGGAGTTCTTGATGATTATAAATTTCGCCATTAACTGCTAATACTAAAGTCTTATCTTTATTATAAAGTGGCTGAGATCCTGTATTAACATCAACAATTGATAAACGTTCATGAGCAAGAATAGCTTTATCAGAAGCAAAAATACCAGACCAATCAGGGCCACGATGACGCTGTAGACTTGATAGTTCTAATGCTTTTGTTCGTAGTTGTTCCGGATCTGATTTAATATCAAGAATACCTAAAATCGAACACATTGAATTTCTCCATTTAAAATCGCTAAAGCGATACTATTTACAAGTAAAAACTAACGTTACATTTAAAACTTAGCACACATTATTGGGTGCCAAGCTTTTTAATAAATTGTTGCGAATAATTCGCTAAAGTAACACAATACACATAATTTATACATAATTAAAGTATTATGTCATTATACTTTTCCTATCACTGAAAAAGATTAAGATTATTTCTTTATCCACTGACCTTGTTGTTTGATATATTGACCGGCTGGCGTTTTTTCTTGCGCTTTACTGCCCGCTCGGTTTTGCACTTCGGTTAACGACACATTGGTTTCACCGGCAACTTTTTGATATTGTGCTTTACGAGCCTGATTAATTAACTGCGCAATTTGACTTGCCTCACCTTCATTTTTAACTACGCCTAAGTAGCCGTCGGCTTGTTCACCTACTAAACCATTAGCTTTTGCTTGGCTTAACGAGCTCATGGCTTGATCTAACGTTAACGCCAATACCGGAAAAGATAAAATAGCCGATAATAATACTATCGTTGCTTTTTTAAAAATCTTCATAACAGTTCCCCCTGATAAATACATCATATTGAAATGAGTTAAATATGTGTAATAAAAAATTTTTCGCTACTATTTATTGTAGCAATAAGTATGGGTTTGGGTTTTCCTTCATCAAGGATAATAAAGAGTAAGACGTACTTTTTAATATAACCCGGATTTATTAATCATATTATCTAGCGCTTTATCGACTTTGATATTGATTTCATGATCAATCTTAACATTTAAATTGATATTAATCGGCTCACTCGGCGCTTGCACTTTTACCGTTGGCGAACATCCGATTAATATAAAACTTCCTAACATAATAGCTATCACACCTTTTAGCATAGAATATCCTCTTAATTGATCACCGCTTCTTATTTAAATGCGCTTCAATTCGCTTACGAATAGGTTCGCTAATTTGATCGGACAGTTGCATACTCATTAGCAAGTTAGCGACATTTTCTTCCAGATTGAGATTTAAATTTAACGCTTTACCATTTTCAGCATCTAAATTATTCCCTTGAATATTTAAACCTAATTTGGCGATTCCATTGCTATAATAAACTGTTCCGGCTAGCTTAGTATAATGAAAATTTTTAATAATATCAGTGAGTATTTTAATATTTGGGTTAGCTTGTGCATACTCTTTTAGTGTCGCATTGTCAAAGCGTAAATAGCCGTCATTGACGGTGGTTAATTCTCCATTTTTAATCACTATGCCTAAACTGTTTTTACCGTTGTTTTTCACTGTTAATAGTGTGATTGGTAAATACCCCTCAATCGTCCCTTTAGCGTCTAAACCTTCCGCTGGATACTGAGTAAAAACATCTTGTAACTGAATATTTTTTAATCTTAATTTTAATTGTTGGGGCAATTTAGCTAAATTCAATTTACCGGCGTCAAGCAACAACGTTCCGGAAAAGAGCGCCGCTTGTGCTTTTGTCCATGTTACCAAACCTTTACTGGGTGAATTTAAAGAAGCAGAATATTGACCGGCTAATTTTATTTTTTGGAAAATAACCCCTAAATTGACTTCCTGAATGTTCAATGCGGAGGTTGATACATTAAATTGATTATTTTTCAGCGATAAATTTACTGCGCCACTGACTGATTTAATATCACTGTTTTTATAAATTCCATTGGCTTTATGGATAGCTAATTGACCTGTTGCAGACAGTTGATTTAATTCAAATAACAAAGGGAACTGTATTTTAAACTGTAAACTACCGGTTAAATCATTAACCATTAAATCCTCAGTCAACTGCGCTTTTTTGACACTCACCGATCCATTATCTAAGTTCGTTAAAGTGACTTGATCTTGGCTAATTGTTGCGGAGAAAGGTAGCGTGATATTGCCATTTTCAATACCTAATTGATTTAATGTGGTAGTAAAAAGTCCCTGCTGAATTTCTAAATGTGAATCGGTTTGGTTCAACAGCAAATTACCTGACAAATACGCTAAATAGGGTTTATCTGTTGAAATATCGAGTTTAAGGGATTGTTGCTGTTTGACGGTATCAATCTTTATATCCAAAATCGGGACATGTTGTTGGTAGAGTTTGAATGAATCAACATGAATGGTTGTTGGCATCCAATAAAATACGGTTGCTAGCGTTGCCAGATCCAAACCGGACTGTTCCGGAGGTTGTTCGCTATCACTTATCTGTTTATCGGTAGACTCAGCCGTTATTGGATCATCATCCTGTGGCAAATAGAGACTTAAATCTTTAACAGACAATTTCGCCAATGATAAATTTATGTTTTTGGCTACGATAGTGGTTTTTTGTTGGGATAGGGTGATTTCTTCAAATGATATACCGTCGAAACTGACATTGAGTCCCTGCCAATCTAACGCAATATCATATTTTTGCTTAATTGATATCCAATATTGCCAGCCGCCAATGATGAACAGCCCGATAATAAGAAAAAAACTTAGTAAAAACCAATAACGTTTTTTTAAACGAGCCATAAGTAAACTCTCAATATTGCCAGAAAGCCAATTGCCGGGGTTTTTACCCGGCAATCAATATTATGCTTAAGCCTGTTCCCGTTGTGCAATATAAGCCAGTGCTTTATCAATTCTCGCTAAAGCCCGTTTTTTACCAACGGCAAACACGGTCGCATCCACTGACGGTGATTGACCGATGCCAGTTACTGCAACACGTAACGGCATACCCACTTTGCCCATACCGATATCAAGTTCGCTAGCGGTTGCTTCAATAGCATGATGAATTTTATCGATTTGCCAATCAAAATCCGCAATCGCTGCAATTTTGGTTTTAATCAGCTCTAATGGTGCTTTTGCCACCGGACGTAAATGTTTTTTGGCAGCATCGGCATCAAAATCATCAAAATCTTGATAGCAATAGCGGCATGCTTCAGCCATTTCTTTAAGGGTTTTTGAGCGCTCACCAAATAATTTGATGATAGTAATTAAATCCGGCCCTTGAGTTAAATCATAACCTTGTTGATTGATGTGCCACATTAAGTGCTGTGCGACATAATCAGCATCTAAATGATTAATATAGTGGTGATTTAACCATAATAATTTTTCAGTATTAAAAGCACTGGCCGATTTACTGACCGCATCTAATGAAAAATAGCTAACCATTTCAGGTACTGAAAATATCTCTTGGTCGCCATGTGACCAGCCGAGTCGGACTAAATAATTTAACAAGGCTTCCGGTAGGTAACCGTCATCACGATACTGCATCACACTCACCGCACCATGACGTTTAGATAATTTTTGCCCGTCATCACCTAAAATCATCGAAACATGACCATATTCAGGCAGCGGCGCCCCTAAAGCTTTAAGTATATTAATTTGACGAGGCGTATTATTGATATGATCTTCACCACGAATCACATGGGTAATTTCCATATCCCAATCATCGACCACCACACAGAAATTATAAGTTGGCGAACCGTCAGTACGGCGAATGATTAAATCATCAAGCTCTTTATTCGCAATTTCAATTGGGCCACGAATAAGATCGTTAAACACCACAACCCCGTCAACAGGATTAGCGAAACGCACAACATGCGGCTCGTTATGGTTATGTTGTTTTTGTACTTCATCACAACGGCAATGGCCGTCATAACGTGCTTTTTCGCCTTTCGCCATTTGCTCTTCACGCAACTTTTCAAGGCGCTCTTTTGAACAATAACAACGATAAGCTGACCCATTGGCTAACATTTCGTCAATAACTTGATTATAACGATCAAAACGTTTTGTCTGGAAATACGGGCCTTCATCCCATGATAATTTTAACCAATTCATTCCTTCCATAATCGCTTCTATCGCTTCCGGCGTTGAACGTTCGAGATCGGTATCTTCAATACGCAACACAAATGCACCTTGTGCATGACGAGTATAAAGCCAAGAATAAAGCGCAGTACGTGCACCACCTACGTGTAAATAACCAGTCGGACTTGGTGCGAAACGGGTTTTGATTTTCATGAAATAATCCTAATAATAACAAAAAGAACACCAAAACGATGATCGTTATCAGTGCCCTTTTATCAAACTTACCAACCAACATTGGTAAAGTAATAACATTTTGATATAAATTTGGTTTAGTGGTTTATTTTAACACGCTAAAGGGTTTGAGCAATAGCCAGTTAGCGGCTTAAAATCAATCACTATTTTGTCAAGAAGTTTCAGATTTACCCTGCGTTTAAGTATAAAACCACCACTTTTTGACAACTTGACGATAGCAACAATTAATGTGCCTCATCCCAGTTATTACCAATACCGACATCGACTTTCAAAGGTACCGATAATTGATAACAGTTTTCCATGATTGATTTAATTTTAGAACAATAGTTATCAACCAGTTCCTCTTTCACTTCAAACACTAATTCATCGTGAACTTGCATCACCATATTAATATTGCCGTTTGGTTGACTTTTTATCCAGTCACTCATTTTAATCATGGCGGTTTTAATAATGTCAGCTGCTGTCCCTTGCATTGGAGCATTAATTGCCGCACGTTCGGCAGCACGTTTTTCAATGCCATTAGTTGAGGTGATTTTAGGAAGATATAACCGTCGGCCGGATAGCGTTTGCACGTACCCTTGCTGAGCAGCAAGTTGGCGGGTTTGTTCCATATAGTTTTGCACACCCGGATAACGCTCAAAATAACGATCGATATAAAACTGTGCTTCTTTACGGGCGATATTTATCTGTTTGGATAGACCAAATGCACTCATACCGTAAATCAATCCAAAATTGACCGCTTTAGCGCGTCGACGCTCTTCTGATGTCACTTCGGATTCCGGTTTACTTAAAATTTCACTGGCGGTTACCCGGTGAATATCTTTATCATGGGCAAAAGCATTAAGTAGGCTCTTATCTTGTGAAAGATGCGCCATAATGCGCAGTTCAATTTGCGAATAGTCAGCCGAAATAATTTTATAGCCTTTTGGTGCAATAAATGCTTGGCGAATTCGACGCCCCTCTTCATTACGTACCGGAATATTTTGCAAATTTGGATCGTTTGATGATAAGCGACCGGTTACAGTACCAATTTGATTATAATTGGTATGAATACGATGATCGATTGGACTTATCATCAATGGCAATTTATCGGTATAGGTATTTTTCAGTTTGGCAAGCCCACGATAAAATAAAATCATGCGCGGTAACTCATACTCATTTGCCAATTCGCTCAGCACATCTTCACTGGTTGACGGATCACCTTTCGGCGTTTTTTTCAATACCGGCAGTTGATGCTTTTCAAACAAAATCGCTTGAATCTGTTTTGGTGAAGCCGGATTGAATTTTTCACCGGCCAGCGATTGTAGCTCTGCTTCAATTGCTTTTAACTGTTGTGCCAGTTCGTGTGAATAGTCGTTTAACTGTTTGGCATCCACCAGAACACCGGTTCTTTCCATTTCCGCCAATACGATAGCTAACGGCATTTCAATATCAGTAAATAACTTGGTTAGTTCTGCTTCTTTAGACAGTTCCGGCCACAATTTTTCATGCAGTTGTAGAGTTATATCGGCATCTTCCGCCGCATACTGGGTCGTTTTTTCAACCTCAATAGCATCAATTGTCAGTTGTTTCTTATCTTGCTTAGTCAGCTCACTATAAGTAATGGTTTTATAATTTAAATAACGGCTCGCTAAACTGTCCATATCGTGCCTTTCGGTACTGTTAAGTACATACGACTCAAGCATGGTGTCATAAGCGATACCTTGCACCTTAATGCCATAGTTTGCCAGCACGCTGTAATCAAACTTAGCATTTTGGGCAATTTTTTTAATATTGGGGTTTTCTAATACCGGTTTTAATTTCGCCAGCACACTATCAAGCGCTAGCTGCTCTGGTACGCCTAGATAGTGATGAGCAAGCGGAATATAGGCCGCTTGATGCGGGGTGACGCTTAACGAAATTCCAACTAATTTAGCATGCACATGATCAACATTATCGGTTTCCGTATCGAAGGCAAATTGCGTGCTATTGGTTAATTTTGCAATCCAGCTATCTAATTGCTCTTCGGTTAAAATACATTGATAATCGGTCGATCTAGTTTGCGCTGGCGATTCATCCTGCCCAAATAATGATAGATTACTGCTGATAATCGCCGCCGATGCTTTTTGCTGTTTTAAAAAGCTACCGGAGATTAACTCTTTTTGCCAGCGATGAAAGCCGTAATAGGCAAATAGTTCGTTTAAAGCGTTAACATCAATATCACCGGCGATAAGCTGTTCATTAGAAAAATCTAACTTCACATCGGTTTTGATCGTAGCCAATAAATAGGACAGTTCGGCTTCTTTTTGGTTGTCGATCAGTTTTTGTTTTAAAGATTTCGCCCCACGAATTGATAACTTTTCAATGTCATCTAAACGTTGATAGATATCTTTAACGCTATTAAATTCAGTTAATAAACTTTGTGCCGTTTTTTCACCCACGCCTGGCACACCGGGGATATTATCCGATGAATCGCCCCTTAAGGCTAAATAGTCGATAATCTTTTCGGGCGGTACACCAAATTTTTCCATGACACCTTTTGGATCAAGCAAGGTATTGTTCATGGTATTAATCAGTGTCACTTTATCGCTGACCAGCTGCGCCATATCTTTATCACCGGTGCTAATTAACACATGAAGATTTTCTTTTTCGGCCTGTTTTGCCAGTGTACCTATTACATCATCAGCTTCTACTCCTTCAATGCAAAGTAACGGCAAGCCCATGGCTTTTAAAATGGTATGAATCGGCTCAATTTGCGGACGCAAGTTTTCCGGCATGGCTTCACGAGTGGCTTTATATTCACTGTAAATTTCGTTTCTAAACGATCCGCCTTTGGCATCAAACACAACGGCAATATGGGTAGGATTATATTGATTAATTAAGCTACGAATCATATTAATCACACCAAAAATAGCCCCAGTCGGTTCACCTTTGGCATTGGTTAATGGCGGACATGCAAAAAAAGCACGGTAAAGGTAAGAAGATCCATCAATTAAAATGATTGGTGTTTTATTTGGCATTATAGTTACCCAAGTTTATTAAAAACGTTACCAAACAGTATACCCCAATTAGCGATAATATTGTCATTATTGACGATAATATAGTGTAAAGAAGTTTAGGGTAAATAAGGTGTTTAAATAGAAAACGCAAAGTAAAAAACTGTATATTAAATAACGAGTGTTATATAATACGGTATCTTTTTCGTCCGAGTATTTAGCCATGACAGAATTAAGCATTGCTGCACAAAAAGTTAAAGCCGCACTGGCAGCAAAAAATCTTGAAACCCCTTCTTGTCGTTTAGCAATGGATAATAGTGAACGCAAGGCAAAAATCGAAGAGCATTTTCGCCAGATCATGCAGTTAATGGAATTGGATCTGACCGATGACAGTCTTGCCGAAACGCCACATCGTGTTTCTAAAATGTATGTCGATGAGATTTTTTCCGGACTGTATTACGAGAATTTCCCGAAAATCACGTTGATTGAAAATAAAATGCAAGTCGACGAGATGATAACCGTTCGTGATATCACTTTAACCAGTGTGTGTGAACACCATTTTGTCACAATTGACGGTAAAGCGACCGTCTCTTATATCCCGAAAGATAAAGTTATCGGCTTATCCAAAATTAACCGAATTGTCGAATTTTTTGCCTCACGCCCACAAGTACAAGAAAGGTTAACTCAACAAATACTCGTTGCTCTTCAAACCTTACTAGGGACGGTAAATGTGGCGGTCTCAATTGATGCAACTCACTATTGCGTCAAAGCCAGAGGCATTAAAGATTCCAGTAGCATGACAACCACAACGGCATTAGGTGGTGGATTTAAAACCAACCCAAGTACAAGGCAGGAGTTTTTAAGGGCTTTAAATCACTAACACTATAAGGATATTCAATGAAATATTTATCACTCATTTTTACGGTATTTTTGATTACAGCATGTTCTGAACCGCAACGGAATAATGAAGATAAATTTATCGGTTTTTGGGTTGAAGGTGGCCCGGATTATAAACATACGGCATCGATCGCCAATATTGTTGAAATAAGTAAACAAGGCGACAATTACTTTATCAACGAAAACTACGTTTATGGTAATGAGCAAACCATTGCGATGCGAAAACTCACTAAAGCACAAGACTTATTCGACGGGCTGGCTTATCCTTCCAAAAGAATGTTTGATTTAGAAAATAAAGTCACGATGGATGATGATGACGATTCAAAAATCGGTATATTTAGTACCTTTTTCTTTCGAATATCAAAAGAAGAAGCAGAGCATATTAAACGTGATGTAAAAGAGTGCGAAGAGATAGAAAAAAACCGTTTTTTTATTCCTACAGCGCAACAAGAAGAATATAAAAAACGAGCCAAAGAGCTGGCTTATTGTCGGATTTTTTGGTAACAATCAATATTCACGCCAACTTAAATAGAGCGGATTTTTGAACCAGTTGTATGCAGATTGATTATTTAACACCAATTAAAAGCCAAAACTCAAAGACAAAACGACCAAAAATCAGCTTTATATTACGTGCATCTTCAAGAAAGATTGGTATAATTCTCGGCTACTTGAGTTAAATTACACAGTTAAATAACACATTTTCATGAAGATCATTCGCGGTATTGCTAATATAAAAAATCAAATTTCCCAGTGTGTACTGACATTGGGCAATTTTGACGGCGTACATTTAGGACATCAGCAATTAATTAACCATTTAATTACCCAAGGTAAGAGATTAAATCTACCGACTGTTGTGATGTTATTTGAACCACAACCGTTAGAGTTTTTTTGCCCGGACAATGCCCCTTCCCGATTAACCTCATTTCAAGAAAAAGTGATTTTAATTGAAAAACTCGGCATAGATTATATTATTGCGATACCGTTCAACCAAACTTTTGCCAAAATGTCTGCTGACGATTTTATCCAAGATTGGTTGATAAATAAGTTACAAGCCAAATATATTGCTATTGGTGATGATTTTCGCTTTGGCTATGAACGTAAAGGGGATATAAACTTACTTGAGCACTATGCCCAAACTTATGGCTTTGCGGTAGAAAGTATCCCGACCTTTGTCTTTGATCATTTACGGGTTAGCAGTACGGCAGTTCGAAAAGCATTATTCAATAACGATTTTCAATTGGCACATTGCCTGTTAGGTCGAAATTACGCCATTGCTGGTCGAGTGATACATGGCAATGCGTTAGCAAGGCAGTTAGGGTTTCCAACAGCGAATATTCATTTACACCGCAAAAAACCAGCCTTGCAAGGTGTCTATTTAGTGAAGGTCAAAAATAGTTGTAGCCAGCAATCTTATCACGGCATTGCCAATATCGGGATAAGACCAACTATTGAAGGAAAAAAAGCCATTTTAGAAGTGAATCTATTTGACTTTTCAGGTGATCTTTATGGACAATATTTAGACGTCACCTTCGTTAAAAAATTGCGTGATGAGAAAAAATTTAACTCATTAACTGAATTAAAAGAACAAATTACACAAGATGTTTGCACTGCTAAAAAGATCAGTGCACAATTAACCAATTAAGAAAGTAGTATCAACAAAATTAACTGGAATAAATCAGCATGACAGATTATAAAAATACCTTGAATTTACCGGAAACCGGTTTCCCAATGCGAGGCGATCTTGCCAAACGTGAACCGGCAATGTTGCAAAATTGGTACGATAAAGAACTTTATCGCAAAATTCGTCAAGTCAAAAAAGGCAAGAAAGCATTTATTTTGCACGACGGCCCGCCTTATGCCAACGGCAAACTTCATATCGGTCATGCAGTTAATAAAATAATTAAAGATATTATTATCAAATCAAAAGGCTTAAGTGGCTATGACTCCCCGTATATTCCAGGATGGGACTGTCATGGTTTGCCAATTGAGCAGAAAGTTGAAGAACAAGTCGGTAAACCGGGGGTAAAAGTAACGCCTGCTGAATTTCGTCAAATTTGTCGTGATTATGCTGCTTCACAAGTTGAGCTACAAAAAGCCGATTTTATCCGCATGGGTGTCCTTGGTGATTGGCAAAACCCTTACCGTACAATGAATTTCGATACCGAAGCGAATATTATTCGAGCATTAGGTAGAGTGATTCAAAATGGGCATTTAGTCAAAGGGGCTAAACCGGTTTACTGGTGTACTGATTGTATGTCTTCATTGGCCGAAGCTGAAGTTGAATATTATGATAAATCTTCACCGGCAATCGATGTAAAATTTAAAGCCGTAGATAACCAAACAGTTGCAAGTAAATTTGGCGTAAATACCGATTTAACCATTTATGCCGTGATTTGGACAACCACACCTTGGACATTACCGGCTAGCCGTGGTATTGCCTTAAATGCTGAATTTGAGTATCAACTGGTACAAATAAACGATAAAGAGTGCTTAATTTTAGCCACTGATCTGGTCGAATCAGTCATGAAGCGTGCCGAAATTTCAGACTGGAAAGTCCTTGGCAGCTGTAAAGGTGATGCACTTGAGCTATTACGCTTTAAACACCCTTTCCTTGATTTTGATGAGCCGATTGTACTGGGTGAACATGTAACTGTTGATGCCGGTACCGGTGCAGTGCACACAGCGCCCGGTCATGGTGCAGAAGACTTTTTAGTCGGTCAAAAATATGGACTTGAAGTAGCTAACCCGGTTGGCGGTAATGGCTGTTATTTACCGGGCACCGGCGCAGGCTTAGATGGTCTTTTTGTGTTTAAAGCCAATAAAGTCGTCGTTGAGATCTTAAAAGAGCACAATGCGTTATTACACTTTGAAAATATCGAACATAGTTACCCATGCTGCTGGCGCCATAAAACACCGGTTATTTACCGTGCAACACCACAATGGTTTATCAGCATGGACAAACAAGGTTTACGTGCGCAATCGCTAAAAGAGATCAAACAAGTGCGCTGGATCCCGGATTGGGGGCAAGCTCGAATTGAAACAATGGTCGCTAATCGTCCGGACTGGTGTATCTCTCGTCAACGTACATGGGGCGTACCTATGACGTTATTTGTCCACAAAGAAACCGAAGAGTTACATCCCGATACACTACAATTAGTAGAAAAAGTGGCTAAATTGGTTGAACAAAACGGTATTCAAGCATGGTGGGATGCCGATATTAAAGATCTCTTAGGCCCGGATGCCGATGATTACCGCAAAGTACCGGACACACTAGATGTATGGTTTGATTCAGGATCAACTTTCTTCTCAGTTGTAGGCGTACGTCCGGAGTTTGAAGGACACGAAGCCGACATGTATTTAGAAGGCTCAGATCAACACCGTGGTTGGTTTATGTCATCATTAATGCTATCAACAGCAATTGACAATAAAGCCCCTTACAAACAAGTATTAACTCATGGTTTTGTGGTGGACGGTCAAGGGCGTAAAATGTCTAAGTCTCTAGGCAATATCGTCACCCCACAAGAGGTAATGAATAAACTTGGCGCCGATATTTTACGTTTATGGATCGCCTCAACCGATTATTCGGGTGAAATGAGCTACTCAGATGAAATCATCAAACGAGCAGCAGACAGCTATCGTCGTATTCGTAACACCGCTCGCTTCTTACTGGCAAACTTAAATGGTTTTGATCCAGCTAAAAATATGGTTAAACCTGAAGAGATGGTGATACTTGATCGCTGGGCGGTTAGCATGGCGAAAGAAGCGCAAGAACAAATTATTCAAGCGTATGAAAGTTATGATTTCCACAAAGTGGTACAACGTATCATGCAATTTTGCTCAATTGAAATGGGATCATTCTATTTAGATATTATTAAAGATCGCCAATACACCGCTAAAAGCGATAGTATTGCTCGCCATAGTTGTCAAACGGCGTTATATCATATTGCGCAAGCTATGGTGCGTTGGATTGCACCGGTATTATCCTTTACCGCTGATGAAATTTGGCAATACTTACCGGCAAATGAAAAATCAGAGTTTATATTTGAAGATGAATGGTACAACCAACTCTTTACTTTACCGGAGAGTGAAGCGTTAAATAGTGAATATTGGGCACAAATTCTCACCATTCGTAGTGAAGTGAATAAAGTATTAGAACAAGGACGAAACGATAAAGTTATCGGCGGTTCACTTGAAGCGGCGGTGACGCTTTATGCTGACAAGGATATCGCCAATGCACTAGCGAAATTAGAAAATGAATTACGCTTTGTATTACTCACTTCACAAGCAAGCGTCAAACCGCTTGAGAATGCACCGCAACAGGCAGTACAAAGTGATATAAGCGGTCTTAAAATTGAATTAGCGAAAGCACAAGGCGATAAGTGCCCACGTTGCTGGCATTATACTGTTGATAATGAACCGACAACGCATTTATGTAAACGCTGTGAGCAAAACATTCACGGAAATGGCGAAATAAGACATTTTGCTTAACCGTAAATCACTCACGATAAACCATTAAGCTATCGTCAATGCGATAGCAATTTAATACCTTCACCGCCGACTAATGTCGGCGGTAATATCATAATGAGCCAACTACATGAAAAAAGATAACGGACTTTACTGGGTGTTATTGGCAATAGTCGTTTTCATCATCGATATTGCAAGTAAATTTTATATTTTAGATAGATTTGAACTATTTGAAACAGTCAATCTCTTACCCTTCTTTTCGATCACTTATGTGCGTAACATTGGCGCTGCCTTTAGTATTTTTGAAGGGCAAAGAGTAATGCTGGCGGCTATTGCCTTAGTTATCAGTGCAGTAATTGTGTATATGCTTTATCGCAATAATCGCTCGCAAAAATTAGAAAACCTTTCTCTATCAATGATTTTAGGCGGTGCATTAGGTAACTTATTTGATCGGCTATATCATGGCTTTGTTGTTGATTTTCTCGATGTCAATTTTGGCAATTGGCACTACCCAACGTTTAATATTGCCGATTGCGCAATTTGTATTGGTATCGGATTGTTTATTATCAGCAGTTATAAAAAACCGAAAAAGACACCATAACAATGCAAATTATTTTAGCTAATCCTCGCGGTTTTTGTGCCGGTGTTGATCGTGCTATCACCATTGTTGAAAGAGCGATTGAACTGTTTGGCGCACCGGTTTATGTTCGCCACGAAGTGGTGCATAATCGCTATGTGGTAAATCGCCTTAAACAACTCGGGGCAATTTTTATCGAAGAGATTAGTGAAGTCCCCGACAACACCATTTTAATCTTTTCAGCACATGGCGTATCAAAAGCCGTTCGAGAAGAGGCGAAAGCTCGTCATCTTCGAATATTCGATGCCACATGTCCACTTGTAACGAAAGTTCATATGGAAGTAGCCAGATCGAGCTATCGAGGCGAAGAGGTTATCTTAATCGGTCATGCCGGACACATCGAAGTAGACGGCACTATGGGGCAATACAGTAACCCCGAAGGGGGTATTTATTTAGTTGAATCTATCGAAGATGTGCAACAATTACAGGTCAAAAACGAAGATAATCTTTGTTTTACCACCCAAACAACTTTATCGGTAGATGATACCGCTGAAATCATTACCGCCTTAAAAGCACGCTTTCCCCATATCCGAAGCCCACGCAAAAATGACATCTGTTATGCCACAACCAATCGACAACAAGCGGTTAAACAACTGTCATCACAAGCAGACATCGTGTTAGTTGTTGGATCTAAAAATTCATCCAATTCCAATCGATTAGCCGAGCTTGCCAGACGTAACAGCAAACAAGCCTACTTAATTGATTTTGCCTCGGATATCGATCCAAAATGGATAAGCAATGCACGCCGAATCGGCGTAACAGCGGGTGCCTCAGCGCCGGATATATTAGTGCAACAGGTTATCGATTATTTAAAAAGTTTAGGCTGCACATCGTTAATTGAAACCGACGGCATTTTAGAAAACATCACCTTTGAAATTCCCAAAGCGCTTCGCATTGATGTCAAATCTGAACAATAAACTAAGAAGAGCGCTTTAATAACTCAAATTTTGCTAAAAGCTGATCATGCGTCTCCTCATGCTCCGGATCAGCAATTATCGCATTTTGAATCGGACAAACACGCTGGCATGTAGAGTGATCATAATAACCAACACATTCCGTGCATTTATTCGGGTCGATCTCATAAGTATCAAACCCCATAGAGATCGCCTCATTCGGGCACTCAGGTTCGCACATATCACAATTAATACACTTACTGGTTATTTTTAACGCCATTGCTCGATTATCTTTATAGACTGCAAAAAAATTGGCGACATTATAACGCAATCCTTAACAAAACCTAAGATAAGATCCCGTTAGCAAATTTAAAAACAGATGATTTTTGACAAAAACTTTCAGAAAACACCCGTGTTTAAGTATAAAAACAAAAGGTTAAGATATTTTCAAAAATATCTAAAATTCAATATTACTACCTTCCATAATAACTAAAAAAGTGCACGAAACCTTGACAAGAAGTTTTAGAAAATACCCATGTTTAAGTATAAAAACAAAAGTTTAAGATATTTCAAAAAAATCCTAAACCCCTTATGCAGCCATAAAAGGCTCTATCTTACGACAGACACATACTGCTTTTTTCTAAACGGCTTATGCAGCTGAAAAGATTGTATTGTACAATACAATTGTTAAGAAAGATTTCTAAACAGCTTATGCAGCTTTCAAGAAATAATTGCAATGTTAATAATTTGCAGGCATTTTCTAAACAGCTTATGCAGCTTTAAAGTTATCTGATTATGATCGCGCCCTTGTTTTAAATTTCTAAACAGCTTATGCAGCTTTAAAGTAGAATCTCACATACTATAAACATCGTTTATAAAAACACAAAGGGCAATTTTAGGTTTAAAAACCCTTTTTTCTAACGCTTTTGCAATATATTGATTTTTAATGGTTTTATTTTTAGCTAAAAAAAAAGGGTTTAAAAAGTGTGTATTTTAAACTCCATTACTATTTTTAAACGGCTTACCATTACCTTCCACAAAAACAAACAAATGCCCCAGATCGCACCTTCACAAAGCGCCGACAACTGAGTGAGGTTAGCACGCCAAACAGGGATGTTTGGCGAGGCGCTGCTTTGTCCGGAACAAATCAGCGCCGGTGCGTTAAGACCGAACGAAGGCGGAGGGCAGTCGAAGACCGCTTTGGGTGGTGCTGCGAGGGGGTTATTAGGGGGATTTCGCACCAATCCCCCTAATTCGGACGCAGATACCGAAATGAAAATATCAACCAATTAACAGCGTCCGAAACTAGCGGATCAAAAAAATGTAACTTTTAATAAAAGTAAAAACCTTGTCAAGAAGTTTCAGAAAATATAGATGTTTAAGCAAAAAACACAAAACCCTGCCAAAAACTTTCAAAAACACCCACGTTTAAGTATAAAAAAATTTACGTTGCTGATTGTTTTCATCATTCACAATCAGCAACGCATTAAATAAAAAAACCGACAGTTAAGCTTTACTGTGGAAGTTTATAAGCTTGACGGGCTAGAAGTTTCCACTCGCCATCGGCGTTTTTAAACACTAACATCACACCAATTTTCACCTTACCGATTATGCCGCTATTATTGGTGTCGGCAACAAAAGTATGGCGTACAATCGCTGTATCACCGTCAGTGATGATAGACTGATCTTGAAAAGCAAGGGTGGTAAATCCTGATCGGCCGCTGACAATCGCATCGACAAATTCGGCCTTGTTTTCAACCATTGCATTGGAATGACCATAGCTTAAATTGGTTGAAGCAAGCTGTTCTAACTGTGCTTTATCGGCATTTAACATAGCTAAGCGCAAGCTTTCAACGGTTTGTTCGACAGTGGTTTGATTAGGTGTTGCAGCAAAACTTTGACTGACAGATAACACCAGCAATAATACCATTGTTAATATTTTGTTCATTCTTGATCTCCTTTATCAATTGATTTTCTGTTTTCTATTCATTTTTTGCTGACGTAAGCAAATCGGTATCAATAGTTTGTTTACTCTCGCTTATTCCAAACTTTTTAGCCCAAATTGAAGTAATAATTGGCACAACAACCGATGTCACAATCACACTGGTGGCAACCATAGCGGTAGCAGCGGATGCTACCGGGGCAAATTCCGGTACCATTTCGGCAATTAATAACGGTGTGGCAACAGCAGCCCCGGCCGAACTCGAGGCCGCCACCCCGGCGGTACCATTACCTTTACCTAAGAATTTGTCGGCTAAGATAAGCGGCACGCCGGTTATCACTATCACTAATAATCCTAATAAAATACCGGCTAAGCCTGTCTCAAAAATAACTTGTAGTTTGATGCTATTACCTAGCGCAAAGGCAAAAAACGGAATGAGAGTTTGCACAGCACTACCAAATAATTTGCGTAGATCGGAATCTAAATTGCCTAATAAAAAGCCAATTAAAAATGGCAACACCGCCCCGATAAATAGTCTAGGCTCGAATGAAGCCACGCCAGATGTCCCTAAAATCACCATTGTCATTAAAGGTCCTGACTCGAGAGACATAAGAACAAAAGCACCGGCTTCTTCTTTGGTGCCATATTGATTCATCAGTGCGGCATATAATCCGCCATTAGTCATATCCATTGAAGCAACTAAGGCAATAATTGAAAAACCGGCAAAGATGCCCCCTTCTACCATATAACCATTGGTCCAGAATGTGCCGGCAATCAGCGCAACGACCCAGGCTGTGGCAATTTTGGTCACCACTAAAACGCCGGATTTTCTTAACATCATGCCGGTCGCTTTCAACTCTATTGATGCGCCCATACAGAAAAACCAAACAGCCAAAATAGGTACCGTTCCGGAGATTAAGCCATTGGTAAATGATCCTAAATATTTGCCCCCGCCGGGAAAAAAGGTATTACACAATGCACCAAGAAACAGTGGGATCAGCATTAATCCACCGGGTACGCGATCTATAAATTTTTTTATTTTCATCATCCATTCCTCAAGAAAAATAACCATATGATTTAAATATATTAATTTGTCTTTTCCGGCATACAGCCAAAGCAAATATAAAATATTCGGAATATCATTCCTTTTTTGAACATATAAAATAACCAAAATAAAATCAATTTTGATTCGCCATTTTGTGATAAACATCACCAAATAAAAATTAAGCACATGAATATCAATAATATTTTCATATTGATTTTCTAAAAACGATCCAGTAAGGCAAAATAATGGCAACAGAAAATAACCGATTACGGACAATTAAATAAAAGGAGATAACGAGCTAATTCGACTGTAAAAGTCATATAAAAATCATAAATATAGTCTGGATTTTATTAATCTTTTTATTAAGTTAGCGTTTAAATATTCTGTGATGACGATCACATTATTTAATAAATGAAATATCATTCTTTAAATTTCTTAATTAATATTATTTCGGAATGCTATTCCGTTTTAATTGAGGTAAACAAATGAAGATTTATATAACAGATTGTGATCATGAATCAATGGCGATGGAAAAAGCCATTTTTGCCGAGCAGGGAATCGATTTTGAGATACTTAACATTACTCAACCCGATGATATTGTTCGAGATTGTCAGGATGCTGATGCGCTGATTTTACAATATGCCACCATTTCAGATAAGGTTTTAAGTTCGTTAAAAAAATTAAAAGGCGTTGTCCGTTATGGCGTAGGGGTGAATACCATTGATATACAGTCAGCAACCAAAAATAATGTTGCCGTTTGTAATGTGCCGGATTATGGCACCAATGAGGTTGCTGATCATGCTTTAGCTCTGATTATGGCTTTAGCCAGAAAATTGCCTTTACTCACCAGTGACACCAAAAATGCAATTTGGGCTTATGAAAAAGCGATACCTATTTACCGCTTACAAGAACAGACCGTCGGTATTATTGGCTTAGGTCGAATAGGTTTATCGTTAGCGAAAAAATTGCATGGTATAGGTTTGAAGGTGATCGGTTTTGATCCGTTAGCAAAACAAGAAGATCTGCCTGATTTTATTGAAATTGTCAGCTTACAGACGCTGTTAAGCCAATCGGATATTATTTCACTCAATCTGCCACTGGTTAAACAGACCCAAAACTTGATTAGTCATCAAGAATTTTCGATGATGAAAAAAAATTGCTATCTCGTTAACACTGCACGAGGCGGCATTGTCAATGAACAAGCGCTTTATCAAGCTTTAGTGACAAACACTATTGCCGGCGCTGCGCTCGATGTGTTTGAGCAAGAGCCACCGACTGATAGGGCACTATTTGCACTCGATAACTTTATCGCGACCCCGCACGCTGCCTGGTATTCAGAGCAATCACAGCAAGATCTAAAACGCAAAGCCGCTCAAGAGGCGATTCGATTGGCGAAAGGTGAGCAGCCTTTGTATTGTTTAAATCGATAAAATTTTAGCGCAGAAAGGATATAAACATGAAAGCAATCATATATAAAAGCCCAAATGAAGTGGTTTGTGAACAAATTGACAAGCCGGTTTTGAACAACAATGAAGTGTTAATCAAAGTGAGCCATGCCGGCATTTGTGGATCGGATTTAAATATTTATTTAGGTGTTCATCCAAGAGCCAAAGCGCCATTAGTTATGGGGCATGAGTTTTCCGGTTACATTGTTGACGGTGATGATCAGCTGCCGACCGGTACCAAAGTCTGCGTCCGTCCGCTGATCTCCTGCGGTCAGTGTAGCCCTTGTCAATCCGGAAACAGTCATGTTTGCCAAACACTAAAACTTTATGGCATTGATACCGCTGGCGGTATGGCTGAGTATGTCAAAGTCGATCGCCAGAAAGTGCATGTCTTGCCCGATGATATGCCCATGGATTTAGGAGCATTTGTCGAGCCACTGGCGGTCGGTATTCATGCGGTATCAAGAACGCCATTTAAAATCGGTGATTCGGTTGTGGTGTTTGGCGCTGGCACTATTGGGCTTTGTGTGGCAAGCGTTTTACAACACGCTGGCGCTAAACAAGTGATTGTCATTGAAACGAATGATTTTCGCATTAATTTAGCCAAAGAGCTTGGTTTTACCGTGATTAATCCCAAACAAGAAGATGTGTTAAAAACTGTGTTAAACCTTACCCATAATGTTGGTGCTGACATTGTTTATGACTGCGCAGCACATCCTCAAGTTGCTTTGCAATTAACCGATCTGGTTAAAGTGCAAGGTACTATCGAGATTGTCGGCTCTTATAAAAAACCGACCGAATTTAAGTTACTCGATATCGAATTTAAAGAACTGAATATTATCGGGACTCGAGTTTATCAGGCAAGAGATTTTGATACAGCGATTGCCTTGATAAATAAAGGTTTCCCCTATAAAAAACTATTAACTATATTGCCTCCGGAACAAGCCAAAGCAGGTTTTGCTAATGCATTAGTGGGCGAAAATGTGATTAAAACACTGTTTAAATTTAGTGATTAATTACGCAAAATTTATTAAGGAATATGATGATGAAAAATAAAAATCCCTTTGATTTAACAGGCAAAAATGCCATTGTAACCGGTGCTTCTCGTGGTATTGGAAAATCGTTAGCGCTTAGTTTGGCCAACGCCGGGGCAAATATTATTATTATTGATGTTTGCCGTGATGAACAAACTGAACAAGAAATAAAAAGCTATCAAGTATCGTGTGAAACGTTTATTTTTGATTTGGCAAACTTTGAACAGTACCAAAGCTTGATTTCAACCATTATCGAAAAATATCAACATATTGATATATTGATCAATAATGCCGGCATTCAACGGCGTCACCCTGCTGCGACCTTCCCTAAAGCGGATTGGGATCTTGTGATTGATATCAATATGAATGCGGTATTTTTTATGTGCCAACAAGTTGGCCGGCATATGTTAGAACGAGGCTACGGTAAAATTGTCAATATTGCCTCGTTACTTGCCTTTCAAGGGGGATTCACTATCCCGGCTTATACCGCAGCGAAGTCGGCGGTGTCTGGCTTTTCTAAATCGTTATCCAATGAGTGGGCATCAAAAGGGATCACCATTAACTGTATTGCACCGGGTTATATTGCCACTGAAATGAATACTGCATTAATGAATGATGAAACCCGTAACCGTCAAATCTTAGAACGTATCCCCGCCGGGCGCTGGGGCGATCCGCAAGATTTGGGCGGCGCAGCGGTGTTTTTATCATCTTCAGCTTCTGATTATATTAATGGATTTACCTTGGCCGTTGACGGTGGTTGGTTAGGTCGATAAGTCAATCGGATTGAATATATTTTATCTGAATTATTGGCTCACTTTTTTACCAATAATTCAGTATTTAAGGAGGATTTTATGATTATTGGCAATATTGAACATCTTGATTTAGTGCCTTATTTACCTGAAAAACTAAGACAAGCCATTGAGACAGTTCAACAACAGGTGAATGATAAGACCGATAACGGTCGCTACGTAATCGATGAGGATAATGTTTTTTATATGGTGTCTGAAACACTATCACGCACGCAAGAAGTCGGGCAATACGAGTATCATGCAAAATATATTGATATTCAAATTGTGTTATCCGGTCAAGAAGGCATGGCAGTATCAACACTTCCGCCCCATACTGAGGTGATCGAAGACCGGTTAGTTAACGGGGATATCGCCTTTGTTAAAGCACCAAATGAAGAGACGCTATTTGTACTGCAACCGAATGACTTTGTTATCTTCTATCCGCATGAAGTGCATAAACCACTGTGTATTGTGGCCGGCAAGGCAGAAAAAATCCGTAAAGTGGTGGTAAAAGTCGCAATCGATTAATCGGTTATTTATTGAAGAAATATCACCGAACCAAATAAAGATTTGGTGTATTTCAAAGGTAACAAATAAGGACACATGATGACAATAAATATAGCCGTAATTGGCGAATGTATGATTGAACTGTCGATTAAAGGCAACGTAACCAACAGAAGTTTTGGCGGGGATACTTTAAATACGGCAACTTATCTAGCCCGGTTGTTGGCGAATAATCAAGCCAATATTCACTATGTGACAGCACTAGGCAGCGATCCTTTTAGTCAAGAGATGTTACAGCAATGGCAACAAGAGCGGATCCACACTCAGCTTATCCAACAAATCGATAATAAAATGCCGGGTTTATATGCCATTGTGACCGATGATTGTGGCGAGCGTTCATTCTATTATTGGCGCAATGATGCAGCAGCAAGATTCTGGCTTAAAACAGCGCAAACCGCCTCGATTTGCCAGCAAATTGCCACCTTTGATTATATCTATTTAAGTGGCATCAGTATTGCGATTCTTGATGAGCATAGCATCGACAGGCTGATCGAGCTTTTAGAAAGCTTTAAAGCCAATGGCGGTAAAGTGATTTTTGATAATAACTATCGCCCTCGACTATGGCGCACTCAAGAGTATGCAAAAAACGTCTATTCAAAAATCTTGTCTTATACCGATATCGCATTTTTAACTCAAGATGATGAAACCCTGCTTTGGGGAGATAATGATTATCAAGATAGTATTTTGCGCAGTCAAAAACTCGGCATCAGTGAAATCATTATTAAACGGGGCAGCGAAAGTTGTATTGTTGTCACCGATAGGGAGCGAGTCGAGTTGCCGGCAAATGTGATTGCTCAACAAAATATTGTGGATACCACAGCGGCTGGAGATTCGTTTAGTGCCGGCTACTTATCTGTCAGGCTGACGGGCGGATCGATTCAAGCGGCGATTAAGCAAGGGCACGATCTGGCTGGCGAAGTGATTCAGCACCGTGGCGCAATTATCCCTTCTTGTGCCATGCGTCATTTAACATTAATGCCAAATACTCTATGATGCGCATCATATCCTCATCACCCTATGTTTATGATGATGAGGGTATATAGCCTAATCGACGGGAAATTGCGTTAGTTGTCTCTTGTAACAAACCGGCACACTTTTCTATCTGATTTTGCATGCGATGACTAGGTCCTGCAATACTTAATGCCGCCACCACATCATTACTATAATTGAAAATACCGGATGCAACGCAGACTAACCCCTCTTCAACCTCTTCCCAATCGTAAGCGATATTTTCCTGCCGAACTTTAGTTAATAGTTGATTGAGTTTATTGGGGTCAGTGATGGTTTTTGCGGTATATTGCGGTAAAGGGGAATGTAAAATACGGTCAATTTCTTCGGCCGATTGGTGAGCAAGTAATATACGACCTAAGCCGGTGCAGTATGCTGGTCGCATATGCCCTAAATTTGAGCTGGTATGAATGGCGTTATTCCCTTCGCTTTTATATAAATAAACCACATTTCCACTATTGTAAACACCTAAAAAACAGGTCTCATTAATGGTGTTCGATAGTGATTTTACAAAAGGGATAACCACATCAACAATATTAACATTGACTAAACTTGATATGCCTAACTCTAACGATTTAAAACCTAAAGTGTACTTTTCTGATTTGGCATCATAAAACACATACTCTCTATCAAGTAAGGTTTTTAAAATCTTTTTTATTATCATTTTATTGAGTTTTGTTGCGCCAATCATTTGGTTAATGGTGACACCTGCTGCGCAATCACTAATCACATCTAACACAGCAATGGCTTTATCAATTGCTGAAGTTGTCTCTTTTTGGGTCATGATAATAAGCCTTTACAATATAGGGTAGCTATAAATTTACTCTATAGCCGTAAGTTAATTTTTCTTCTTTAATTCAACGGATATCGATGCGGCAATATTTTTCAGTTCATGAATAATCATTGCCTTTTTCTGGATTATTCGAAAAGAAGAGCCGGCAACGCTAATTGCTCCAACCACCTTATTTTGTTTAATAAAGATTGGAACAGCAATGCAGGTTAATCCCTCTTCTACTTCTTCATCATCCATTGAGTAACCGTCGATGCACACTTTAGCTAAACTGTTGTGTATGGCTTCACGATCAACAACCGTTTTACTGGTGAATTGAACCAATGGGCGACTTAACACCTTGTTAATTTCAACTAATGGTTGATAGGCTAATAATGCTTTTCCTAAACCGGTGCAGTATACCGGCATTCGACTACCAATATGGGAGTTAGTTTTAACCGCCAGCTCACCTTCAGCTTTGTATAAATAAATCACACTGCCGTCATGATAAACCGCTAAAAAACAGGTTTCGTTGAGTATTGCAGCCAGCTTTTTTAAAAAAGGAATCGATACCCCAACTAAAGAGATATTCATTAATCCTTTAACACCTAATTGAAAGGCTTTGACATCTAAAAAATATTTTTCTGTGGCAGCGTCATAACTCAAGTACTGTCTTTTTTTTAATATATCTAAGATTCTAAATACCGTGGTTTTTGCCATTCGACTGAGTTTAACAATTTCTGCCAGCGAAATCCCCGAAGAATAATGGCTAATAATTTCGAGCAATGTTAGGGCATTATCTAAGGTGGATTGCTGTTTTTGAGATGACATTTGTTCTACTCCACATAAAGGTACGATTTTTTACCGCAGTACTGTTAATTTTTTCTTTAAAAACAGTATAATAAACATTCAAAATCGGACTTTAAAAGAAATCTTTCAATATACTATTTTATCTAATGATATGGATAATTTAAGCTTAGCGGCTACATATTACTTGATTAATGGCTTTTTTTCTATAAATTCAAGTACATCTTTCTATTTTTAATCCGCCTAAAAGGCGATAAACTAATGTGTTTTTAGCATGCTTTTTTAGATAGATATGATATCGGTAATTTTCATAATTATTACAAATAATTATCGTTAGTTAGCCAAACCAAATAATTTAATACGATACAATGTTAAAAAATATAACAAAATTTAAGGATGAAACAGATTGTTAAAGTACATTAAACTGAAATACCTATTAATAGCGATCATCGTTTTTGTCGTTATTTATGTTGCAAAATTAATCCTTTCCCCTTCGCAATCCACCGTTAACTACATTACTTCCCCGGTTATTAAAGGAAACGTCGAAAAAACCGTGCTTGCCGACGGCACTATCAGCGCTTTCAAACAAGTCAGCGTAGGTGCTCAAGTTTCAGGGCAGATAAAAAAGCTGTATGTGGAATTAGGTGATGAGATTAAGCAAGGCGATATGATAGCTGAGATTGATGATCTTAAACAGAGCAATGATCTTAAACAATCTGAAGCAAAGCTAAATAGTTTAGAAGCGCAGCGCACATCAAAACAAGCCAAATTAGTCAATTATCAGCTTACTTATGAGCGCCAACTTAAGTTGGTGAAAAAAGGGGTGGGTGCACAGGCTGATTTAGATTCGTCAAAAGCCGATCTTGATGCAATTAAAGCCGATATTGCCGCACTTGATGCCGATATTGTTAGTGCGCAAGTCGCCGTTGATACCGCTAAAGTCAACTTAGGTTATACCAAAATCCGCTCACCAATTGACGGTGTTATCGTCGCCATTCCGGTTGATGAAGGACAAACCGTCAACTCCGTACAAAGTGCGCCGACCATTGTTAAAGTCGCTCAACTGGATAAAATGACGATCGAAGCGCAAATTTCAGAGGCCGATGTCATTAATGTTAAAAAAGGAATGCCGGTTTATTTTACTATTTTAGGGCAACCAAATAAGCGGTTTGACGGGCTAACATTAAGAGCCATTCAACCGGCGCCCGAATCAATCAATAGTGAGAGTTCTCTAGCTACAAGCGCTTCATCTTCATCATCAAAAACGGCAATTTACTACAATGGGCTGTTTGATGTTGATAATCCCGAACATATTTTACGCATTTCGATGACGGCGCAAGTCTACATTGTACTGGCTGAAGCGAAAGATGTGCTATCAATTCCGTCTCAAGCCATTGTACAGACTTTAGCAGACAATAAAGCGATTGTTTACCTGCTAAATAGCGATAACACTGTTGAAGAGCGACAAGTCACTTTAGGGATAAATAATAATGTGAGTGTCGAAATTCAATCCGGACTTAAAGAGGGTGAGATTGTGATAGTGAGTAGTACCAATGGCTCGCAATTTAGTCCTAACGGGCGATCACCAAGGATAAAATTCTAATATGACTAATTATCCTAATCCGCTTATTAAACTGGAGAAGATCACTCGGCAATTCCCGGCTGGCGATTCAACAATTGAGGTGTTAAAAGGGATTGATTTAACCATTAATGCCGGTGAAATGGTGGCGATTATTGGTGCGTCAGGCTCCGGTAAATCAACATTAATGAATATTCTGGGTTGTTTAGATAAGCCAACCAGTGGTACCTATACCATTGGCAATCGCACCACCAGCAAACTATCACCCGATGAGTTAGCCGAATTACGACGGGAACATTTTGGCTTTATTTTTCAGCGATATCATCTATTAAACGCCTTAACCGCACAAGGCAATGTTGAAATTCCGGCAATCTACGCCGGTATGACAGCAGATCAGCGCCAAACTCGTGCTAAAGATATTTTGACTCGTTTAGGTCTGGCGGAAAAAATCAATAACAAACCTAACCAATTATCCGGCGGTCAGCAACAACGTGTCAGTATTGGCCGGGCTTTAATTAATGGCGGGCAAATTATTCTGGCCGATGAGCCAACCGGTGCATTAGACCGTAAAAGTGGCACCGAAGTAATGGCCATTTTACGTGAACTTCATCAACAAGGTCATACGGTAATTATTGTCACCCATGATAACAATATTGCTCAAAGCGCCGAACGTATTATTGAAATTAGTGACGGCAATATTATTTCCGATGCGATTAATCCTAATTATCAAACCGAACAAGGGAGTCATCGTCAGGTAAAACAGATCGAAATTACCAAAACGCAAGACAATCTACGTGCCAAATACTATCGTTTTCGTGATGCATTTAAAATGGCGTTACTTTCTATGGCATCACAACGATTACGAACTTTTCTCACCATGCTCGGCATTATCATTGGTATTGCTTCAGTTGTTTCTATGGTGGCATTAGGGCAAGGTACCAAACAAAAGATTTTAGCCAATATCAACTCGTTAGGCACCAGCACGTTAGAAATTTATGCCGGAAGTGGATTTGGTGATCGTAATGCTGACAAAATTACCACGCTCAGATCTGCCGATGCTGACTTTTTGGCAAAACAAAGTTTTGTGCATAGCACCACACCGAATTTAGCAACAAGTGCCTATTTTCGTATCAATAATTTGGCCGTGACCGGAACAGTAAATGGTGTTGGAGAGCAGTTTTTTGCGGTGCGAGGCTACACTATCAGCAAAGGGATTGCTTTCGATAAGCAGAGCGTGGATACCTCTGCGCAAGATGCCGTGATTGATGAAAATACCGTTAAACGACTATTTACCAATCAAGACCCGATTGGCAAAATTTTAATTGTCGGACAATTGCCGGTTAGGATCATCGGGGTTGCCACCAAACAGCAACAAGGTTTTGGCAATAACGAAAGTTTAAATATTTGGCTCCCTTATACCACCGTTATTAATCGTATGGTCGGTCAAACGTCTTTAAAGAGTATTACCGTTCGTGTAAATGATAATGTTGATTTATCAATTGCCGAAAAAGCTATCGAAAACATTATGTTACAACGGCATGGTAGTAAAGATTTCTTTATTTTCAATTCAGATAGCATACGGGAAACCGTCAATTCGTCAGCCTGGGTGTTAACACTTTTAATTTCAACCATTGCTTTAATTTCGTTAGTGGTTGGTGGAATTGGTGTGATGAATATTATGTTGGTGTCTGTAACAGAAAGAACCCGTGAAATTGGGGTAAGAATGGCTGTCGGTGCTCGCTCAAGTGATATTTTGCAACAATTTTTAATTGAGGCAATATTAGTTTGCCTAATTGGTGGCGCTTTAGGGATCTTATTGTCGTTTGTAATTGGTTTTATTTTTAACTATTTCGTGACTTCATTTGCAATGAGTTTTTCTATTGCTTCTATTATTGCTGCATTTAGCTGTTCAAGCGTCATTGGCGTTATTTTTGGCTATTTCCCGGCTAAACGAGCGGCAAAACTTGATCCTATTTACGCTTTAGAACGTGAATAGTTCGCCTAGAAAAATCCCTTTACTTAATGTTAGCACTAAGTAAAGGGATATAAATGATGTTAAGCTATTTATCGCTAAAAAAGACAACCTTGATCAGTGATTTAACTCAGCAAGGCAATTATTCTATCGGCTTTTCTTCTTCATTTTTTACATTATGCGGATCTAACGTCGTTAAAAAAGCCGTTACTTTAGCATAGTCGTTAATAAATGCTTCGTTACTGTCTTTATTCAATCCACTAGAGTTGACAAAGAATTTTCGATTTACCACAACCAGCGGTATCGAACCCGGTTGTAATTCATTAATAGCGTCAGCTTGTTGGGATAAAAAAGTTTTAACTAAAAAACTATCTTTGGTTTTATCATAAGTTTGAGCATCAACACCTAAATCAGCAAATACGGTCTTGATATCTTCCGCTGTTTTGATTTTCTTATCTGTTTGCATCGCTTTATAAAAAACGTCTTCAACTTTATCTTCAATGCCAAGTACATTGGCAACCGCCCATGCTTCAGATAACTCTTTCGCTAGTGGACCAAAATTATTTAAATGGTAACGTTTAAAATTAACATCTTTTGGCAACGTTTTTGCGATTAATTGAGCACCATGGTAGTCATTTTCAAATACCCGACAACTAGGGCAGTTAAACGAAAAGAACTCAACGACTTCTTTATCCGGTGACGGACTAGTCGGTAAAACGCCATATTGAATACCTTTAGTAATTGACTCTTCAGCCGGTGTCGATACCGATGTTGCTTGTTGGCTTTCAGAATTAGTATCGGCGGGTACTGACTCAGCAAAGCAACTCATACTGTAAGCTAGTACTCCAATGGCAATAAGCGTTTTTTTCATGGTGTTAATTCTCCTTTAATTATTCTTTAATTAATCCGCGCGCTTTTAGTAGTGCGGTTTTAAAATCATCTTCATAATCTTTTTTTAACCCGGGAATGGCTTCATTTTTATCAGCGTCTCGCATTTTAAGATGATAAATTAAGACTTCATCACCCAGATCCTTTAATTCACCTTCAAAACCAGCTTCTTGACCAAGTTTAGCCAAAAATTGTAATAAATTGAGATCAGAATCTTTTTCCCACGCTGCTTGTAATAACTCCATTACTTCATCGATACGATGACATTTCATAATTGATACCTTTTTAAGTCTTCAATCAAATTGAAGATGATGATGTGAATTTTATTTAAAATATCCATATTTCATCAGGTTTATTGTCATTATTTAATTGATTTGCAACTACAGCTTAAAAACAGCTTAGTATATACTCAATAATAATTATTCGCCCATAAAACCTGTCATTATTGAATTATTTATTTTATTTTGTATTTTACGACTAGATTAACATTGCTATATAGTAATGTTATTTTGATTTTTCGCAATGTTAAAGAGAAATAATTTATGGAAAATCTGCCTATTACAGCAATAATCTTAGCAGGTGGTCAAAGCTTGCGGATGCATGGCGAAGATAAAGGTTTAATGATGTTGAACAATAAACCACTTTTTCAACATGTTATTGACCATATCAAACCGCAAGTGAGTAATATTATGATCAACTGTAATCGTCATTGCGATCAATACCAAAAAGCAGGCTACCCGACTTTTAGCGATGATCATAAGGGCTATTTGGGTCCACTTTCGGGCATATATAGCGGCTTATTGCGTAGCACTACACCGTGGAACTTATTTGTTAGTTGCGATACCCCTTTTTTACCCAATGATTTAATCGCACGTTTAACCATTTATACCCCAACTCATCATGCGATTTATCCGTTTGATGGCCAACATAGCCACCCCACTATCTTATTAATACATCGTAGTATTACGCCACAACTGAAAACTTATTTAGCGCAAGGCGAGCGAAAATTGATGTTATTTTTAAGTAGCATCAAAGCGCAAGCTGTCGATTTTAGTGATAAGCCAACCAGTTTTATCAACGTTAATACCCCTGAAATGCTTGAAAGCCTTAACCAAAAAAGCAGTAGCTAGTCACAATACGCAATAATTTAATCTTTTATCACACACTTTGCCGTTACAGCCATTTTTTAATCTGTTTAGCAAACGCTTCGATCTCGTTGTCTTGCGTTGCCCATGATGTACAAAAACGTAAGCCGATATGATCGCTATCTGTCTGGCCTAAATTATCGACCGCATAATGGTTAACAATTTTTTTGGCTATTGCGTTAGGAAAATTGACAAAAAGTTGATTGGTTTGTGGTTTTGCCATAAAGGTGAATCCGGCCTCTTCAAATAGATTGACTAATTTTTCAGCCATTTGGTTACCATGTTTGCCAAGCTCAAGATAGAGATTATCAGTCATTAATGTATCGAGTTGTACGGCAACAATCCAACTTTTAGCTAAAATTGCGCCTTTTTGTTTCATGCTAAAACGGAAATCTTGATTAATGGTTAAATTATTAAATACCACCGCTTCACCAGCAAAAGCACCGACTTTGGTACCACCGATATAAAATACGTCAGTGTATTTAGCTAAATCGGGAAAAGTGATATCGTTTTCTTTAGCGGCTAATGCCATGGCTAATCGTGCGCCGTCTAAATAGAGATATAGATGATTTTTTTGACAAAATTGATAAAGCTCTTTGAGCTCTTGCTTAGTGTATATTGTACCTAACTCTGTTGAATTAGAGATATAGACTAACTTTGGTTGCACCATATGTTCATCACCGTGCTGCGCTAATATCGGTTTAATGAGTTCTGGTGTCAATTTGCCATTCGAACTTTTGACCGTTAATACTTTGTGTCCGGTCGCCTCAATGGCGCCTGTTTCGTGAACATTAATATGGCCGGTTTGGGTTGCAATTACCGCTTGATAAGGCCGTAATAGATGAGAGATAACCGTTAAATTGGTCAGCGTCCCACCCGGCATAAAATGAATATCAGCATTAGGTGATTTGAGTTTTTTTTGAATGGTCTCTCTCGCTTGATAACTACAAGCATCTAAACCATAACCGCTTAATTTTTGGTTGGTAATATCAAGAAAACGTTGCAGTAAACGTGGGTGCACAGTTTGGTTATAATCATTCAAAAAATCATACATATCATTACCTTTTTTATTCATCCAACATCATAAAATGATGTAATATTAATCTTACTTTTAATATAACATGCTTGAACAAAGAGTCTATGAACAATCGAAAAATAGTGGCGATCGCAGGCTACAGCGGTAGTGGTAAAACCACGTTATTAAAAAAGATTATCGCGTTATTAGTTAAACAAGGGATAAAAGTTGGTAGCTTAAAACATGCCCACCACGATATCGAAGTGGATATTGCCGGTAAAGATAGTTATGAGTTACGAAAAGCAGGCGCTTTGCAAACGATTGTTGCTTGCGATAATCGATACGCTTTTATTGAAGAAACCCCTAATGAGCCGGCCAGCTTATCCAATCTCATTGAGCGTTTTGATAACGTTGATGTGATTTTGGTTGAAGGGTTTAAAGATGAAAAAATCCCGAAGATTGTCTGTCATAGGCAAGCAAACAATAAACCTTTTTATATCGATGAATTTACTATCGCTGTTGCCAGTGATCAGCCTGTAAAAATGGCTTTGCCACTATTAGATATCAATCAGCCCGAGCAAATTGTCCAATTTTTAAAAAAATATTTATTTAATTCTTAATATATCGTATCTTATTTACCTAATTTTTACTCAGTTTCTATTAAAGATTTGCATGAATCGAATACTAAAAAAACTATTACGCATCACTATAAAAGTCACCCTTGGATTTATGCTGTTATCTTTCTTTCTGGTATTAGTCATGCGTTGGGTCGATCCGTTTGGCTCAATGATTATGGTCGAAAGAAAATTAGCTAATTGGAATGTTCAGCAAGAACATGAATGGAAAGATTGGGATGAAATTTCCGATAATATAAAAATTGCGGTTATTGCCGCCGAGGATCAAAAATTTTCTTCTCATTGGGGATTTGATTTTAGTGCCATAGTTCATGCAGTTAAACATAATTTAAAGAATAATAAAAAGCGTGGCGGTAGTACCATTACCCAGCAAGTGGCTAAGAATGTATTTTTGTGGTCTGCACGTAGCTTCGTGCGTAAAGGCGTTGAGTCTTGGATTACGCTTTGTATTGAGCTAAGTTGGTCAAAAAAACGCACCCTTGAAATCTATTTAAATAGTATCGAATGGGGAGAAGGTATTTTTGGTATTGAGGCAGCCTCCCGCCACTACTTTGGTGTCAGTGCAAAGCAATTAACCAAAGAGCAAGCTAGTTTACTGGCTGCAATTTTACCTAATCCTAGAAAATGGAGTCCAGTTAAGCCTAATATCCTTACACAAAAAAAAGCAAAATGGATCCTAGGCCAAATGGAAAATTTAGATACGAAAACATATTTGAAGAAACTTAATTAATTATCGATTGCGCTCAATGTTTCTACAAATTTAGGGACAATTTTACTTGCTGGGCCGTAAATTTTGGTTTGAAATAAACTTTCACCCAAACTCGGCTCTAAATTGAGCTCAACAGTTTTTGCCCCCGATTGATTAGCAACCTCTACAAAACCCGCTGCCGGGTAGACATTGCCCGATGTACCAATCGAAATAAAATAGTCAGCTTGTGAAAGCGCATGATAAATTTTATTCATCTCTAATGGGATTTCACCAAACCATACTATGTGTGGACGAATAAGCTTATTTTTTACATAATCCACATCCTGATGACAATCAATGATTTGTCCGGTTTGTTCATTGCGAACTTTCAATAATTCACCATGCATGTGGATAATATTTTTAGAACCCGCCCGCTCATGAAGGTTATCAACATTTTGTGTCACAACTAACACATTTTCACTGCCAAGCTTATATTCCAGCTGAGCTAAAGCCAAATGCGCTAAGTTTGGTTTTACCTCAGGGCTTTGTAATTTTTTTCTTAGCATATTATAGAAGCTGTGAACCGCAATGGGATCGCGACTATAACCCTCGTAGGTTGCAACATCGTTAACATCATACCCTTCCCACAATCCATTTTGTGCTCGGAATGTCGATAACCCGGATTCAGCAGAAATACCCGCACCGGTTAAAATCACAATTTTAGGTGTTTTCATCATACCTTAAATCTTTATCATTCTAATCATACAGGTTTAATTAATTTACTATTGTTTATATTCGGTTGTAAACATGCTCATAGCCGGTTTTTTTAACTTTTGATACTTACTGTAAGCGCTAGCCACTTTTGATCTGACGTTTGCTTTGCTTTCACCATTTAACCAACTATTAATCATGGCGTGCACGCTATATGCTTCCGGGGCCATATACTGCATGGTTAAAATCAATGGCGAAATACCCGTACCTAATAACGGTTTAGAAAAATATTTTTGACTTTTACAAGCAAAAACGGCCGCATAGCGTGTTTTTTGCTTTTCTTGCTCTTGTTTTGAGTTTGCCGCCCAACTCGTTTCATAACCAAAGAATTTACGCCAAGACCATTCCATTAAACCATTGTGACCGATGTATACAACTAAATCAGCTTTACCACCAGCGATTATTTCTTTGTTATTTATGGTAAATGTTGATTGTTTTTTGCCTGCCGAGTAATTAATAAAATCATCAATCGTATTATCAATATATTTACCGTCATAGGCTTGCGCAACGATATAAACATCTTTGCTTTGATGCTTATAGATAATCTCTTCTAATATATAACCCTTTTCAGGTTTATTGACTTGTACTACTTGCCACTCTTTTTGTTTACTAAAAAAGGTTTTAAAGCCATAGGCGGCGCCCCAATAAAGATTATTTTTTGGATCTTGACCATTACCGATTGCAGCCGGAACTGGTGCAATGCCTTGATACTTATTATCACATAATGCAACAACGACATGAATCACTTTGGGATCTGCAAAACATGAAAAAGATAAAACTAAACACATTATTGGCATTAATAATAGATATTTACTCGTTTTCTTCATTTGTTATCAATTCTCCATTCACTTCGTATTTCACAATGACTTTATTTTTATACATCATTTTAGAACAAATACATGCAGGGGCGCGACCGATATTGTTTTTGGTCATGGTGTCTCTCCAGATTATCATTTTTTCTATAGATAATACCTTGCCTTTTAATAAAGGCATGCTGCTTTTCATAAACACGATAGCTGTATTGTCTTTCTTCATCACATAATAGTTCTCCCTCTAGTTGGTGATCGCCAACATGAAGCATAATTTGAAATGTTTTATCGGTAGGATTATGAATAATAAGATCAATATAATTATAAAAAATAGCGGCACCCGAACCAAAAGGTAACACCCGACCATCATCAGGAAAAGGATCAAAGCTATGATTTGCTCGTTCGACTATTTGGCGCTTTGAATGGAGAGCTAACCAATGAATCAGATTACTAACCTGACATATACCACCGCCAATACCTGAACGAGCTACGCCCAATAAAAGTTCCATTCCATTGACAAATCCTCGCTTCTTAGTTGGTTTTCCGACTAATCGGCAAAATGAAAAATATTCACCAGGTTTAATTAAGATTCCATTTAACGAAACAACTGCAATTTTTAGGTTTTTGACTTTATTGTATTGAAGCTGAATATCGCTGTTACCCAATCGACGTATTAATTTAGAGGTATGTTTTTTATAACGAAAAGGTAAACGTAAATCATGACTACGTTTTAAGCTATATTGACGTGAAGAACAATACCAGGAAAATCGACGAAACAAGCGACGCTGATTTACTCTTAACCAATAAAGTAAGGGATGATAACTGGATAACAGCTTTCGCATTATTGCTTTTTCCTTATATTCTACTAATATCGATTATAGCATCAAAAGATTTATATACTATGTTATATAAGTTTTTTAAGTTTAAAAGATTGTTACAAGACGCTTTGGTTTATTTACCAAAATACCTTAACATTAAACAAATTTAATCTCTTCAACATAATTTTAATCACACAGTTCGCTTAATACGTTTAGGAAATGGATAAAATGAAAACAATAGGTTTAATCGGCGGGATGAGCTGGGAAAGCACAGTGACTTATTATCAAGTGATCAATCAAATGGTAGGAAAATCATTAGGAGGATTACATTCAGCCAAGACGCTTTTATATAGTGTCGACTTTCAAGAAATTGAACATTGTCAGTCCAATGGTGAGTGGGATAAAAGTGCGCTTATTTTAATTGATGCCGCCAAAAGACTAGCATTAGCTGGGGCAGATTTTATCGTGATTTGTACCAATACGATGCATAAAGTCGCAGATCAGATTCAAGCTGCCATTGATATTCCCATTCTCCATATTGCTGATGTTACGGCACAGCACTTAATCAAAGGCAATATTCAAACGGTTGCTTTGCTAGGAACAAAATATACGATGGAACAAGACTTTTATAAATCAAAACTGACTAATAAAGGTTTACAAGTACTGATTCCCGATGAGCAAGATAGAATAATCATCAATCAAATTATTTATGATGAGCTTTGCCATGGCATAATTAAGCCAAGCGCTAAACAAGCTTATCTTCAGATTATTGATAAACTTGTTAAGCAAGGCGCACAAGGCGTTATACTGGGTTGCACTGAAATTGGCTTGTTAATCCAACAGACAGATTGCCTGACGCCATTGTTTGATACCGCTTTATTGCATGCAGAAGAAGCCGCCTTACTTGCAATAAGTTAATCATTTACTCTTTATCAGAATATTCCAGTATATCGCCCGGTTGGCAATCTAAGTGTTTACAGATTGCCTCGAGGGTTGCCAGTCTGAATCCTTTTACTTTACCTTGCTTTAGTAATGATAAATTTTGTTCAGTAATGCCGATTGCGGCTGCTAAGTCTTTGGATTTAACTTTGCGTTTAGCCAGCATTACATCTAAATTTATAATAATTGCCACATTAAGATCCTATTAAATCGGTTTCTAGGTTAACGTCATTGTATCGTACTCAACGTTATTATTTATATGCTATATTTAGATAAACTGTCTATTTTCTTCAGCGATCTGACTGGCTTTTTTTAAGATCTGACCAACTAGCATAATACTGATTGCTAACAGCAGTGTCATAAAATCTTCGCTCGTGAACGATATTGAAAAATAACGCTCAGGCTGATTGTAACTTAATATTGCCGTTATTACCGGTTCTGAAAGTACCCCCATTACCGCCCAAATCACCAAATATTTACCAAAGTTATAACAGTAGTTTGTTGATTTAACGGAAAAATAGTCCGCTTGCGCAAAATTAACCTGCATTAATCGTAGTTGATTAAAAGCATAAATTAAAATAATAATTCTGCCGGTATCAATAAGTGTTGCTAAGGCAGCTTGCCAGAAGGTTAAGCTTAGTACATCGAAGCTATCATCGATTGCTGTAAAAATGAAAAATGAATATCCATTGGATTCCAACCCGATATTATTCGTACCAAAAAAGTAAAACAGCATTGGCGACACCGTACCAATTAGCATGCATACAATAGGGAGCAGGATTAAAATTGCCATATATTGACAGTATTGGTTTAATCGTGATTGTTTTTTGGTTATAGCTGTATCCATTTTTATTTCCTTATTATTTAACTTAGGAAATACAGTATAAAACAAGCACAATAAAAAACAATAAAATATTAAAGTAAAACAATAATAACTTATCTTAATGCATTCATTGTGGATTTTGAGCATAAAAAAACCTTACTGTTTTATCAGTAAGGTTTAAAAAGTTAATAATCACAATTTAATTATGCTTCAATGGCTACACGTAGTTTTTTCATTGCATTTTTTTCTAGTTGACGTATACGTTCAGCCGAAACACTATATTTATCAGCCAAAACTTGCAATGTTGATTTGCTATCATCAGAATCTAACCAACGTGCTTTAATGATATCTTGGCTACGTTCATCCAATTGTGATAATGCATCATGTAATTTATCCGTTGCGTCATTTTCCCAATTATCATTTTCAATTGATTTAGAAAAATCAGAATTAACATCTTCTAAATAAAGCGCCGGAGCTACAATTGAATTATCATCGTCATCACTATCAATATCAAATGACATATCTTGCGCTGACATGCGAGATTCCATTTCAAGTACGTCTTTACGACTAACACCTAATTCATCAGCAACCATATCAACTTCAGCATTATTAAACCAACCTAAACGTTGTTTGTTTTTTCTTAGGTTGAAGAATAATTTTCGTTGTGCTTTAGTTGTTGCTACTTTAACAATACGCCAATTTTTTAATACGTATTCATGAATTTCAGCTTTTATCCAGTGTACCGCAAATGAAACTAAGCGAACGCCCATTTCAGGATTGAAACGACGAACAGCTTTCATTAATCCAATATTACCTTCTTGTATTAAATCTGCTTGCGGTAATCCATAACCGGAATAACCACGGGCTATATGCGCAACAAAACGTAAGTGTGACAAAATTAATTGTCTTGCTGCGTCCACATCGTCATGATAATAAAGTCTTTCACCTAATGATTTTTCTTCTTCTGCGGTTAGCATCGGATAGGTGTTAATCATGCGAAGATATGATTCAATATTTCCTTGTGGGATTAAAGCACCTACTTGCATTTTTAAATCAGTACTCATTTAATTCCCCCTTTTAATTAAGCTATTTTGTTGCCTTTTTAAATAACAACAATTTAAAATCTTACTGTTTAATTAGACCATCAAAACGTGATTTAGTTCACATTTTTTATAATATATTTATATCTTGATAGCACTAATAATATTTATTTAATTTAATTAAGCAATATGCATCACTTTTAAATATTTTTTAGTCGCAATTAAAGCTGATAGCCAACCAATTATCATCGAAAATAAAACAATCAATATACTTTCATCCCATGAAAGTCCATTTATTGTCACTATTGTTCCAAATACATCTGCAACATGCAATATGATTGAATCTATTTGAAGTATAAATATTTTCGATAAAATTAAAGCTAAAATAGCACTTATTAGACCAATAAAGATGCCACTATATAAAAATGGTCTTAAAATAAATCCTTCTGTTGCGCCAATTAATTGCATAACAACAATTGTTTGCCTACGGGCAAAAATATTTAATCGAATGCTATTACCGATAACTAAAGAAACGGCAATAACCATTAAGATTGCTACTGTCCATACTATCGATTTTACCATATCTGTCAATGCGATAAGTCTGGTAAACCAACTATCATCGAGTTGTACATCATCAACACCTTCAATTTTCGATATTTCCGCCTGTAATTGATGAAGTTTAGTTGTCTGTTTGGCTTCTTTTTGCGGCAGTAAAATGGCTACTGCCGGTAATGGGTTCTCATCTAATAAATCTAAAGCACTGTCAAATCCAGACCATTTTTTAAACTCTTCACGTGCCTGCTCCGCTGACAGATAGTTGACACTTTCAAACTCGGTATAAGTTTTGAGTTTATCGAGTAAATCAGTCGTTTTTTCCGGTGTTAATGATTTATTGATATAGACAGTTAAATTAGGCGTTGGGTTCCATTGCTGTGCCGCTTGATTTGCATTTTTCCACAATATATATCCAATTGTCGGTAATGCAATTGAAATTGCGATCACAAAAATAGTGAGCAACGAGGCAAAAATATGTTGTCTGAAATCATTAAATACATTTTTCCAGGCATAGGCAATTTGCCTTTTCCAACGTGCGAAAAAGCTATTTTCATTTTTTGCTTTTGGTTTAGCAGGTTTGACTTTTGCATTAATCATCAACTTTTAACCTCTAAACGTCCTTGATTCAAATTTAATATGCGATGATGTTTACGGCGAATAAGTGACATATTATGTGTTGCCATTAGCACGGTGACGCCAGCTTGATTAAATTCTTCAAACAATGTCAAAATATCTTTTGATAATTTATCATCCAAATTACCGGTCGGTTCATCGGCAAGTAAGACATTTGGGCGATTAACAATCGCACGAGCAATCCCGACTCGTTGTTGCTCTCCACCGGATAGTTGTATAGGATAAAATTTCATTTTATCTAACAATCCGACTTTATCGAGAGCGGCGGAAACTCGTCTTTTGATCTCCTCAGCTGGTTTACCAAGAATAATTAATGGAATAGCCACATTATCGTAAACAGTATGATCCATCAGCAATTGGTGATCTTGAAAGATCATGCCAATTGTTCGGCGTAAAAATGGTACATCTTGTTTTTTTAAACTAGAGACATCAATACCATTAAGGAGCACTTTACCGTCATTTGCTTTTTCTAAACCGCAAATTAATCGCATTAAAGTGCTTTTACCGGCGCCAGAATGTCCGGTTAAAAATGCCATTTCACCAGAATATAAAGTAAAATTTATATTTTGTAGTGCGGGTTTTCCACCGGAATAAACTTTACTTACTCGCTGAAATTGGATCATGGTTTCTCTCTATTCATCTGTTTCATCAAATAGTGCATTGATAAAATCGTCAGCGACAAAAGGTCGTAAATCTTCAATCTTCTCACCAACGCCTATATAACGGATAGGGATATTAAATTGATCGGCAATACTAAAAATAATCCCACCTTTAGCGGTACCATCTAATTTGGTTAATGTCATACCGGTCACACCAACTGCCTCATTAAATAGTTTGGTTTGGCTAATGGCATTTTGCCCGGTACCGGCATCTATCGTTAACATGATTTCATGCGGGGCCGTTTCGTCTTGTTTTTTCATTACTCGAACGATCTTTTTGAGTTCATCCATTAAATGAGATTTATTTTGTAAACGTCCAGCTGTGTCAGCAATAAGTACATCAATATTTTTAGCTTTAGCTGCTTGCATAGCATCAAAAATAACTGAAGCCGAATCCGCATTGATATGTTGGGCGATAACCGGGATATTATTGCGCTCTCCCCACACTTGTAGCTGTTCAACGGCAGCAGCACGGAATGTATCGCCGGCAGCGAGCATAACAGATTTGCCTTGTTGTTGAAATTGACGAGCTAATTTGCCTATGGTGGTTGTTTTTCCTACACCATTTACGCCAACCATTAATATAACAAAAGGCTTGTGACTTTCTATTTCAAGAGGTTTATCCACATCACTTAAAATAGATTTCATTTCTTGCTTTAAAAGCTCATGTAGTGCATCAGCGTCTTTTAGTTCTTTGCGTGAAGCTTGTTGAGTTAATGAACTGATTAATTTTTGTGTTGTATCAAAGCCTACATCGGCAATAATAAGCTGCTCTTCAAGCTCTTCAAATAACGCATCGTCGATCTTTTTTCCTTTAAATAAATTAAGAAAACCCGATCCAATATTTTGTTTAGTTTTAAAAAGACCTTTTTTTAAGCGTGAAAAAAAGCCTTCTTTTTTTTGTTCTGCCATAAATAAATTATCCTATGATCATATTAACGATCATTTTATCTTATTTTAGAATAAAGCCCAATGTATTCAATCAGAGAAAATAACATTATTGATCAATTTGATCCTTTAAAATTTAAAGGAAAGAATAGAATATCAACCAATATTAGACGATTAATTGTAATTAAAGATCATTGAGACTGATTGAACGCCACTCACCTTGTGACAATTGATGAGTAAAGAGATTATATTTGCCAATTTGTACACGCACGAGCCTTAAACAAGGGAAACCGACAGCGGCACACATTCGGCGAACTTGTCGATTTTTGCCTTCGGTTATTGTGATACTTACCCATGAGGTCGGTATCGTTTTGCGTTCTCTAATCGGCGGCACCCTTGGCCATAATTGTGTCGGCTCAGCCAGCGCTGAAACAATTGCAGGTGCGGTATGAAACTCTTTTAATTGAACACCCCGCTTTAATGCTTCAATCGCACTTTGGTTAATCTCACCTTCTACTTGTACCCAATATGTTTTAGGTAATTTGAATTTCGGGGAACTTATTTTAGCTTGTAATTTACCGTCATTGGTGAGTAATAGTAATCCTTCACTGTCAGTATCAAGCCGACCTGCTGGGTAAAATTGTGGTAATGGTATAAAATTTTTTAATGTTTGATATTTTTCATGAAAGGAAAACTGTGTAATAACATTAAATGGTTTATTAAAGGCGATTAGTGAATTCATCTCGTTCCTACAACACTTGATGTTTAATATTACATTTTATGATATAGAAAATCACAAACAAATAAATGATTATGCAAAATTATTTACACAAAATCTAAACGGCAAATAGCAAAAAAGCCCAGCATCTCTGCTGGGCTTTCGCTCTAATTTAAAAGTCTGGCGGCACCCTACTCTCACATGGGTAATACCCACACTACCATCGGCACTACGG